>JAQWSQ010000126.1 GCA_029243145.1 Planctomycetaceae bacterium | reverse complement strand
CTGTGGAGTTTCCCCCAGTGCTGTAACAAATTCCTGAACGGCAAGCTCCAGAGCCGCCCAACGGCTATCGGGGCGCGGAGGTTCATCGAACCGGGTATCGCTAGTCGACATATTTCCTGTGGGATGATTGATCGCCAGCTTCATGGAACTCGAACGGTCGACGACCAACATAATATCTCGATCAACGCGTACGACGGTTGAGCGGTCGGTTACCTGGAAAAAGTCTTTTCCGAAAATTCGCGCAAAGAATAATGGAACAGGACCGGAAGGGGCGCCTGTTGTGCGACGCCCGATGACTCGAATCGAATTATAAGGGGTTGCTTCCGGGACAAACGCCCAACGTCCGGTAGACTCAGAAAGCGTTGACTTACCCGGAATGATATCTGTATCTTCGAGCAGCAAAGGATCAGAGCCGACGGTGTTCAAGTTGGCAAGATTCTTCGCTGCAAGTTTTGCCGCCCCGACATCCTGATGGCGAGAGAGAGCCTCTCCACCGGCACGAGCAGCCGCATCGACAGACGTTTTTAGTTCAATCTTGACCAATTGCATATAAGCGACATCGACCGAAAACGCCGCCATGGCAAACAGAATAAAAAGCAGCAAGGCCACCAAGGGAAGTATCGCTCCCTTTGGCTTCCGACAGTTGACTCTCTGCTTATTGAGTGATTGCAGAACATTTCGCGATTGCATCACTTTCCCCCGCTTTCTATTCTCGAACCATGAGTGTACTTGAAGACAAGACTCGCCCGGCATACATGCGAAGAGGACCGACGGTGTTACTGTCGGCCGGCGCGCGAATCTTAACTGTGAAGATATCACCGCGATTCAACTGACTCACATCGGCAGCGTTTCCAGGAAGATCAATAACAAAGGTCGCTCCACTGACATGGCGTGCATCAAGCAGAGTCGAAATACGGTCTGAGACCTGTTCATTGGTGGAGTTCCATTTGGCACCCGCACGCCCACCCTCATAGCTGGCAGATTTCAGGGTCTCTTTGAGAAACACCATGTCGGCGGTTTCGATTCCACCAAACACGACAAGCACAAACAGTGGTAAGCAGACCGCCATCTCGGAGGCTGCAACCCCCAATCGCTTTGATTGGAAACATGGCTTAGAGATCTCTGAATGAGATCGACAAACAGACTTTTTCATCATCACTCCTGAATCGGTAATGATCCCAAAGCGTATAACCGGGGACCGAAGATATTCAGGAGTAGCTTAAACTCTGAGACAAATGCGTGAGAAAAAACAGAAGTTTTGCAGATTTATAAAAACTTAACGAATGAACAGAGTTGCCCTGATAGAAGAGCAATTTACTTCTCTAAGAAGTGATCGGGGGCAATCCCATTATGTTGTTTTTTGAACTCATCAAAGAATTTATCGCTCAATAGCATTATCGAACCAACACGGGCGAAGCGAAGGCGTTTTCAAAGTCGGTCGATTTGTCGCCGAGATCTTCTTTGGGAACTAATGCGCCATCGTAGGTATAGGCTTTGATCGAGCGGATCCAGGTATTTCTGTTCCCGTTCCAGCGAGAATCAACAACCTCGACAACTCCCCACTTGACCGTGTGAAATTCGGCATTGTTGCCTGTCCCACTGTTCGCTACGAATTCACCATTAATGGTATCATAGATAGGGATAATTCGAGTCTGTCCATGTATTTGCCGTACGGCATCTTTCATCCCGACTGAAAGACCTGTTTCCGCCTGAAAGGTGACGGGAGCTTTCAGTTCGGTGGTGGTCGGGATCCGGCCATCGGCATGAAGAGCGTTCAGGTCAAATTGATCGAGTCCTTGAATAATCTGGTCACTCAGGTCTCGCGTGCTGTTGGCTTCCAGACCGATATCGACCGTTCCCCAGTTACCGGGAACGGAATTCCCCAAAGCATCTAAGACAGTGACCTGATTCCCAAAACCGTCTTCGATTTTGTTATCGTTGTAGATGTTCAGTTCTTCGCCAGCTCCGAGGGAGTCCCAGAACGATTCGGGCAAGGCAAACGGCAGGATATCTCCTTCTCCTTTAAGGGCAATACCACGACGTAAGACGGCTGTTGCTGTGACGGTGACTGGCTTCTCAGCAATCCCCAGCACTTTGGCAAAATATAGTGGGACTTCTCCATTGGCTGAGCCATCACGCCGCAAAGTGACACGCACGGCATCCATGATACCGGTTTGATGAAGAGTGACAGGGCCAGAGTCATAAATTGTATTTTCGTCGTACCGACCAATTTCGATGTCCGCAGCGAGTACAACAAACCCCGAGATGGCACCGGTTGCCGTGGACATGTTGTTTTGCACATATTCCCGAACTCGAGCACTCACATCATCCAGATTTTGTGTCCCGTCAGGATTGGGAACAAGATCAATGACGGCTGCCAGACAGGCCGCATCGGCAGAACGCTGAAGATCTGTTTTCACGACTCTCAGGAACCCATAATCGATACTGAAGGCCAACATTCCCATGAGGGGAACAAGACAGATTGCCAGCAATGGAATGACGGCACCGGATTTGTGATGCCATTGTTGTCGAGCGGCTACTGTTTTCTGCATGATTGACCTCAGTGGATACGAATGGCTTGGCGACCTGCAGCAGACTTACATTCTTCGGATTGTCGTGGTGACTTGGATTATTCGACCGTCCAAGTTTGTGATTCCCTGAATCCAACGAGTGGCGGCATAATCAAAGCGAACGGTCACTTGCAGTTTCTCCCCCGCTGGAACTGATCCCAAGGCATTCCCTGAGACTGAAGTTCCATCGGCTCGACTCATGGAGACCGTGGTGGCACTTTGAAGAGTGGCCGCTGATTGTTTGGGGAAGTAGTTATTCAGATAGCTGACCACTTCACTCTTTACCTGGGAATCTGTTTTTGTGTCGAAAAGAGCCGCCTTGCGGGCACCGACTCGGGAGGCATTGCTAATCACCTGCCCCACATTGACAAACTGCCCTAAGTCGATTGTCCCTAACATCATGAGAACTAACAACGGAAGGGCCAGTGCCAGTTCGACGGCTGCCACTCCTTGGCGTCTGTCGTCCATCCGTTTGTCAGGAATGCGATTATTCATGGCCATTCACTTTTTTTGACTCTGTAATTTTTTGACGCTGCAATTTGCAGGAAGTTTCTATTCTCGTTCCATTCGTGATTCGGCTCGCAACTGAGAATTTCCCGAAATGTTAAACAGGCTCGCGGGAACCCAACTTACATCGCTGTACGTCAAAGACACCCGAACACTCACCTCGTCCCCTGATTTCGCCTGCGATAAATCGGCAGGCACTACGGAAACGGTCATCTCTGTGCCTGTCGGAACAGACTGTGAGATACGAGTTCGCAGGTTGGACTCTACAGTCGAGGCATTTCGCGAGGTCGCGAGTGAGGCTTCCCGGGCAGCATCCCTGGCTCCATCGGTTACGGCGTTTTGCACCATCAGAATGCGGCTAAACTCGATGATGGAAAAAATCAAAGTGAAAAGCAGCGGTGCCACAAAGGCAAACTCCACCAAAGTTGCACCCCTCCGAGCTGAGAATCTGCCCTCCTGATGTGGGAAATTCGATGGAGGGTACAACTCGGTACTCATTTCATTTAACCTTTATTGGGTAGCCATATAGGAGATATTGGAGACTCGCGGTTTGATCGAAAATAAGACTACATAGACTCGTATAGATGAACCTAGGTCGGAAGTTTCTGCTGTGACGTGCGTAATTTGAAGATTTCACAGGATTAAATAAAATTTTTCATGAGACACACTCGTAAAATATGTGCCACTTTGTGCAGTTCTTGAACAATCTGTACCAGTCTATTACTTCTGGTCTTTGATGAAGCTTCCCGCGTGAAGGTCGACTTGCGATGAAAATCTGAAACAATGTTCGTGCTCTGAACCAAATCCACAATCACTACAGTTTTCGTCGAGACATTCATCATGGTCGGTCTGCTCAATCTCAATAAGCCAGAGGGAATGACCTCTCGCGATGCCGTCAATCGAGTGCAAAGATTGATCAGACCCGTGAAAGTTGGACATGCAGGGACTCTCGACCCCTTCGCAACGGGAGTTTTGGTCCTCTGCCTCGGTAAAGCCACGCGGTTGATTCAATACATTCAGGAACGCCCCAAGACTTATTTGGGGACATTTGAGCTGGGAACGGTCAGCACCACGTGTGATCGAGAAGGCGAACTCACCGAGACGGGAAAATTGGGCCAGCTTGCCGCCAAAGACGTGAATGAAATTCTGCCGCAGTTCCTGGGGAACATCGAACAAGTTCCCCCGCGATTCTCTGCCGTGCATGTCAACGGAAAACGCGCCTATCAACTGGCCCGACAGGATCAGGATTTCGAACTGGATGCGCGAACCGTTTTTATTGAATCCCTGGAGTTGACGGACTGGTCCTTTCCCAGATTTTCGCTGAAAATTGTGTGCGGTTCGGGAACCTATATTCGTTCGTTAGGGAGAGATCTCGGAGAGTCGTTGGGGTGCGGTGCCTACATGACCGATTTGACGCGGACGGCGATTGGAGAATTTCAAATTGATCAAGCGCTCTCTGTCGAGAAGCTCACGAACGAGTTGATCGAAGAACATCTGGTCCCAGCCGGAGAAGCGGTTCGCCATCTTCCCCGCGCCATCACAAAAACGTCTCAATACAATGACATTCTGAATGGAAAACACTTTGTTCATCTTTTGAGTCCAGAATCAACATCACCGACGGAGGACAGCGGACCGATTGCCGTCTATGATGAAAGCGACCAACTTGTCTGCTTGGCAGAATCGGTTGCTGACAGTGATCTGCTGAAGCCTCGACACGTTTTTCCGGCACAATAGTGATGCCCCCATTGGACTCCGAGAACACAGGAAAGCCCCAGCAATGGACCGTGAAGACATCCTAAAAGCGATCCCTCATCGCGCTCCTTTTTTGTGGATCGACGAAGTCGTTTCCATCGATGAGAAGACGATTCACGCACGAACCTATCTCGATCCCGAGTTACCAGTCTTCCAAGGTCACTTCCCCGATTATCCTGTTTTTCCCGGCGTGTTGCAGTGCGAAGCGGCTCTTCAGGCGGGAGCGATTCTGATCTCCAAAATCGAGCCAGTGCCGACAAGCGATGTTCCCGTGGCGACGCGAATCAATAACGTCAAATTTCGCCAAATGGTCAAGCCGGGAGAAACCATCGATATTGAAGTAAAATTGACCGACAACCTGTCGAATGCTTACTTTATGACGGGAAAGATCTCTGTCGAGGGGAAAGTTTCCACGCGTCTCGAATTTGCCTGTGCCACTGCTCCGGTTGAGTGATCAACTTCGTCGGACTCTCCAGTTAGTCACTGGGAACCCTCGTTGATTGAGCCAATTCATGTCTCACATGTCGACATCTCAAAAGATCGGGAGTATAGTGATCTGACATGAACGACCACTCACTCGAAATTGATCGGATCGCACCCACACGTCAACCAGACGGTTCGCCGATCGGTTATCAATCTTGGCGAGATTTGGCATTCATTCATTGGCGCGTGCCAGCGGACGAAGTTCAGGCGTTGCTACCTGATTCTCTATCCGTCGATACGTTTGATGGCTCCGCATGGATTGGTCTCGTCCCGTTTGCGATGCGAAATGTCAGACCTTGGTGGTCACCCTCTGTTCCTGGAGTCTCCAATTTTCTGGAGACGAATGTTCGCACTTATGTACATAAAGATGGTCGTGATCCCGGCGTCTGGTTTTTCTCACTGGAAGCCTCCAAATCATTGGCAGTGCGACTCGCGAGGAAGTTCTGGAATCTTCCGTATTCTTATGCCGAGATGAGTCTCACAAAGAACACTCACCAGATTCAGTATCAATCGAATCGTTATTGGCCCGATCCAATCCCCGCCAGATCGGATCTAACCATAGAATTTGATCAATCAGCGGAACAACGAACTTTCCAAACAGCCACACCCGATACTTTCGTTCATTTTCTCGTGGAGAGATACTACCTTTACGCGTCGGACTCGCTCCGCAATCCGTCCACGGGAATTCTCTACCGGGGACAGGTTTACCATGAACCCTATCAATATTGCCGAGCGGAGTTGGTTCAGTGCCATGACGAATTGGTGAAACAAGCAGGTTTCGATATTCTCTTTTCGCCCGAGCATGTGGCCTATTCGCCCGGTGTGGATGTGGAGATCTATCCGCTCAAGCCGGTAAACTAATCGCCGAATTTCACTCTAGGGGGAATTGGAGCTTCAGGAAGAAGGCGTCATCTTGACGATTTTCCCACAGAGAACTATACCTCTGCTTAACAGTCTGTTGGGAAACGGGCTGTTAAGCCCACCCCTGTTTCACTGGCGATTTCACTGCGCGAACGATTTTGATTCCAGGAGATGTCGGCATGGATGCCGCCCCCACAACTGCGACTGAGCAATATACGTTGCCACATCTGACGCCACCAAAAGTGGTGCCTGCAGATCAGTCTCTGCGTGTTGTGTTGGGACGGACTAGACTCTCTGCCGAAGAGCTGAGTTCATTGCATGCGGGGCAAGTCGTCACGTTGCAAGATGCGGTGGAATCACCCGTTGATGTCGTTCTCGGCAATCGAGTGGTGGCCCGAGCTGTCCCCATTCAACGAGATGGCGAACTTGCTTGGCGAGTGACTGAAATCGTGGACGACATTGATTCTCATCAAGAGGTGATTTCATGAAACACCACTTGATTCTTGCTCTCGTGTTCGTTCTCGGAGTCTGTTTCACACAGACAATATCCGCTCAACCAAATCCCGCACCGACTTCGCAAGCCCCGTTTTTGCAATCACCGACAGCCGCACGCACCATCACCCCTTCAACAAGTGAGACTTCCCCTGCCAATTCGACCGAGAACCCTAACTCCTCAATGCGAGGACGTTCTATAGGTACAACTCTCGCCGCATTAGGGGCAATCCTGTTATTGTTTCTGGGACTGGTTCAAATCTGGCGCCGTCATAATCCTCAGCTCAGCCAATCGTTACCTGAAACCGCTTGGGAAGTCCTGGGTTCCGCTCCTCTCGACCAAAAGTATCAAATGACGATTGTGCGTGTCGGGGCACGACTACTTGTGTTGGGAAAATCCGACCAGGGATTGCAAACGCTCTCTGAAATCACGAACGGCGAAGAAGTCGCCCAATTGATGCTGATGTGCCAAACGACATCAGCAAATCCTGAAACCACCTCTTTCGGCGATCTGCTCAACAAATTTAAAAGCCGTACGACTCAGGTCTCGCTCTCTCCGACAGAGGAGTCCCGACGTGCGTAGCCTGAACAACAAGTGGATCTGCATTCTGACATTCTCTCTCTTGTTTCTGGGAAGTTGCCTCGAATCTGCCTGCGCGCAATCGCCGTTGATTCCCAGTCAAACCAATCGACTACCGGTCATCGACGAACCTCTTCTTGCCGATACTGAAATCGCAGAAAACCCTGCAGTGACGGCCACTCAACCGGGCGCAGAAGAGACTTCCGGCCCGGCGATTCCCAGTTCATTGAAGCTGATGGTCACACTGTCGATCTTCAGTCTTGCTCCTGCATTACTGATGATGACGACCTGTTTCGTGCGTTTCACCATTGTGACCAGCTTACTGAAACAAGCGATCGGTACCCCCAATATTCCCCCGGCTCAAGTGATGACATCACTCAGCCTGTTCCTTACATTTCTGGTCATGTCGCCCGTCTGGAAGCAGGGATACGAAGCCGGTATCAAACCGTATCTGGAGCCACCAGCCGGCCAAGTTAAGTTGACCGAACTGCAAGCGTTTGAAAAAACGATGGTTCCCGTGCGTGAATTCATGGGAGGGCAGATTGAACAAACCGGTAATCAGGATGCCGTCTGGATGTTCTATGAATACCAACGACAAACCGATCCCGATCAAACTGTTTCACTCGCACACGCTGATACACCTCAAACCTATCAGGAACTGCCACTCTCTGTTCTCTTGCCTGCATATCTGGTCAGCGAGCTGAAGACGGCGTTTCTGATCGGCGTGCAAATATTTCTTCCCTTTCTGGTGATTGACTTGGTGGTTGCCTCCGTCCTGACCAGCAGCGGGATGATGATGCTTCCACCGGCGTTGGTCTCTTTGCCGATGAAGTTGATGTTGTTCGTCCTGATTGATGGCTGGCATCTGATTGTCGGAATGTTGTTGGAAAGCGTTCGTCCGTTGGCTGTTTAATTCTCTTGAATCTTTCATGCGATATGAACTTTGACACCGTTATTGACTTGGGAAGTGACACGTTACTCTTGGCATTGAAGCTGGGAGTGCCTTTGTTGCTCGTTGCGCTGGCGGTGGGATTGTTCGTGAGTGTCTTGCAAACGGTCACTCAAGTTCAAGACCAAACGGTCTCGCACGTCCCCAAACTCATTGCTACTTTCTTGGCGAGTCTTGTCCTGATGCCTTGGGCGTTGGGAGAATTAGTCGACTTCGCCACACAACTCATCACAAACATTCCAAGCACGCTGTGATCCCTCAATGTTTGATTTAGCCAATGATCTATGGACGCAATTCGCCTCATTGGAAGGGTCGGATTGGATTGCGCGATCTGCAACCGGTTACCTGAGAACATTTTCCTACGTAGCCGCCCGTCTTGCCGGAGTTGTGCTGCTGTTACCCTTCGCAACCGGTGGGAAGATGGCTCGACATCTCCAATTCCTCCTCATAATTACTCTCTCGCTCATCCTGACTCCCGTCGCTGTCTCAATCTCCCCCGTGATCGCTCAACCCGCGCCCTTTGGTGCCGATTGGCTCTGGTCGATGACGACTGAGTTCGCATTGGGAGCATCCATTGGGCTGGGAATGATGCTCTGTCTCTCCGCACTTCAGATGGCGGGAGAATTAATCGATCAGCAGATGGGACTCAGGCCTCAACAGATACTTTTGCAATCAGAAGGTTCCGGGCAATCCATCACAGGACAGTTCCTCTTTCTGACGGGGACAACGGCGTTTCTGTCATTACCGGCAATTGGAAATAGCCAACAAGGAGGTCTCCTGCTGTTTGTTGACACCTTTATGCAGACATTTCACACCTTGCCAGCCGGATTTGGCAATCTTCCCGATACGATGGGCACCGTGGTGATCGGTTGGGTTCAACATTCAATTTCACTCTCACTGTTGGTCGCCGCCCCAATCCTGGCTTGCGCGATGTTGGTGGCGATGTTTGTTTCGGTCGTTAATCGATCCGTCCCGGATGCCAACACAATGATGATTGGTTTCCCCTTACGCACAATTGTCTGTTTGACGGTATTACTATTAACTCTGTCAGGAATCACCACTCGAGTCACACAGGAGATTCCTCTGCTTCTGGAAAACTTTCAATCCAGTCTCACCGGACAGGATGTGTAAGATATGTCGGATCCACATGCGGAGAAAGTCTTTCCTGCATCAGCCAGAAAGCGTCGACAAGCCCGAGAGCACGGTCGAGTCGTTGTCAGTCCAGATCTCTTGGCGGGAGTGTTTTTGTTAGCCGTGACATCAGTTCTACACTTTTGTGGACATCGACTTCTGGGTGACACCGCAGTCTATCTACAAGGATCGCTGGAACAAATTCAGGTCACGTCGTTCTCGGAACCTTCAAAATTGAGTGGCTACCTCGTCGAGAGTTTCAGTTCCTCGGCCCGATATTTTCTCGTGAAACTCTGGCCATTTTGGGTTTTGTCACTCTCCGTAATTTTGACCGGTTTTGTTCAAACCCGAGGCCTGATTCACTGGTCTGGTCTTAGTCCAGACATCAATCGCATCAATCCCGCGTCGGGAATCAAGAAGTTCGCTCCTGCTGAACTTTGTCAACGAATGTTGGCCGTCAGCATCAAGTTGGTAGGACTTTCATTCATCGCATGGACTTGGACTATGAAACAGCACGAGCTGGAGTCGCACACCAGCCTTGCTCAGCAAACGCAAGCGGATCTCGATCAAGCGGTCTCGTTTCTGTTTGTCCTTTCTGGAGGATTGCTGGCGTGGGGAATTGTTGACTTCTTCTGGAGGCGTTTCCGATTTGAGCAACAACTACGAATGTCGGCACGAGAGTTAGCCGAAGACCAGAAACAGTTTGACCCCGATCCGAATGTCAAACAGGGAGCGAATCGCCTTCGGGAGCAGATGACCTCCGAAATCAGTCTGAATCGTGAAACAGACCTACTGATCACCGACGGCATAGCGTCGGGTGTTTTGTTACGATATCAAACTAACAATCACTCCATTCCGATGATACTTTTGCGACAGAGTGACGCCGCAGGTGTGCATTTACTGCAGCGATGCCTACAAAATCAGGTTCATATTCACGAGTCGGTCGAGTGGCAACGGGAATTGTTTCAGCACAAGGAATCAGTGATATCGGAGAGTCTGTGGCCAGAAATCGCTCAAATTTATGCAAAAATGTCGTCACAACGAAACACAAACAAATCTCAGACTGAACCTGAAAAGGCGATACGTGTCGGGTGAAAGGCGGTAGTCCAATTGGAGAATTCAACTAGTGAATTTCAGGGAATTCTTTCGGTTGCAGAATCCTCCCCGAAACGACTACAATTTGAAGCGAACGGGATGTAGCGCAGCTTGGTAGCGCACTTGACTGGGGGTCAAGAGGTCGCAGGTTCAAATCCTGTCATCCCGACTTCACAGAGACTCCAAGAGGAAAAATCGGGGTCTCTTCCAGAATCAGAACTGAGAGTGATTTGGTCTTCAAGACGCTCACTTTCCCGGAGAGATGGCAGAGTGGCCGAATGCACCGGTCTTGAAAACCGGAGTGCCAGCAATGGTACCGGGGGTTCGAATCCCCCTCTCTCCGCCTCATTTGAAGATAGGCTCGCAGACTCCTGTTTTTTTCAGAGTCTGCGGGCCTTTCTCGCTTTCCGGGGGACCACTTGTCCCGAATTTGTTCCGGTTGGCAATTCCGGATACTGATGCCGTCCTCACCGAGCCGCGGGGTCTAAAAAGACCGAACGGCGTGAAGTCGTTGTGAAAACTGAGTTTTGACAATCAAAACTGACTTTCAGAGTGCGAATATCTGATTCGGAGCATCTGAAATCGTAATACAAGTGACATTTTTAGTGAAGTGGTGTGCTTGAGGCGCAACTTCATCGCGGCCACAGGAAAGAGCAACTTGCTCTACAGTCCCGCTTTTTTGAACACTGAAGAGAGAGCAGAGCGAGTCGGATACCGCTCACGAATTTCGTTCGCAGATGTTTCGCCATTTCGAGACCGCACGCTTCGCTGAGCAGCGTGAGAGAGTCGGCAGCCTCTTGATAGGCGGTCCGATTCCGTTTTTTCACGAGTGCATCGATATGTTCTAGCCAGTCCGACGGAGCTGCGGCGATTGCTTTGATCCGTTTTTGATGAGCGCGTTCTTCGATCGCTTTGAGCTTGGCTTCGTCGAGAGCCAATTCTGCTGCCTGTTGTTCCAGATCGTGTGCGTGAGCCTGATCCGCTTGAGCCCGCAGTGTGCCGAGCGATATTTTGACATCCTTCGTAGTGACTGTTGGACTCGCGGCCTTTCGTATCTGTCTCAACAATTGAGAGGCGTAGCTGTTCGGCGATAGCAATGTTTTTTGTAATTCGTCGGCCAGCTATTTTTGAGAAGCTTGCGCAAGCCAAGCAGCAATGACTTGCTCATCATCTTGCGACGAAGGCATTGAAGCCGACGATTTCGCAGATGCGGCGATCAGAAAAGAGTCAATTTCATAGAATTCAGCCAGACACTCCAATGCTTGCGACAATTGGTTCAAACCGGGAGGGATCGCCAGCTCTGTCTCGTCCTGATCATTGAACACAAGATTCAGTAGGAAGAGCGGTCGCAGATCACCGTTCTGTATCATTTCTCGAATCGGCATCAAATCGCTCAAGAGCGAGTCGGTCTCCCACCACTCCTCCTCCCGGCTTCCCGCATCAGCATCGGGAGAGATCTCCAGAATGCCTCCCGTTCCCACCTGATCGGGATACCAACTCGCAGCGTACGCGGGCAGCATCTCCTGAAGTTGATCGGAATACGCAAATCCATCCCTGAATCGCATGGCGATGTATCGAACTCCAAAATTCGCAAAGTGGACATGAAAATCATATCCGCGACGCAGCATTTCGAGTGTATCACCCCGAAAGTCACCGTAAGTGTACTCGTTGTGAAAACTCCAACGGTCAATATCCGCCCGCGACGATTGCGTCTCCATAAACTCAAGAGCATCGTCGCTCAAAGGCTCCTCGATAGCACCAAATCCAATCCATTGATATTCAGACACAGTACAACCTTTACATTGAGACCATCGAACCAACATGGGACACAGAGATTTGCTTGTGTCCACTCCATCTCGCAGCAATCTCATTTTACCAACTCATCTCATGACGACAAAGAGAGCTTGGATCTAGTGGAAAGGTAGTGTCGCTTTTGGTGAAATCGCTGGGTCTTGAACACACTTGAAGGGTGTTACCCTAACAGCCTCTCCGATTATTGGGTTTGAGAGTCGCAACAGATTTCACAGCTTGAACAACCCGTCGGTTCGGCTTCTTGGGATACAACTTCCTTCGTTGCTGGTTCGTCTTCGGAGTCGTGTTGTTGCGTGGCACGATCAAAAGTGGCGACTGCTTTTTTCAGATCGGGACGGCAGTCAGCACCACATTGGTCCAGCACGCCATTTTGCCGTCATTGATGATCGCCGAGTCCCCCTCGACAGTGATCATCGAAGGGGGAACGCACAACCCAATGGCCGACGTCCTGAGCGATAGCGTGCCGTCCGCCAGCTTATCCGGGTCGTTAGCCCCTTCGGTTTCATCGACCGACACAGATTTACGAATCTGCGCAACTGACACGGGTCTATCCCACCGGGTGGTGAACAGGAGATCCCGCAACAAACCAAGTTATTCTTCACCGGATGGCCCTCGATCAATCAAACGGAAGATGATGTCTCCCGTGGAGTGCTACGACCGCACATTGGCGACGTCCCTCGCCCATCTCGTTCAATCGAAAGATGCAGAATTCGCGGAAACTTAGACTGGAGGATGTGGAGGGGAGCAGCCTGACAATCAAACTTCGAGATGTCGTGGCAAACTTCGAGATGTCGTGGCGGGGCTATTCTCACCCTTTCTCTGAAACGCGATGGCGACTTCAACAGGCTGATCTTATCGAGGAACATGCCAATCGACAATTTTGACACTTGCGATAGCATCCTTATATCGTTTCAATGTCAGAGTTACGAGCCTCATGAGATGAAATAACGCTTCCACCGGAGACTAGCTTCATGCCTGCCGAAGAGACAGAAGCTTCCCAAGATGGAAGGAAGTTGCTTGATGCGATGCGTCCCTTTGCCGAGGAATATTACATCAAGAGTTGGTGGTGCCTAGTCTCGACGCTTGTCATTCTCGGCGCGGTGTTGGTGCTGGCAGCGGTTCTGCCTTGGTGGCCTCTCCGTCTGGCCGCCTCGATCGCTGGAGGATTGGTGTTGGTGCGGACGTTTATCATCTACCACGACTATATGCATGGCTCATTGCTAAAGGGTTCGCGATTGGCAAGGGGCGTGCTCTATACGATTGGCCTGCTGATGCTCTCGCCGCCGCGCCACTGGCGATTTGCCCACAACTTTCACCACGCCCATGTTGGCAAAGTCATCTTTCCAAAAGAAGACGAATTCCCGATCCTGATCTCGGACATTGGCTCGTTTCCGCTGATGTCTACTGAGAAATGGCGGCAGGCGTCAACTTGGCAGCGACTTCGATATCGTATCAGTCGTCATCCGTTGACCATATTGTGCGCCTATGTGACGATCTTCTTGATCGTCAGTTGCATCAAACCACTGGTGAAAAAACCTCGCAAGTACTGGGACGGGGCGTTCTCGCTGCTTGCTCACGGGGGGGTGATTTTGTTGTTGTGGCTGTTTGCGGGTTTCGACGTCGCGATGTTCTCCTTCGTGATCCCCTTTGCGATTGCCTCGGCAGTGGGTGCCTATTTTTTCTATGCACAACATGCGTATGAAGGACTGCACATTTTACCTACGGAGGAGTGGACGTATTCCCAGGGCGCACTCGAGTCGTCCAGTTATATGAAGCTCGGTCCGATCATGAATTGGTTCACGGGCAACATTGGTTACCACCACATACACCATTTGAATCCGCACATTCCGTTTTACAGGGTACCGGAGGCGATGGCGGCCATCCCCGAGCTACAACACCCGACCACGACGTCGCTTCGCCCAGGCGATATTCTTTCATGTTTTCGCGCGAACCTGTGGGATTCGCGGTCACAACAGATGGTCAGTTACCGCGATGCGTCGCACTCCATTGAAGGGCGAAAATGTTAATTCGAGTCAGTTACGAAATGTCATTTGGTTTTCCAGAGCCGACCGCGATGGTGGTCCTACTTTAAGTGTCCGTCGCCTAACTCCGGTGTCACTGCATCACGTTCCATCATGGTCAGTGAGAGTGGCTCCGGTGGGGGGGCCGAGCAACAATTCGCTCAAATTCATGAAAAAAAGTAGACAGAAATGGCGGAGGGGCGTTTGGTGATACCAACCGCTTTCTGTTAGAAATACTCGAATGAAACATATTCGAAACTTCTGCATCATCGCCCATATTGATCATGGCAAGTCGACTCTCGCCGACCGGCTCATCCAAACCTGTGGAGGCGTTACGCAACGTGACCTTCATGAACAGATGCTCGACTCGATGGATATCGAGCGTGAACGAGGCATTACCATCAAGAGCAATTCGATTACGCTCGATTACCGAGCTGCGGATGGCAATGACTATTTGTTGAATTTGATCGATACACCGGGACATGTGGATTTTTCGCACGAAGTACGGCGTTCATTGATGGCGTGCGAAGGCGCGTTGATTATTGTCGATGCCTCTCAGGGAGTCGAAGCGCAGACGGTTGCGAACCTCTATCTGGCTTTGGAGCATGACCTGGTCCTTCTGCCGGTGATCAACAAGATTGATCTTCCGTCCGCAGACGTGGAACGTGCTCAAGAGGCGATTGATGCAGAATTGGGGCTCGATCCGTTCGAGGCGATTCCGATTTCCGCCAAAAACGGCATCGGCATCGAAGACGTACTTGTGGCCATCGTTGAGAAGTTGCCTGCGCCTCAGGGCGATCCGGATGCACCGCTGAAGGCCCTCGTGTTTGACGCGCACTTTGATAAATTTCGAGGCGTGATTCTTCAGTGTCGCGTGATGGAAGGCACACTCAAGCCTCGCGATACGATCCACTTCATGCACGCCGGACGCGACTTTACAGTGGATGAAGTAGGCTACAACCAGTTCAAGTTCATTCCCAAAACACAGCTTAGCGCCGGTGAGGT
>JAQWSQ010000107.1 GCA_029243145.1 Planctomycetaceae bacterium | reverse complement strand
AATTACAAACTCGCTACCGAAAAAGGTCACTTGTGGTATTGGTCACTCATGCCCTGGATGATGTCCATCTGGAACTGATTGGTCGAGGGATGCGGCAAATGAGAAAACCTCATCTCGTTCTCGGGGGATTCCTCAAAAACGTTCAACTTCACGAACGTCTCAATACCATTCCTCAAACTGACCGTGAAGCGTTTCAGATTGCTGCTGCCGCCGAGTTGGTGACCGCGCAAACGATGCAGGTCAAGAAACTGGAACTTTCGGGATTATTGGTTCTCGACGCGTTGCCGGAAGAGTTTTCCTCGGGGCTAATCAGTCAATATTTGGAGATTAAAGCGCGTCATTTATTGTGACGATTTGCCCTCTATTCCTCCCCAGAAATATGATCCATCACGTCTCTCAGGACAATTCCATCTTGAATCGATAGACTGAATCCTTTCAATTTTCGCATTCGCTTTGACTGCCCTGCCTTATGCCTACTCATACCTTTCGTCTTGTTCTGATCGTCTCCTGTGCTCACGCAATGGTGCATATGTTTGAGCATGCGTTACCCGCCGTCGAGCAAATGATCGGGGATGATTTCGGCGTCTCTAAAACACAAACGGGAGCTTTAGGGACAGCCTGGAGGTTACCGTTTGGTCTGGGGGCCTTGCTTGCCGGTTTTTTGACCGATCGATTTGGATCAAAACGGATGCTGCTGATTTATCTGTTGGGATGCATGGCGACATCGATTGGTGTTTGGTGGGCGCCAAGCTGGTCGATCCTGTTTTTGATGATGCTCTCGATGGGTACGTTTGCAAGTATCTATCATCCTGCCGCTCTTTCCCTTTTATCGCGAGAGACGACTCCCGAAACTCGCGGCAAAGCACTCGGCTGGCATGGCATCTTTGGATCTCTGGGAATTGCCTTGGCTCCGTTTTTGGCATCGCTGGTGTTTGCTTCGGGAACCATCGGATGGCAAGACTATTATCTGGTTTTGATGATTCCTGCCGCCGTCATCACCGTGCTGTTGCTCAAATTGAAAGTGACTTCTGAACCGCCTCGCACCCATGCTCAGAGGACTCTTGCAAAAGAAGCCCCCAAAGAGCCCATTCCCTGGCAACGATTCTTGATACTTGTGGCTGCGGGAGCGTTATCCGGTTTCGTCTATGCCTCGTTTTTGCATTTTCTTCCCCGCTATCTCGATCAAACCGGCATGAGACCCGAAGGGTGGTCGGCAGCGAGTTTCCGAAATTCGCTCGCCACTGTCACATTGTTATGTGCGGCAGTCGGTCAGGGGATTGCCGGGCGCATTGCCGATCCCGAGAAATTACACCGTCAACTGTCGGTAATTCTTTTACTGAACGTACCTCCGCTCGTATGGATGGCGTTTGCGGACGGACCATCACGACTATTGGCGACCTGTTCACTCGCGTTGATCCATTTTATGAATCAACCGATCTATAACAGCTTAATTGCAGAATTGATTCCCAGTTCTCGGCGAAGCACCGGTTACGGCTTCAGCAATTTGATGTGTTTTGGAATCGGCGCTTTTGGTCCCGGATTAACGGGCATGATCCTCGAAGAACAGGCGATGTATTTGTCACTCGCTGGAGTGGCCGCCGCATCGGGAGTGATGTCACTGTTCGTCTGGCGTACGAGAGCACAAACCACTTAACCGCCGCCGTTTGTTCCAGACTTGTTGGAATTATTCCTGCACCTTCTGCAAGACATCCAGTCGTAAAGTCGCTAGATAGATGGCTGATTTCCCTTCATGCGAAGAGTAATACGAAACCAGAACGCGGTTACTTGTTTCATCGATCACAAAGCCCGGATAACTGGTGTCCCCACTGCTGGGTAATTCCAGGAGATCTGTAAACTTCGCGGTCTCAACATCTAGCCACCACAACGCGGTTGTTGCCGTCTTTCCGCCATATCCCCGACTCCCCGCCAACCAAGCACCGTTCGGTAACTGCACAAAATTCGGCCCGCCAAAAGCCTTGTTCGATTTCTGGAACGTCCAATCGACGTACGGAGGCTTGGTTTGACCGATCCAGCCGTAAGGGTCTTTTCCGCCACGACGAATCATGGCAACCATGGTCTCGTCTTCGAGAAATCGGAGCGTCGTTTCGGAGGGAAACGGGACATCGAGTGTTGCCACATGTTCAAAATGAATTCCATCGCGACTGCGGACGAGTTGTAGGGCTCGATCGCCTTCATTGGGGACTTGTTGTACACATCCCCAAGCCCAACCTTTGTGCCAGGTGATGCGCCATAGCCAATCAAAACCGATGTTGGCTTTTTTGGGAAGAATGACTTTCTGCGGATTTGTAAACGTGTCGTTCTGGGGATCGTAAAAAGCGACGCGAGATTCGATCCCGACTCGCTTTGTGTCGTGATAGAAAGACGCGCCCGAGTTCACCATCAATCGACCATCGGAAGTAATGCTCAGCTTGGGATCACGTAAGTCGACGTGTTTTTCGTCGAGCAGCGCCACCGATTCCCAATTCATGCCGTCGTGGGAACGAATCACGCGGATCAGTCCGTTGCGACCGGGAATATGGCCAGAGCCTTCGCGAAACGTGCAGTACAGGTCGCCTTCAAAGCGGATGATGTCTGTGAATGCTGAGTGTGCGGCTCGATCCCAAATTCGCTCCACCGTGACCACGTGTGTTTGGAGAACCGTCTCCTGAGCGAACAGGACGGAGACAGGTTGAGTGCCAACAACGCTGGCAAATACGACCATCATCGACAATCGGCATGCATTCATTTCGACCTCGTTTTCAAATGATTCTCAATTGTATGTGCCACTTTTTGACCGAGCATTATTTGCCCTGCTGAAGTTAGGTGGACGCCATCGGCGACAATGAGTGTCTCTGTTGTCTCGGGAGCTTTAGGGGCGTTGAGAGTGGCATTTAGATCGTTGATGGGAACTTTCAAATCTGTCATCACTTTTTTGGCAATGGCATTGTACTGCTCGATACTGGCATTCAGTAATTCGTAATCACGTTCGGCTCGAACTTTCGCAGCCCTGTCGTCGATGATGGGCGTTGACGTGGCAAAGATCACCACGGCATCTGTCTTGTCACGGATTTGCTCGACGATTTTTCGTAAATTCGTTTCGTACTCTTCAGGTGAAACCTGAAACTTGCCGGTACTTTTGAACTTCTTGGTATCGTGAATCCCACAATTGAAATGCACGATTGCTGGTTGCTGTTTGATGGCCCAAGCATCGAGATTCTTGAGAACGTTGCGGCTATCTTGCCCATTTGGTTTGGGGCTGAAGACAACCGCCCTTCCCTCGAGTTCTTTGACGACGGACGCCGTATAGCTTAAACGAATGGAATCACCGATGAGCACGATCTTTGGCAAATCGGTCTCTGGCTTCGTGATTTCTTCGGCCGTCACGCCATAGATCATTGATGACAAAATGAAGACTGCGAGAGCAAGGTATCGTTTCATGTTGAATGTTTCTGACGCGAATATGTCTCAAAATTGCAAAGCTTCTTATCAACATACTTCTCAGCGATCAGGAGAACAAGTTGTTTCCTTTTCCACTCAATCAATCAGTTCTGGCACGTAGGGGAGGTTCTCCTCCTCATTTTCAATCAGAGTGACACAGAACCTCGATCTTGTGTTTGTGATGCCTTTGCGATGATTGGCTATTCTCTCTTCAACTTGAGTAGACAATTCTTTGAAATCGATTCGCGCGCGGAGGAAAAATTGTCCTCTCAACATGAGAAAAAACGAGACTCCGACGACAATCTGGGTAAGCAAGTGAGTCTTTACGACTGGTATCGATTGGTGCCATTTTCCTGATCTGTTCAGTGCAAGTATCACTGAATTCCCGAGTCAGATTCCCCGAATAGAGAAGTGCTGCCCTGTTTCGGGTGTTCGTTGAGCAAGGGATGCTCTCCAACCGTCGCGGGAAAAGCAGCTCGCTCAAGGAGGACGAGAATGCCCGGTCGATCTTATCGATTCATTTGCCTGCCACTGTTTGTGCTGATGCTATTGGCGTCAGTCGCAACTCTCTCTGCTCAGACAACCAATGATATCGGTGGCATCAACCGCCAATATTGGGACAAAGGTGATAACGGTAGCAGTGGTGCTTATGTCATTCAGGCAAATGACAATATGGGGAATCCTGTTTCGATTCTCCCAGACAGCGATATTTTTACGTTTTCAACTGCTCAGAAGGCATCCATTGACAGCGCCTTTGACTATTGGGGCGATGTCCTGGGATTGGGAGCAGCGAATGCCATGTCTCCCGTCATTCGAGTCGTCGGACAAGACATCAACGTACTCAATGCAAATGCCTTGTCTTTATGGGATTCTGTTACGACTAATATTAATCCAATCTCTCGTATTGTTAATAGCGCTGACCCCACTCGTGTTGATGGCATAGACGGACGTATGGTCTTTTTCAACACGAGTACATTTACCACAACTCCTTTCACGCAATATACGGGTGGAAACAGCTTGGGAGCAGTCGCCCTTCATGAATTGGGACATATTTTTGGAATTGCCTCCGGTGGTGCTGCTCCTCCGGCCATGGCGAATCAGCTTCCACCAGGATTTTTTCTGAACACTGCATATACCGATGATATAGTTGCACCTAATACGTCATTCTCATCTTTCACTGGAGCGAATGCGACCGCCGTATTTGGCGCGAATGTACCTCTTGGTGAAGGTAACTCACACTTTGTTATTCCCTTTTCCGTAATGTCTCGTGGGTTTTTCTTCACCGCCAATGGTGACTTCAAAGATTTTCGCAACAACATCGCTTTCACACCAGTCGAACTCGCCGTGATGAGAGACATTGGCTACAACATTACTCTATCAGATCACTTTGGTGACACTTTCTATCAGGATAGTAACGGTGTTCAGCAATCTGTCGCTGCCGCCACTCCCACCAAAAATTTTGGAGTCGGAACGTTCATTCAAGCCGACAATCTAAATCTGTTGTTCGATAACGATATTTCTGCCAACGGCACTTATGGTACAGGAATTCGCATCAATGGTGGCCAAGAAGCCGTCTCGAATCAAAATGGTCAAATCATCAAGGCTCGTTCGACAATTGGTAACCTGCTGACAATCGATCAGGGGACCAGCATCTCGGCTAACGGAATGGGGGGAATTGGGTTATTACAAAGTGCGGGTGGCAATAACGTCATCGTTCATCGTGGAACCATCAACGCGAACGGTACTGACGGACGCGGCATGGTCTTTGATTTTGGTTCGGATAACTTATTCAATCAGGTCAATTCTGATGATTACGGATTTGGGATGGTTAGCCGTCTCGACCTCTCGGGAACCATTAATACTGCCGGAGGGAATGGAGCAGCAATTTTCATCGATGACAGCGCCGCATTTGGCACGATCAATGTCATGGATGGTGCCGACATCAATGGGGATGTCATCACACATGCTCGATTGATGAATACCATTACCAATACCGCTTATACACGACCAGAAATTACGTTTGGATTTGAAGCAGACGGTAACGGGGCTGTCACCGGAACCGCCGACAATGCTTTTGACTTTACTTTTGATAACGATATTGGTGGTTCCACGTCGTTCAACGCAACGTTTGCAGGTGGGACGACGAACCTCAACGGCATTTCAGCCTTCAACAACGCTGACGTACTTTCGGGTGCCACTCTAACAACGAACGGTACGTTCGTCTCTTCGACTCTTGACTTGATGTCGGGAGCCAGTACGGAAGTCGGAATGAGCGGAATGCTCGGTGCCACAACATTCAACTTGATGAGTGGAGCGACTCTGACCAACAATGGTGGTGTGATGACGAACACATTCACCACCGGAGCAGGTTCCCTCATTCAAGGAAATGGCACAATCACTGCCAATAATCCCATTACGATGAACGGCACATCGGCTCCAGGGAACAGCATTGGTACTCAAATCTACAATTCCGACCTGATTTTCAGTGCGAGTTCTCTGGAAGAAATTGAGGTTCAGCCTTCTATGAATCCGGTTGCCGGAACAGATAATGACCTCTATCAGGTGAATGGTTCGGTGATGTTCAACGGTGGAACCGTCGATGTTCAAGGTCTGCCACCCGGTGGAGCCTACACGATGGGAGCCACTTATACCTGGTTGCAAACGACCGGTGGAATTGGTGTGAACACCGCGCCCATTCTGACTGAAGACTTGCTCAACTTCCGCGTGGTTCCTTTCTTCACATTCAACACGGCAGGTTTCATGCTGGCGAATGATGCCCCTTACCTCGACTCAGCCGTCAACTATAACGAGAGAACCACAGCAGCCTACCTCGATGTCGCGAAACTTGATCTCGGGAATCCACAAATTCAAATGTTGAGAGATCAACTCGACTTGCTCCCCGGTACGGCCGCCGTGCGGAATGCGTTGAATCAGTTGAGTGGCGAAATTTATGGAACCTCGGCCATCTATCAAATACAGAGCATGAATCACTTGATGGATGTCTTGACGAATCAAGTCGGACACAATCACGCTCCTCATCTTCCTTGCATGAATGAAATCTGGTACTCGGGATATGCGTCTTCGGGACACGTCAGTAACGATGGCAATGCCAGTTCGACCGACTATGATTCGGTAGGACACACTATTGGAAAAAGCTGGTGTGTCGGACCAAAAACGGTAATAGGAGCCTTCTTTAATTATGAAGATCAACAGGTTGAATCTTCAACCGTGAATTCACGAGTTGAAACTGAGGCACAACGAATTGGTCTGTACTTAAACGACCATCGCGGACGTATTCACACGACATTCATTGCATCCACGGGCTGGAATAATAACGATTCCACCAGAAACGTTCGTGTGAATGCTCTCTCAGAGCAAAATACTGGGGAATTTAACGGTTGGACCACTGGCTTCCTCTACGAAAATGGACTCACCTTTGGTAACGATACTCTGCATGCACAGCCGTTCGGATCACTTCAATATCTCCATGCACAAACCGAAGATTTTTCTGAAACAGGTGGAGCCGTAACATCCTTGCGAGTTGACGAAATTCATACGAACAGCCTTCGTTCGAAACTTGGGGGTCGGTTCAAATTTTTCAACTTCCGCAAACTGCTCAGTCTGGATGTTGAAACGGCATGGGTTCACGAGATGGGTGAGACTGCTGCCGATTATCAAGTGGGACTTAATAATTCTGCTGGTAACTTCAATGTCCGTGGTGCCGATCTTGGATCGGACTGGATCAACTTCAGCCCTTCGATGAACTTGATGATTGGCCCCTTCCGAAGCTACCTTGAATATCAAGCGGCTTACGGTGAAGCTTCCATCCATTCAGGCCAATGGGGAACAGAGCTGATCTGGTAATCGCTGATTTATTCATTGAACACCATTCAAACGCGATCGGTTTAACCTGCCGGTCGCGTTTTTTTTGGAGTTCATCTCTCCGCAGATGTCTGTTTTAATCCACGTCGCACCATGACAACACACAGTCCGATGACGGCAATATTCACAACCGCCATGATGAGAAACAGAGTGAAACCGCCGATCTCCCACGCCTTCTCATGATCCTCAAAGAGTAAGTTGAGGTCCAGATGACTGATGCGGATCGCCTCTCGTAAGACAGACACGCCGATCAATGACAAGAGGGTTCCAACAGTGATCATTGCCAGTTGCAGTCGAGTGGACCGATTCCGCAAGATCATCGACCAGAGTACGACTTGCAGGATGACTCCGACAACAGCGATCCCCAGATAAATGCTTCCAAATGATCCCAGAATCAATCCTCGTGACGACTCATCCAACTGAAACAGATAGACGACTCCTGCGATTGTCGCGACAGTTAGTCCTCCCAACGCAGCGCGTCCGAGTCGGCGTTCTTCAATTCGCGCTTCCTGATCATCTTGAGCCGACAATTGCCAGGCAGCCATGATACACATGGAGGGGATCGCACCGCCGGCCCAGATGAACACTCGCAAGGTGACTTCAATTGAGGAGATTCCAATGTTGCCGCTTTCGTAAATCTCCGGCCAGCTTGTCTGATGCATTGAGATGAGATGGTTGGCGGTCCAGCAGAAACCGACGAACAAAAAACTTGCCGCAATGAATGCCGCAATCAATGTTCGGGCCGGGAACGACCAAGTCGAGTAACGTCGACTTTTCACCAGATAGAGCAAGTAGAAAGCGACAATCAGCACAGGAATGACAAGCATCCAGCGCCACCACAGCAATAAGTTAGCCGTATAAAACGCGGTCGGATAAACAATTTGCACGAACAGCAGCGGAGCGACACCGGCAGTGATTGCCGCGCTCAACGCGAAAGGCATCCAGTCTCTCAAAATGGCCGCCAATGGTTGAGAAGTGCGAGGAGTTTCGCCCGTGCCGGCTCTCTGAAATACGCAGTGTTGTCGGGATGACTCCACGCTTTCGAGAAATCAATACTGCGATAAAGCGATTCGGCATCCAGAAAGGGAAGCAATTCGGTACACCAGCTATGCAAAGGAGTACCGGCAGGATCAGTCAATGAATGAGTCGGCAACCCCCCTTTCACATCGTAATAATTGTATGCTGCCATCCCGTTCTGCTTCAGAGAACAGTTGGACTTCGACTGACGAGCGGCGATACGCGCATTTTGAATCGCGGGAACAATCAGTGTTAATAGGCCGGCACCCGTCATGAGGATCAGTATCCAAAACAACAACGGGTTCTGCGCTCTTAACGTGGCTGCTGTTTGACGATCAGGACGCCTAGGACCGGCATCAGTCGGTGATGAGTGCAAATTCGGATCGGGGTACATAGCATGTTCCACAAGTTGTATCGGTTGAGTTAGCAAAGCATCACTAACATTCAACCTTGCCTTTGACGCTCAATTATTTTTCACTCGAGAAAGAGTAAAACTCCAGTCGTCTTCTCCCTCTCGATAAAAAAGCAATTCCCCTTCTTTAGCTTTCACATGGAAACTTTTTTTCTGATAAGCGTTTGGATCTGGGTAAGGCGTCATTATGAGCAGGCGATTTTTTGAATCCAAAGAAATCTGATAGACATGCTGTGACGAAAATTTCAAGGGATTGCGAGGTTCGGACTTCGTGGGCCCGGCGTAGTTAGTGATGATTAATTTATCATCAAAGAAGTGATAAATTTCGCTGCCGCCTAACATTTGATAGCTCGCTGCGCTGATATCCCAAGTGCCGTGAATCGACTTCAGTGGAGACTTTTTTTGTAGAGGTTCTACTTGAGGAGAGGCCGCTTGTCTCGCCTGCCCTAATAATCCATGAGAGTTGAAGAAGCAAAGCAAGATCGAGATGCAAATCGCATGTTTCATCTGCTGTTCCTAACTGATGAGGGCATCTTCGTAAAAGACTCCAGTGCTCTGTAGAGACAGACTAGCTGTTAGCCATGATTCTTGCAAATTTCTTGATCGGGACGATCATGCGGATTCTACGTGAATACGCCGATATCTCGAACACTTGTGACCGTTTGTGACGAAATCACTTTGACAGGCTTTTGTCAGATCTGTTTTAATATCAATGCCTCCTGATTCGTGGTCTCGCTGAGAGATCCTGAAGCACCGTTCCTCGCGTTGTATCTCCCTCCCTGTTGCTTAAATATGACGACACGTCTATGTGATCATGTTGTCGTCCCTAGATCATGAAACTGACCCTCCCACTTCTCTTGGTATTTCTTCTGACATTCGTGGGCGTACTTTGTGCGCAGAAACCAAGTTCGTCTCTGGAAGAAGTCCGAGCTGCGGGGCGTTTGCAGTCCGCGTTCTTGCGAGATCACAAAGCGAGCAGCAGTGATGCGATCCCAACTCAGCAGCTTGATCAGTTTCGGAAAGAGATTGCCCCCGTGCTCAAAGCCTCCTGCGTGCAATGCCATGGCGCTGAGTTGCAAGAGGGCGAGTTCCGCGTCGATACGCTCAACCCCGATTTGGTGAAGGGGGAAGATCTCAGTTGGTGGTTGGAAGTTTCCAGAGTTTTAAGCAACGGCGAGATGCCACCCGCAGACGAAGTCGAACTCAGTGATGATCATCGAGCCAAAGTTATCGATTGGCTCTCCTCAGAAATTCAGATCGCTTCGCAAATTCGGCGCAATGATCAGAATCATTCTTCCTTTCGTCGGATGACAAAATATGAATACAACTACGCCTTACAAGACCTACTCGGACTGCCCTACGATTTTGCGAAAAATCTTCCTCCCGACTCATCTTCCGAAGACGGCTTTCAGAACAGTTCCGAGATGCTGCATCTTTCTGCTCGGCAATTTGAAACCTACCGCTCTATCGCCAGGACGGCATTACAAAAGGCAACCGTGACAGGAGATCAACCAAAGCCGATCTTTTACGGCATCACGATGCAGGCAGGATTCGAGTTGATGAGCAAATTGAACAAGAGCGAAAAATTCAATCCTCGGAACGCACACTTCATCAACTTGGAAACAGAGGAAGGGGTTAACGGTAGATATGCCTACAATGATGGCAAATATAGTTGGAGACCAACCGATACCCGTTCTGAAATCCCAGCCTTCTCAAAGGACATTTTTGTTCTTCCGGCGGGGAAAAAACAAATCTTCGATTTGGGCAATTTTCTACCCGCCAGCGGAACAGCGCTCGTACGAGTCCGAGCATCGAAAGCGGTGGCTGAAGAGGAACGATACCCCACGTTGCGGCTCTCTTATGGTCAACAGGCCAGCAATAACTCTCACGCTTCTGAACGTATTGGGCCAGGCGATCAAGCGATCAGAGCTGAACCCGATAGTCCAAAGTGGTATGAGTGGGAAATACTGCTGAGTGAGGTGATTCGTAATCCATTTCGGACTGAATATGAAGTGGGAGGATATCCCAACCCCACCGAATATCTGATTTTTGAGAATGTCCATCAGAACGCCTCATTAAAAGAACGAGCCAATATCCGGATTGAGTATCTGGAAGTCATCGCTCCCTATTACGAACAATGGCCTCCTGAATCTCATACGCGGATTTTTATTGAAAGTCGAAACAAAGAGAATGAGACAGTCTACGCTCGTGAAGTGTTGAATCACTTTATGATGCGCGCCTGGCGACGACCTGTCACGGACGCGGAGGTCGCACAGAAAGTACAGCTCTTCACGCAATTGCGTCCCGGCTTTGACAGCTTTCAGGAAACGATGATTGAAGTTCTCGCGGCGGTACTTTCGTCCCCCAAGTTTCTCTATCTCGTGCAAGCCGATGAAAGTTCCGGGAGTGAAGTCGAAGCACGGTTGAACGATTTTGAGTTGGCGAGTCGACTGGCGATGTTCCTGTGGTGCAGCACTCCCGATCAGCAGTTACTCAATCTGGCCAAACAGGGACAACTCAGCAAGCACGATGTGCTGATTGGTCAAACCGAACGGATGCTCGAAGACCCGCGCGCAAAGCGATTTTCGCGACAATTCGTGCGGCAGTGGTTGGGGATGCAATTGCTCGATTATCTTAAAGTCGACCCGAAAGTTTATCGACAGTTCACGCCGGAACTCAAAGAATCTATGCAGGAAGAACCCATCGCTTTCTTTCAAGAAGTGCTCAATAGTGACCAAAGCATTATGGACTTCATTCATACCGACTATGCCATGGTGAACCAGCGGCTTGCCCAGCATTACCAATTGAGCGAAGTCCATGGAAATCATTTCCGCAAGGTGAAGTTGAAGCCAGAATCTCGACGGGGTGGCTTTTTAACACAGGCGGGGCTTCTGGCCATGAACTCCGACGGTAAAGATTCTCATCCTTTGAAACGGGGGATCTGGTTGCTAGAAAGTTTGCTCAATGATCCTCCTCCTCCCCCACCTCCGGCGGTTCCCGAGATTGATCTGGCAGACCCGGAAATTCTGAAAATGACACTCAAAGAACGAATGGAAGATCACCGTAGCGATCCCGCGTGCTTTTCGTGTCACGCACGAATCGACCCGTGGGGCATCGCATTTGAGAATTTTGATGCAATCGGAACGTGGCGTGATAAAATCAAAGATCAGCCCGTCGATGCCTCGAGTCTGTTGTTCAATCAGCAAGAGCTGGACGGCATGGATGGGTTGAAACGATTCCTGTTAGAGAATCGTCAGGATCAGTTTGCCCGAGCACTCGTTCACAAATTGACTTCATTTGCGTTGGGGCGACCACTCTCGTTCGCGGATCGTTCCGACATTGACGACATTACGGCACAATTACGAAAACAGAATGACGGTTTGAGAACGCTGATCACATTGATCGTAACGAGCGAATTGTTCCTCTCTAAATAACACAACACTGGAAAATATTTTGATGAATCTGTCTCTATCATCATTGAACCGCAGAAAGTTTCTTCGCGGAGTCGGAGGTTTTGCCCTCGCACTTCCGGCGTTTGAATCGTTCTCAAAAGTTTCGTACGCTGCCGAACAGCAAACTAAAAAACGACTGGCATGTTTCTATCTGCCTGACGGCGTTCCCATGCCTCACGTGGATGACCCCGGACATCAAGACTGGAACTGGTTTCCGCACGGTCGTGGGAAAGACTTTACCTTCACGAAATGCTTGGATCCCTTGGAACCTTTGCGGAGCGACACAACCATTCTTGGTGGTTTATCTCATCCCGGCGTCCGAAACGTTCACGGTCATTCGAATGCCGACCAGTTCTTAACGGGTGCAGACACGGGAGGTTTTGGGGATTACAAAAACACCATCTCGCTCGACCAAAGGTTTGCCGCGGAGGTCGGAGACGAGATACGCTTTTCCTCGCTGGTGATGTCAACGGATGGTGGGACCGGTTCACCACGCGGTACGCATACGATGTCTTTCAATCAGAATGGTCGAGCGATTCCTGCCGAACATCGACCGAAACGCATCTTCGACATGCTGTTTGTGAAGAGTGATGCCGAGGCCAAACGTCGTCTCGCAATGAGCCAAAGCGTGCTCGACGATCTAATGATGGATGCTCGTTCTTTGCACAAACAGTTGTCGAGGAATGACCAAAAATCGTTGGACGAATATCTTCAATCGGTCCGCGATACGGAAATCCGAGTCGCCAAGGCGAAGCGGTGGATGGATATTCCGCTTCCTCAAGTTGATGTCGATCACCTCAAGCTCGATATCACTCCCCATGATCCGCGACTCTATCTACAAACCATGTACGAATTGATCTACTTGGCGTTCAAGACCGATTCAACGCGTGTTGCCACTTATCAAATCGGCAGAGAAAACGGTGTGGGAATGAGCGATTATCTCGCCCGTGCGGTGGGCTTTAATCTGACTCATCAACTTTCTCACGAGACTAAGAAACCAGACGGCTGGAAGAATTTTGGAACGTATTGCCAGTTTATTAGCGAAGAGTTGGGACGTTTCGCACAACGACTCAAAACCACACCTGAACCTGCCGGTGCTGGTAATATGTTGGATAATACGGTGTTGTTCTTTGGATCGGCGTCGAGTTCTTTCCATCTGTCACGTAACTACCCACTCTTGCTGATTGGTGGCAAAAACCTGGGTTTCAAACATGGCCAGTTCTTACGGTATGGCGAAGAGTCTCCCGACAAATTACCGCAGAATGACCGAGCTTATCGATCAGAGATGAATTACAAAGAGCAGGATCTCTCAAAACTGTATGTTACGATCCTGCAAAAGTTGGGTGTCGAGACAGAAACGTTCGGTGGCAGCACCGGTACGTTAGCTGAAGTCTGATAGAAAAATAAAACTGTATGAAATCCATTCGGCGAACATCTCTGGTTCTTCTGATTCTCTTCTGTGGTCAAGGTCTATTTGCCGAAGCCTCAGAACCACTCTTTGAGGATGATATCCAACCGGTTCTGATGGATAAATGTGGCCAATGCCACGATGCCAAGTCTAAAAAAGGGGAACTGGATCTTTCGACGATGTTGGGACTCAAACGAGGAGGCGAATCGGGCGAGTCAGGACTGGCAGATACCGTTGAGGACAGCATGTTGTGGATCATGATCGACGAAGGTGGAATGCCTCCGGAGGACGAACCGCAACTGACCGACACCGAACTGACATTGATCAAAACATGGATCTCCAACGGTGCTCCCGCGAAAGGCCCGACGGAAGTCCAAGTGACTCAGCATGATGTATTGCCGATTCTGTTTTCACGTTGTGTCGTTTGTCATGGCAAACACAAGCAGGAAGGTGACCTCGATTTACGTACGGTTTCTTCAATCCTTAAAGGTGGAAAGTCCGGTCCGGCGATTAGTCCCGGCAAGCCAGAGGAAAGCCTGCTGTTGAAGAAGGTTCTCTCTCGCGACATGCCACCACCGAAACAGATTATTCGTGCGGGTGTCCGACCGATGGAATCGTCTGAAGTGGCGTTGCTGACAAAATGGGTCAGACAAGGGGCAAAAGCGTATGACATTAAACCCAACATCCAGACCACTGAACCTGATGCCGTAGTGACGGATGAGGATCGGAAATTCTGGGCGTTTCAACCTCCCATGAAAGCGGATGTCCCCGACATCAAGAACGAGCATCCCATTGATGCATTTCTATTGCGGAAGTTGAATGCAAACAAGCTCAACTACTCCCAAGCGGCTCCCAAATTGACCCTGATTCGTCGCGTCGCGTTCGATCTCACCGGTTTGCCTCCCGAATGGGGAGACGTTCAGCGTTTCCTCAATGATGAGTCATCCGATTGGTACAGCCGCATGGTCGATCATTACCTCGAGTCTCCTCACTACGGCGAACATTTGGGTCGGATGTGGCTTGATCTTGCCGGGTACGCAGACTCCGAGGGAAAACGCTCCGCCGACCCGATTCGTAAACATGCCTGGAGATACCGCGATTATGTGATTCGCGCCTTCAATGCCGACAAACCGTACGATCAATTCTTGAGAGAACAAATTGCCGGCGATGAACTTTTTGATTTTCTAAATGCGGAAGAAGTCACTCCCAAGATGATGGATGCCCTGATCGCAACCGGTTTTCTGAGACAAGCCCCCGATGGAACTGGTTCTGACATCGTTGATACTGTTGAAGAACGCTTCGAAGTGGTTTCGGATGAGATTGATGTCCTCGGTTCCTCGGTTCTCGGTTTGACGCTGCGATGTGCTCAATGTCACTCGCATAAATACGATCCAATTCCTCATCGTGATTACTTCCGCTTGGTGGCCACTTTCCAAGGAGCATACGACGTTTACGATTGGTTAAAACCAACTTCGGTGGCGAATCAATCGAAGCAAAAGAATCCCACGCGAAGGTTTTTGCCCTATGTGACGGCTGATCTCGAACAAACATGGCAGATCGAAAAAAAGGACTTCGATCAGCAGATCAACACGCTAAAAACAAAACTCAATAAGCAATTCACCGCTCGGCGTCAGGAATTCATTGATCAACAACTGACAGAAATTCCAGCAGAGGTGCGAGAAGAGGTTGGCAAATTGCTGAATGTGAGCGACAAAAAAAAAACCACCGAACAGCGGCAACTGGCGAAAGAATATGAATCGAAGCTGACCATCTCAGACAAAGAACTCACCAAGCAGCATGCCGACTTGGCCAAGCTACAAACGCAAACTGACAAACAAATCAAATCCCTGCAAAGCAAAATTCCCAGTCAGCCTATGATTCGCGCCTTGTGGGACCGAGGAGATCCTTCACCAACTTGGGTCTTCCGACGAGGCGAGTTTAATAATCCTGGTGAGCTGGTTGGTCCCGGAGTTCTGTCTGTTCTGACTGACGGAAAGACTCCTTTCAAACTGCAACCCTTGCGCGATGGTTCTACCGGACGTCGTCTCGCATTTGCCAACTGGCTGACCAGTCCTGAGCATCCATTGACCTCACGTGTCATCGTCAATCGCATCTGGCATCACCATTTTGGTCGAGGCATCGTCGAATCGCTCTCCAATTTTGGCAACAGTGGCGTTCGACCGACTCATCCCAAATTACTTGACTGGCTGGCCGTCTCGTTTGTCGAGAACGGTTGGAGCTTCAAATGGTTACACAAACAGATCATGCTGTCTGCTGCCTACCAGCAAACCTCTCAGATTAATGAATCACTGTTTGAAAAAGATCCCGCGAATGCTCTCTTTTCGCGGATGCCTCTCAAACGGATCCGGGCCGAATCAGTACGAGACAGCCTACTCGCCGTCACCGGCCAACTCGACACGACGCGATTTGGTGAGCCGGTCGGCGTGGATGTCCGCAAGGACGGTTTGGTGACTGCCGAGAGAACTGAAAATGGTTGGAGACGATCAATTTATATTCGGCAACGTCGCAAAGAAATCCCCACAATTTTGGAGAACTTTGACTTGCCCCAGATGAGCCCCAACTGTGTCGAACGACCAAATTCGATGGTTGCTCCACAGGCGTTACACCTGCTCAACAACAGTTTAATCCGAGAACTTTCTGACGCATTTTCTGACCGAGTCGAGCAGGAAGTCCCCGATAATCGAGACCAACAAATTCAACGTGTCTATCAGATTGCCTTCAGTCGCGATCCCAGTGATGAAGAACAAACATTATCACACGAGACTCTCGACCTTCTCACCCAAAAGTGGAAAAGTGTCGAATCGGAGCAACAGTCTGACAGTTCACCTGAATCACGCGCGCTGGCGAATTTCTGTCATGTCATATTGAACTCTGCGGAATTCCTGTTTGTCGATTAACCTTTGCAACTAAGTGATGTTATGAAACATTCTCGACGATCATTTCTGGGTAACGTCACGAACGGCCTGCAAGGCATCGCGCTGGCATCATTGTTCAGCAATGATCTCTACCAATCTTCTGATCTGTTCGGGGCAGAAGGACATGAATCGCACACACCTCGCGCTCACAACTTGCTCCCCAAGCAACCGCACTTCAAGCCGCGAGCGAAAGCCGTCATTCAACTCATGATGCAGGGAGGGCCATCGCAAGTCGATTTATTTGACTACAAGCCGGAACTCGAAAAGAATCATGGCAAATCCATCCTGAAAGAAATCGCCAAGGATTTATCGTCTCCTGATTCCGCGGGAGGATTGATGCGGTCGCCATTTCAGTTTGCTCAGCATGGCCAATGCGGAATGTGGGTTTCAGAGCTGATGCCTCACCTGACGAAACATGTCGATGACATTGCGTTAGTGCGGTCTATGTATAATACACATCAGAACCACGAACCGGCGATTTACAAAATTCAATCGGGCAAAACGATGCCCGGCTTACCGACACTCGGAGCGTGGTCCGTTTACGGTTTGGGCAGCGAAAATCAGAATCTCCCCGCGTATGTCGTTCTCGCGAACCCTGATGGGCGTTTGCCAGTCAACACCGTGCAAAATTGGCAACCCGGTTATCTTCCTCCGCTTTATCAGGGAACAAGGATTCGCGCCAAAGGGACGCCGATCCTGAATCTCCAATCGGAAACGGAAGAGCCTGATGCCGTGGTCGATCTCAGTCGAGATCTTTTGGGTCGTCTTGATCGCATCCATCAATCGAAGCGCGCTGGTCATTTACAATTGGATGCGCGAATCGCTAGCTACGAATTAGCGGGTCGTATGCAGATCTCGGCCAATGAAGCACTCGACTTGTCGACTGAGACCGAAGAAACATTGAGCAACTATGGAATCGATGAGAAAGAAACCGACAATTTCGGTCGTCAATGTTTGCTTGCTCGTCGTTTGGTGGAAAGTGGTGTTCGGTTCATTCAGGTCCATCCTCCGGGACAAGGTTGGGACAACCACAGTAACATTGGCACATCGCTGCCTAACATCTGCAAACAGACTGATAAACCGGTCGCCGGATTACTGGCTGACCTCAAACAACGCGGATTGATGGATGACGTTCTGGTTGTGTGGGGCGGTGAATTTGGTCGCTTGCCAATCGCACAGTTACGCGGCGATGATCCCAAAAAATCGGGACGCGATCATGGGCCAGCGGGATTTTCTGTCTGGTTTGCCGGGGCAGGAATCAAAGGAGGAACCATATACGGCTCGACCGATGAAATCGGTTGGCGGGCTGCCGAGAATCGGGTGAGTATCGCCGATTGGCACGCCACCATTTTGCATTTACTGGGGATGGACAACGAACATCTCTATTTTGAGTCACATGGATTCAAGGAGCGTATTACCGGTGTGGAAAAAGTGCGCGTGGTCAAAGAGATCTTCTCATGAATGATGAATCACCCCCCCCCTTTCTCGAATGCCAGCGTACTAAACGCCCCGCAATTCAGGTTCTATTCAGTGCCGTCTTGTTGGCAGGGATCGGATATCTGGCGGGAGAAGGTTATCTGATCTTATTGGGGACAATGTCGCTGATTTTTATTTTTTATGCTCTGATGATTTCCATCGACGATTCGATCAGGCTGCGAATCAACGAGGAAGGTCTTTCCGGCGAGAATGTTCCGCAGAAGGTCGTTCGTTGGGAAGAACTCTCTGAATATGCACTGGTGCAAAAAAAGTCGGAGCGAATATCAAAAACTTTCTCCGAGTGCAAAACTCCGAGGGCAATTCGACAGACATCGAACTCAGTCGCCTTAATTATTCGGAATCCGATATTTGCAAGTTTGTCGAATATTATCTCGGCACTGATCCAGACGCTTGGAAAGATGTTGAGAGCGAATGAAACTGGCTTCAATACCATTTCTCTTTATCCACCAATGTTAGCAATTCTTCTCCCGCGACATACCCGCGGATATTTTCTAACAGCGTTTCCAGATGACGCTCGCTGATACGAGGTGAGGCGGCTGCGATATGGGGAGTCAGAATGACATTCTCCATCCCCCATAACGCGTGGTCTTCGGGCAAAGGCTCAATCTCATAAACATCCAAAGCCGCTCCCGCGATTTCTTCATGTTCGAGTGCCGTTGTCAAATCGGCAAGATCGACGATGATCCCACGCCCAATGTTAATCAGGTAGGCCGACTGTTTCATTGTCTGAAACTGTTCTCTCCGAAAGAGTTTTTCGGTCTCTGGTGTGTGCGGTGCGGCAATCACCACGAAATCGCTGATCGCTAATAGATCGTTGAGTCGTTCCGGTTCCCACAATTTCAAACCAATGTCTGGCACTGCGGATTCCTTCGCATCGATGCCACACACTTTCATCCTGAATGCTTTACCGCGACGACAGATTTCCGCACCGATGCTGCCCACACCGACGACTCCCAGAGTGCAGTCGGAAAGGTGCGTATGGCTCAGGTCAATATCGCTCGCGAATCCTGGCCCGGTCGAAAAGTTTTGACGACTCGTTTCATCACCAATGGGTTCCCATTGACGTTTCATTTGATAGCGGAGATAGCGATGCAAATTGCGAGCGAACATTAAAATGTAGCCAAATACGTGGTCGGCGATCACATCGCTGAAGAGACCGCGCATGTTGCTCAATTGGCAAGGATGTGCGATCAATTCAGGAAAGAGATAATGTTCGAGGCTCGCGGTTGGCGATTGCACCCATTCAAGCCGCTGCGCCTTCGCCAGCAATTCGGGCGTAATTTTCCCAAAAAAGGCGGTCGCATCGACAATCTCTACAAGAGCCCGTTCGCCATTATCGGCATTCACAACTAGCATGTCACCGGCTGCCTCGCGAATTTTACCGAGACGATTTTCATCAACGGCCGGATGTAGGAGAAGTTTATTCATAGCGTCAGTTTAATGAAAACAGAACGAGAATCACAATTCAGAAAAAGATTGTGTCGTAGCCGGTTTCTAACAGATACCATGTTGAACTCGGCCTCATACTCGAAAGTTTTCATCATGAATTTCTCCCCGATGTTCGGTCTGACGTTATTTTTGTGTTTCTGTACCTCACAGGGCACATTTGCCGACGATTGGAATCATTGGCGCGGGCATCATCGAGACGATCGTGTCTCTGAAAACTCCGGCTGGACGGGGACGAAGTGGCCGCTGACAGAAGCGTGGAAAATTGAGGTCGGTGAGGGTTCAACTTCACCAATCGTTGTCGACAATCATGTCATCACGATGGGGTACGTTGATGGAAGGGAAATCGTCAGCGCCTACGATCTGAAGACCGCGAAACAAACTTGGTCACAATCCTACGCCGCTTCACAGTATGGTCGGCATGCTGTAGGAGACAAAGGGCTCTACTTCGGACCGACCGCGTCACCCGAGTTCGATGAGGAGACAAAATACGTTTATACGCTCGGCTGCGATGGCGATCTCGCTTGCTGGAATACGGCAAACGCAGGAGCAGAAGTCTGGCGGAAAAATCTCTATGACATCTACAAAATGGAGCAGCGTCCGGGAGAAGGGGAACGGCATCGAAATCGTCGCGATTATGGTTACATTTGTGCTCCTCGTGTCTATCAAAACTGGCTTCTTGTGGAAACGGGAGGAAACACGGGAACAGTTTGTGCCTTTGATAAACGAAGCGGAAAACAAATTTGGGCTTCCGAACACAAAAACTATGCCGGCCATAGTGGTGGCATAGTTACCATGAATGTGGAAGGCATACCGTGCTTGGGAATTCTGACCTTTCAGGAGTTTCTGGTGATGCGATTGGATGCCGATCACGAAGGAGAGACGGTCGGCACATATGCCTGGCCGTCTGCTTATGCCAATAATCTGCTGACACCGACGGTCCACGATGACAAAGTTCTCATCAGTTCGTGGCATAGTTTCGGCAAACGAGCCAACCCGACGATGCACCAAGTCCGAGTGACACTCAAAGGAATCGAAAAAGTCTGGGAACAACCGGTCAGTTCACATCTTTGTAGCCCGTTGATTGCGAACAAACGCATCTATATTGGTGGCCCGGAACTGTACTGCCTTGACTTCAAAAACGGAGAAACCATCTGGAAAGGGGCCGGTTTCAATTACGGCGGTTTTTGCGTTCTGACCCAGGATGACAGACTTGTCGTACTGGGGAATCGGGGGAAAATGCGATTGATCGATACGGTCGATCATCAACAAACCGAGTATCGGGAACTGGCATTGAAGAAAACACTCACGCAGGATGATATCTGGTCACAAGTGGTGATCAACAATGGTTACATTTTGTGCAAAGATGTACGCGGTCGAATACTCTGCTTGAAGATTGGTGAGTGAGCGTTGATTCTTTGTGAAGTCATTGGGATGATGAATAAAAAATGATGGGAATATTCTGAAGAAGCAGTTCGACAAATCGAGAAGCCATCCTATGAATAAGGAAACACATCTTGTATTTAAGAGGAGCTAAGAAATGGCGACTGTTGAAGAAACAAAGAGTTGGCCCGATTTGGCCATTGGCCTGTATGATCGTTTGAACGAGCGAAATGCTGAAATTGTTTATGATTTTGAAGATCTCGAAGTCAATATCCCGTCTGCTGCCAAAGATTCCGCCACGCATGCACCGTGGAAGATTAATGGCAAGATGAAAATCACCACCCGTAATGGCGTGTCTGGATGAGTCTTCTTAAAGGAGCGCAAGGACTAAGTGCTTTGGAATTTGATCTCGATCTGGAAGTGTGCCATGAGGGTCACACGATTCATCTTCGAGGACAAGGACAAAGCTATGAATTGGCGCTTTCGAATTGGTCCAGTCTTAACCAAGTGCTGAAAATCCTCCGCAGTTACAAAGTTGGCTGGGGAGAATTATGGCAGGCTCGTACAATTCTCAAAAATTCTGGCCGTCGACTTGGCGTGACAGTGAAAGGAACTCTACGATTTTCAATTGGTGCATAATGGCTGTTGATCTCTTAAGATCGAACCTATGAATTCCCACCCAGAGACATCTCACCCTTTAATTCTGCTAACTGGTGCCACCGGCTACATTGGTGGACGTTTATTGTCGAATCTAAGAAATCGAGACGACTTGCGACTGCGCTGCTTAGCTAGGAAGCCCGAACATGTTGCCAATCAGATCGATGAAACAATTGACATTGTTCAAGCGGACTTGCTCGAACCAGAGAGTCTCGAGACAGCATTGCAGGGGGTCACGACGGCGTATTATTTTGTTCATTCAATGGGAACCGATAAAGACTTTGAAGATCTTGATCGGAAAGCTGCCGAAAATTTCGTGAGTGCTGCTGACAAAGCGGGTGTCAAACGGATTGTGTATCTCGGTGGGCTTGGTGATGACGACCAAACGCTTTCCAAGCATCTGCGCAGTCGTCAAGAAACGGGTGATCTTCTTAGGAAATCCAAAGCGACTGTGATTGAATTTCGTGCCGCAATTGTTATCGGATCTGGTTCACTCTCTTTTGAATTGATCCGAGCTTTGGTGGAGCGTCTGCCGCTCATGATCTGTCCGAAATGGGTACGAATTAAAACTCAGCCAATTGCCGTTGAAGATATTCTCGCCTATCTCGAGGAAGCTCTGACTGTTGAGGTTGATCAGTCGAAAGTCATTCAGATCGGTGGTCCTGATCGCTGCTCGTATGGCGATATTATGAAAGAGTATGCCCGACAGCGCGGTCTCAAACGCTGGATGATTCCTGTTCCCGTGTTGACGCCCCGTCTTTCAAGTTTGTGGCTGGGGCTTGTGACTCCCGTCTATGCGAGAATTGGTCGTAAATTGGTTGATAGCTTGAAATCACCAACCATCGTGACTGATGAATCTGGGAAAGATCTCTTTTCAGTAACTCCACGCGGGTTGCAGGAAGCCATTGCGCGGGCATTAGTGAACGAAGATTTGCGATTTGCGGAAACGCGCTGGTCGGATTCTATTTCATCCGGTGGAGAAATTCCCTCTTGGGGAGGACAACGATTTTTATCCCGCGTTGTCGATTCCCGAACAATCGAAGTCGCAGCAGCACATCACTCTGCGATGACTCCCATCAGGCAGATTGGCGGTGAGAAGGGGTGGTACTATGGCAATTGGCTGTGGGGGCTGAGAGGTTTCCTAGATCTTCTCGTGGGCGGTGTTGGTGTGCGACGGGGTCGGCGTGACCCAGAGATTCCGCATGTTGGTGATACCGTCGACTTTTGGAGAGTCGAAGTTTATGAGCCCGACCATTTCTTACGATTGAGGGCTGAAATGAAAGTCCCCGGACGAGCTTGGCTGGAGTTTGAAGTAAACGAGATCGATTCCGCAGAAGGAGTCCCTCGCTGCTCGATTCGTCAAACGGCTTTATTTGACCCGGTCGGATTGTTTGGTCTCTGCTATTGGTATTCTCTTTATATCGTGCATCAGTTTGTCTTCGCGGGCATGCTACGAAATATCGGGAAGCAAGCAGAACAAGTTGAACGAGAATCACAGGCCACCGATACCATCCCCTGACTCGTCACTTCTTGAACATAGAGTGATTCTTATCACCGCGGGATAGCAGATATGCCAGCAGGTCGAGCACTTCGTTTTCATTGAGTGGCTTCAACAGGTCGGCAGGCATGATCGAAACTTTGGAGGGAACCATTTCTTCGATCTTTTTACGGGGGACTTCCACCACTTTGGTTGAGTCTTCCGGGTCAGTCAAAATGGTAATGCTCGTCTCGGTCTCGTTGATGATGCGACCGTTGTAGACATCTCCGTCAGTCGTCACGACGCTGGATCCTAGGTATTGGTCCGAAATGACTTTGCTCGGATTCACGATGGCTTCGCTGAGATCTTTCAGATTGAACCGACCGGCCAATTGTGTGAGATCGGGACCAGTCGCACCTCCTTCACCGGCAAAACGGTGACAAATAACGCAGCGCGTCGCAGCGAACATCTTCTGGCCATGCTCGAAGTTGCGCTCTTTCAGTTTTTGTTCAAGAGAGACGAGATCTCCCAACGACCATAGACGACCGGGGCCTTCCGGTTTTGGCAATTCGGGAAGTGTAAACGGTTTCCGCACACCGGCAGCTTCGACAGCGAGTCGCTGTTTCTCGTTGAGGTTGGCATAAGATTCGTTACCGATGTTTTCGAGGAATCCCTGATAGCTGACTCCGCCCGACCATGTCCGTGCGCGATTGAACCAGTCGAAGTAATCCACCAAATCCTGAGAACTCCAGCCTTTGGTTGCATTACGCAAGATAAATGCCAGATGATATTGTCGCAGGTCGGGATGATTTTCATTGACCTGCTTGATTGTGCCGCCGTACCCTTTGTTGCGAGTCAACAAGTCACCCAGGTCGGGCGGCTCGTTGATCGAAGGCTCACGCATAATATCCATCGCCTTACCGACAACCGTTGGCGAATCGAGATAGACGAGCATCTGGACCAGCTCGCGATTGACGTTTTCTGATTTCGTCGGGTAATGCGGATCAAGTTTTTCGATAAGTTCCTGATGAGTGCTCTCTGGTAATTCCCCCTTGCGCGTGATCACCAAGCTGAGTGCACGCAGATAGTCAATTTGTTGTCGTTCGGAGAGAGAACCAAAGTCAATCTCGCGAAATGCGATCAGCAGAAACTCGGGCGTGGTTTTGGCATCAATGTTACGGGTGAGTGCGATGGTACCGAGTATCCATTGGTCAACATTTAACTCCCCATAGATAGTTTCTTTCTTGATACCGGTCTGCCGACCCGCCAAGGCAACCATCGCCGCATAGCGAACATGTCGGTCTTCGTGATCGAGTTGATCTAACAGGAATAGAAACGCGGTCATCGGTCGTTCGCTCATATAGCGAGGGTCTTGATACTGTTCAATTTCCTGCCGGAGTTTACGAAGTTCGGCATGTTGCGCGTCGTGCCCATTCGCCGGAGCGGTCGACTCTTGACCATCATACGTGACTCGGAATAATTCGGACTGGGTGTTCCGACCGCCGACAGTGAAATACATCGCTCCGTCTTTCCCGATCAGAACATCCGTCAGTGGCAGAGGACTACGAGAGAGGAATTCTTCTTTGACGCCGGAGTAACTGGCTCCATCGGGACTCAGATGAATGGCGTATATTGTGCCGAACGTCCAATCGCAAAGGTACAACGCCTTTTGATACTTGGCGGGGAACTTTGCTCCTGTCCCAAAGGCAACGCCAACCGGAGAACCAGGGCCAACATTGACGATGGGCGGCAATGTGTCGGGATAATACGTGGGCCATTTACCGGTTCCGCTGCGCCAGCCAAACTCACTTCCCGAGGTCGCATGGACGACGCGCGTTGGTCGATACCACGGCGAGCCGAAATCCCATTCCATGTCGGCGTCATAGGCGAATAGTTCCCCGTCGGCGTTGAAATCCATGTCGTACGGGTTTCGGTAACCAATGCTGATGATCTCCCATGTTTTTCCCTCGGGATCAGTTTTGGCAATCCAGCCACCGGGAGCCAACTTGCCGCGAGCATGTCCACGAGCGTCCCATTGGCGGGGCAAAAGCAGGTCTTCGTCCCAGTTGGTCGGAATGCGACTGGAGTAATTTGAGTTCTCAATATCTTCGCCCGACTTGAACGGCGGGTCGGTGTGATTCCCGGCAATCACATAGATTGATTTTCCATCGGGCGACAGTCGCAACGCATGCGGACCGTGTTCTCCACCGCCGCGGAAATCTTTCAGTTTTTCGACTTTGTCATACTGATCGTCTTTCGTCGTATCGGTGAGTCGATACAAACCGCTGCCGGGACCACCATTCACGCTGCAATAAAGTGATCCGAAGGCGTGCAGCATCCCCTGACAGCCCGTCATCCTTACATCGAGCGGTTCGACTTTCGTCGTCTCATTGCTGCCGACTTTCGGAGGAGTAATTCGATAAAGCCCTTTACCGCCTTGATCGCTGGCGATGATGCGACCTTTATCATCGAGGGCGATGCAGACCCAAGAGCCCAGTTCTTCTTTCGGCACAGTGAAAAGTTTTTCTACCTGAAAGCCGGGCTGCGTCAAAAACGTGTTTGGCGGGACGCGACCACTGTCTTGTTGGGCAAAAACGTTACCCCAGGGTCCATCCCCCATCTTGCCACGGATCGCCACTGGAACTGGTTTCTGGTCCCCTTTGGTGGCCACCCAGTTTTTGTCTGAGACGACGTATTGAGGTTTTCCGTTTGTGTCGAGGAAAATCAGTTTGAAAGAGAACGCGGCGATACCACCCGCATTTTTCACTTTGGCAGTGATGACATTGTGACCCGATTTGAGCAGTTTGGATACGTCTGTTTCAATGGGAACTTCCCAACTGCTACTGGCGGCGATTTGTTGACCGTTGAGGAACACGGTCATCTGGTTATCGCAGGTGGCGATCACTCGGGCTTGTTTCGCATTGGTCTCGAAGGTTTGAGAAAGAGTGTATGCGATATTGTTGTCGTTTCCCCATATCCAATTTGCCTTTGGCCCCTCTCGGAGGAGTTTGGAAAGAGGAACAACTGTGGGTTGTTGCAGTTCCGGGCCATCACTGATTGAATCTGAGACGACGGGTGCTTGTTCGTAAATTTTCGCTTGAGTGGCTGTTTCTGTGAAGAAAACGAAACAAAACGCAGAAACGACAAGACAAGAATGCAATCGAAACATGGTGGCTCCGGGCGGGTGTGGAATCGGCAGGTAGGAATCCATTGTGGCCCAAGAGTGTGTCGAGAATCAAGTAGAATCATACGTGCATCCGCAGGTCACTTTCAGGAATATGTGGCATTTGGATATTGAGTCAAGTAGAAGAGAGCGATACACGTTCATTCCATTCCTCCTATCACTGAGGCATCTGATGATCCGACAATTTCAACTTTTGGTCTGCATGTTTTGTTTGAATTTCATGTTTGTAGATGCACTCCTGGCTCAGCAGGAACTAAATCTCGGCGATGTTCGTGAAGAGCACGTGATGATGCCCATGCGGGACGGCAATAAAATCTCGGCGTATCTCTACTTTCCCACTGGAGACGGCCCCTGGCCGGTCATATTTGAGCAGCGTTACGCCAGTTTGCGAGGGAAATCGACACGCGAAGCCGCCGCCCGTATCGCCAAACATGGGTTTGTCGTGGCGCTCATCAATTATCGCGGGACACATCTCTCCGAAGGAAAATGGGTCGGCTATCGCGCGATGCAATGGGGGGAACGACAAGATGGTTATGACAGTTGCGAATGGTTGGCCAAACAATCATGGAGCACCGGCAAGGTCGGTACGTTTGGAAGTTCTCAAGGTGGTTATGCCCAGAACTATCTGGCTGTGACGCAGCCGCCTAGCCTCGTTTGTCAGTATATGACCGATACAGGGCTCAGCCTGTTTCACGAAGGTTATCGCATCGGAGGGACAACGCGTCCCGAACGTTTCAAGTCGATGGAATCCATTTGTCGGAACCCGGAAGACCAACGAGAGGTCTTGCGGGAATGGTTCGAGCATCCGCATTACGATGACTACTGGAAAGCGGAAGATTGCACGCTGCATTTTGACAAGATGAACGTCCCCTGTGTCACGATTGGGAGTTGGTATGACTTCATGAATCAGGGGTCGATTGCCAGTTTTCAGGGACGGAATACCAAAGGCGGACCACATTCACGAGGTCACCAGCATCTTGTCATTGGGCCGTGGTTGCACGGTAGGTTGAACAAAGGCAATCGCGTGGGCGGACTCGAATATCCTGAAAACGCGGCATGGCCGGTCGAGGAACACATGGTCGGCTGGTTCAATCATTATCTGAAGGGAGAGCAGAATGCTGCCGAAGAGGAACCTGCTGTTCGATATTACGTAATGGGAGCTGTGGGGGAGAAGGATGCACCCGGTAACAATTGGCGCTTGGCCAAAACATTTCCTCCCTCTACCGACTCGACTTCCTACTATCTGAAAGCCGACGGAAACCTGAACCTGAATCAATCGACCTCTGCTAGAGGGGCGACTTCGTATGAGAGTGATCCCTACCATCCGATGCAGATTCCGGGTCGGTCATTTCCCGGAGCCAGAGATGCGCGACCCTTCGAACAGCAATCGGAGGTGTTAACCTTCACGACAAAACCTCTCATCGAACCGGTGGAGTGGACGGGACGCGTTCAGGCGGAAATCTATCTCTCCTCGACCGCCCGCGATACCGATTTGATTGTGCGGGTCAGCGACGTTTATCCTGACGGACGGTCGATTCTGATTGTCGATTATCCTTGGCGTGTCCGCTATCGCGAAGGCTTTGATCATGAAGTGCTCATGGAGCCGGGTGAGGTTTACAAAGTGGCGTTCCCGGTTGGCTGGATGAGCCAGATCTTCAACACGGGACATCGCATTCGGGTGACTGTCGCGAGTACCGGTGCGCCGTTGTACGAACCGAATCCTCAAACCGGAAAACCGCTCACCATTGAGTTTCCCGATGATGCCGTCAAAGCCGTCAATACCATTCACCACTCGGCCAAGTATTCTTCTCACATCATTGCACCAGTGATGGAAAAGCAGTGAGAGCTGAAAGAAAAAAACCACGAAGGCGATGACCGCTCCCGTGGTTGATGTGTTTGCAGTTGTTATGTGGGATCAGAAATCGCCAATGACCTTGCCATCGGACATGGAACCGAGATTCTGCCAAGTATTTTGATCTACATACTCGTTCACAAATCGCACAGAGCCATCCGCCAGAAGCACCTGAGTTCCACCAGTGTGAAAGCTACTTGGTGTGAACCAGCGAGACATCAGACTGAATTGATTGATCGCAAATCCGGTGGTGGTCAAAATTGAGAAGGTTTGCCCTTGTCCGGTCATTACTTCCAATGGAGTCGCTGCACTGGTCGGCTGATAGCCAAACGTCTCAGACACAGCAATTGTGTTGGATGTTCCGTCGGTCACACTTGCCATGCTGGTTCTGGAGTTGTGATAAAACATCCCTCGTTTGTCTTGGTATGTCGTCGAACCTGCGGCCCAAGGAATGGTTTCCAGATTGAACGGTGTGGGGAAGAACGATGTCGTTGCAGAACCGGTCATCGCCGAGTAATGGACGATGTGGCCTCCGGTGAGAAAGACTTGATCCGAAATCGGATTTGAGTGGCAAATCATCGCCTTGATTTTGCGATCGAAATGTGGCTTGTTCGTGGGATGCGTGTATCCGAGATTGAAATCGATCTGATTGTAGGTCGTAGATTCTTCCAGAAACGGCAATGAAAGTGTGACCCAGTTACCGCTGACATTCGGCCAGTCAAATGGGATCGGACTGCAACTCGGGAACGGTGAACTCAGGTGACAGCCGTTGACAACTTCCAGAGGTGGAAACACGACGATGCGTGTCGTGATAATTATGCAAAGCCAACCCGATTTGTTTGAGATTGTTTTTGCAAGCTGTTCGACGGGCGGCTTCACGAGCTTGTTGGACCGCGGGAAGCAAAATTGCGACCAAAACTGCGATGATCGCGATGACGACCAGAAGCTCGATGAGCGTAAATCCGCGTCTGTGTTGTTGAATCATAATGAGACCTGTAACTTTTTGATCAGTGACATGACAAATGTCGACATCACTTAGACTGAGGGGAGATGCTGTTTGACTTTGATTTGATTATTGAATCGAGCGGCTGATTTTGATGCCTGGTTGATGTTTTAACTCAAATTGATATTGGTTTTCCTGCTCTGCCTTAACAAGAATTTTCAGCGGAGTGGATTTTTGATTCTGATAGGCCGGTGGAATGAGTGAATCGTGAACAAAATCTGACCTTTTGAGGCGACCGTTTTGTGCGGCATTGATGAGCTCTTCGTGCGTCGCGGGGATCGCGTAAATCACCACCTGATATTCACCCGGCATTGCTCCTTCGACGCCATTCGGTCCGCAGATGGAAAAGGAGCCATCCTCGCGAATTTGACCGGCAAATGATGGGCCCTGTGGGCCAGACTCTGTATTTGGAATGAGTGTGATTTGACCTTCTGTGACCGGCTCACCATCAACCATCACGGAGCCTGTGACCGAGCTCAGTTCGGGAGTGTCGGCCGTTGAGCCACAACCTAGTACGAACGATTGTGTAAGTACGCAGAGACTGAACACAAAGATTCTGCGATTTGATTTGAGAGGATTTGGTATTGGGTTGGAGATGATATTCATTGTGGATACAGAAGTTGGATGAGTGGTTCAATTGCAGACTATGCCCATCTGCGTACTTATCGATGTAATTTAACTTTTAGGGTTACATAAAATTTTCCAGATCGGTTCATCGCTATTGAGGGAATTGCCTCACGACTTCTCTGGCTTTTACAATCTGTTCGATTATGCCGGTCTTGACGACCACTTGGTTTATGCGAAAAATGAGTCATCCCTGATCGTCCCCCAGACATCCATGCCGCGTTTCAACAAGCCGTTTTACTAAGGTTTTTGAAATGATTCTTTTTCAGTAGGTGAGTCGAGACTTTTTTGAGATGCCGATAGAGTCCCCAGAAACTGGGTCTCTTGTGCGGACCAAACGCAATATCTGTCGCCGTGATTTGAAAGTCGATCGTCTGCCCCCAACTGACAGCATCGTCAATGCTGTAGTAGTTGGACCAGTTGCGACGTGATCGTTCTGAGATGACCGCAATTCCGGTTAACTCCAACCTGGAACCGACAGAGAGAAGCCAAAATGTGTCTGCTTCAGGTGGATCACTATTCCACATGTCCCACAAGCAACGAGTCACTTCATAATGTGATCGATGTATGGGCATTTGATACAATTTCTTCAACCCTGCTTCAAACCGCGCATGAGGTTTCTGGTTTCGAAACAACTCTGGAGCTTTCAGCGTTTCTTCAACATTTTGAGTGACTTCAACTAAGTCGTGAGACGTAATCATCTCGGTGATCTCCTTAGACAATGAAGACTGAGATCCATTCCCCTCGTCAGCCTTCCCTTCCATTTCATCGAGATCCGTCTCTACGAAATTCAACGAATCGGTCTTTCAGATAACTCCCCATCCCACGCCTGTTGAGCACCCCTAGGGGGCTAACCGGCTAGGGGAAATGAACGCTAAGATAAGAAATACACAAAGCTTATGAGAACTGCGAAAAGTTCTGAGAATTTTTCGAGAGGAATGCCCAAGCTCGCGTGAAAATCACTGACTTCAGAGAAAATATTGACGGAAATCCTTATTCAGGAGAGGCTGCAAGCTGGTACTTTAAGTCAAAAGAGCAGGCACTTATAGTTCTTCAATTGGGAAGTTCTGACGTAAAGGTCTCACCACCCTCAATGATTTCGAGCTTTGTATTAGCAAGCATGCTGGGAATCAATGATCGCTCTCCTGATGGCCAATCGATTGTCAAATCTGTGATTCGAGCGGCATCTCCGATACCAAGAATCAATTGGCCCGGTTCGGAACAAAGATATCCATTATTGAGTTTGACCTGATGGATCCGAAGACGCTCATTAACTTTATAATTGATCGTCGCGCTGATTGCGTTCCGGTCGCCATTGACTCCAATCAACGAGACAACAATTCGGTTGCCAAACGGCCCAGAGCGATTTTTTAAAATTGAGGGACGGTCATTGATATGACTGACAACGAGATCATCTCGATAGTCCCCATCAAAATCAGCTTTGGCGGCCCCTCGACCGTGCCAATTCTGTTGGAAATAATCACCTGCTGAATGAGCATTTTCCCATGCCCCACCTCGAAGACCCCTCATGAGAAAAGCAGGTTGGCGATGCATTTCCTCGGGCATCTTTGTCACATGTCCATTGGTCACAAAAAGATCCATATATCCATCGTAATCGACATCAATCGGGATTGCCGCCCATCCCACGAGCGACCTCGAAGCGCGATCGATGGGTGTGTTTAATGAGCTGTCCCGAAAAAGCATGTCCCCAATATTTTCAAAGAGAACGTTTCGCTCGTTGGAGAAATTCGTGGTGAGTAGATCAATTGTTCCATCATTCGTAAAATCGGCACAGGCAATTCCCATAGAACCCATCGAGCGGCCTTTACTGTTGTAAGCGACACCAGCGACCAAGGCGATTTCTTCAAAATCCCAGTTGCCCTTATTTTGAAACAAGAGATTGCGATCACCATCGTTCGCAACAAAGATGTCTGGAAGCGAATCGTAATTCAGATCTGTGATGACAACTCCCAAGCCGTATTCCTGGTGCTGGGAGATTTCAGTGGTTTCTGAACGATCAATAAATGTTCCATCCCCAAGATTTTCGAAAATCGAATCGGGTATCGAATGATAGTGGTGAGGATGACAATGAATTCTTTGCTCACCAGATCGGCAAACAGGGGTTGGTAATTCTGGGGGCGTGTCTGCATAACCAGTCACATAGAGGTCGACATCACCATCAGAGTCGAGATCGCAAAATGCAGCCGAACTATTCCATCGTTTGATCGAGAGACCTGACGTCTCAGTGGTTTCTTGAAAGGTACCGTCGCCTTGATTCAGAAATAGACCGGTGGAGAGATATCCGGTAACGAACAGGTCGTCAAATCCATCATTATTGACATCACCGACGATGCACCCATGCCCATAGCCTTCCCAATTCAAGCTCGACTCCGTTGTGACATCCTGAAATTTGATGTCTCGCAAGCCACGATAAATGATTAAATGATTACCTTGATTGTGAGCTGGCTGATAAGCAGTCCCCCCGTCCACGAACACCAAATCGTTTTGTCCATCATTATCAAAATCGAAAACACCAACTCCTCCCCCAAGAGTTTCAGCGAGGTGGTATTCATCTTCAGAACCATTTTCGTATTCAAAAGAGATTCCGGTATTTTGGACCATTTCAAAATTCAGTTGACCGCGAGGAGAATCAGATTCCGTTTCCAGGCTTGGCTCCAGAGACGGTTCTGTCTGGGAAGACTCCATAAGATCAGAAAAGAGTTCTTTGTCTTTTTCCCAATAGTTCCAACGGTCCCATGCGTTGACGCCGGCATATCCCAGCGCGCAACAAATTGAGAAGAGAGTTATGGAAAGACTAAAATTTCGCATGGAGTGATCTGAATTCTGAAAGCGGTTTTGGTGTAATCGTTAGCTGAGGAGATGACGAATTCACGACGTCCAACTGAACTCAAGGTTCAAGTTTCAAAATTTGAACATACCGATCTGCCCCTAACGCTACGCAGTGACTTTTCAATGATTGAACCAATTCTTTATCAACAACGGTATCAGGATGATTCAATAGCCTGAAGATCAGATGATTGACTTTCAGCAACTGAGACTGCTTCTCGTTTTCTTCAATATCTCCTGCCAAGCGGAGTGCATCGGTGTAATAAGAACGCATCTCCTGATTCAATGGGCGTTGATTCACTGCTCTGCGGAGATGTTCAGTGGCTGCGCTAGAGTTGTTGAGTTTTAACGATAAAAGGCCTTTCACGAACTGGAATTCAGCAGAGCTTTGCCCCTCCTGATCATCATCGAGTAACGGAACCGCCGAATCCGCTTGTCCCGATTCGATCAGGGCTCGTGCGTAAACAATTCTCGAACTGAGGCTAACAGGTGGATCGCTCCAGAGCTGGACTGCCTTTTCAGGTTCCCCAAGAGAGATGTAACAGCGTGCCAAACCTTGGCGAGAGGTCTGATCTTTGGGGTCAGCATCTAAATAGTTCTGAAGTATTTCCTGTAACTCTTTGGCTTCACGGTCCAGTGTTTCGCAGTTCAGTAACAATCGAAGGCTTTCGGCATCAAAGCTGAATCGATTTAATTGCTCAAACAAAAGTTCGATCAGGTTTTCCGAATCCAGTCGGAGTGCTGAGATTGAAATCAACCGTTGACGAGCGATTTTGCGTTTTTGATCGAATCGCAGTGCTCGATTCCAAGCATCTTCTGCGACTGCTGCATAGTGATGCTGAAGAGCGAGATCTCCCGCTTGGATGTAGCGGTCATAGGTTTGATTTGTTTGATCTGCTCTCGTCAACAAAATCGCAACTTTCATGAGGGGCTTGCCATCATGAGATGCGACTTGATTCAATATTTCATACGCTCGATCAGATTGATCATTACGGGCCAAAATTTGGCGTGCCAAATGTTCAGATCCAGAGACATTTCCCTGATTCCAAGCTTTGGTGGCTTCGAGTTCCAGATCCTCTGAAGAAGCACGAACTAAAAATCCCACGAAGATTCCGCAAAGGGTACCAGAGAATATCAGTAGAAGGGTTTTTGATCGACTCAATGATATTTTCCTGAAAAAACAACAACTTTCCAGCATCTCTTGCTGATCAAATCACACCATTTATTACGTATTTTAGACAAGTTTTCTCTTAAATATCTGCTTGATATCACTTTGTTTTTATCGTATTCTGTCTGGTATGAAGGATACGAAACTTCTCGGCACCATAAATTCTTATGGCGTCATCTGTATACCTCACTTTGTTTTTTTTTTCCAAGGATAAAATTGCTATGCTAAATTCTCGCTTATTGACGCGCTGTCGGCGCGGTTTCACCTTGATTGAGCTTCTGGTGGTGATCGCGATCATCGCCGTGCTTGTGGCTCTCTTGTTGCCCGCCGTTCAACAAGCCCGCGAAGCGGCCCGCCGCTCAGCCTGCAAAAACAACCTCAAGCAGGTTGGTTTGGCACTCCACAACTATCACGATACACACAACACTTTGCCTGGCAGCCCTATGGGGCGCACTCGGGATAACGGTTGGAACGTTTGGAGTGGCATGTCGATGATTCTGCCTTTTATGGATCAGGCTCCACTTTACAATCAGGTTGACTTTAATCGAGGCCCAAGACAAGCCCCGAATAATGGCTCAATCCACAGATCGGTCATTCCCGCTTACTTGTGCCCCAGTGACCCCGGTTCAGGATCGCGACCTCAAGGAGATTCCGGTCCTTGTAGTTATGCGTTGTCATCGGGACCAGTCACCGCTTGGAGTGTTGGCAACCGACCTAGAGCGGGGATTTTCACTTACCGTTCCTCTACTAGATTCACTTATATCAAAGATGGTACATCCAACACGATTATGGCTTCGGAAGTTCAAATTGGTTTGAATGATGGCGATCAGACTGCAATAAACTATCGAAACCATACCGCTGGGAATTTGAGGTTTACCGGTACTGGCCATTCGAGAATTGCCGATAATTCGCAAACATCGATTGACGCTATCAGAACGTATCATCAAGCCTGCCGTGCGGCTCTTCCCATCACTCATGATGGTGGCAACGACGATGCCGGTCGTTATTGGGGCTCGGCACGTAACTTCTGGGGACCTTGGTTTAATACCCTAATGCCTCCTAACTCTCCCACCAACTGTGATGGCAATAATTCCGTCTCAGAAATTGATATTAAATCTGCCTCAAGTCATCATACCGGTGGAGTTCATGCTCTGATGGCTGATGGTGCGGTGCGATTCATCAGTGAGAATCTCGATCAAGGAACTTGGATCAGCTTGGGTTCCAAGGGTGGTGCCGAAGTAATTGGTGCATTCTGACAAGCATTGAAACATCGAGTTGCCGGGAATAAAGCATGTTCCCGGCAACACTTTCTTAAAGTATGAGCCGATAATGACACTTTGATTTATGGATGTGCAACTATGAAATTATTTATTGGATTTTGTTTGAGCTTGAACCTCTTTCTCTTAACCGGTTGTGGTGATGGTGTCATGGATGAAGGTGCCCCACCAGAAGGTGATGCGGCCGCGACCGAAGAACCAGCGGAGCTCTCTGAGGATGAAATGGACCAAGAAAATGCCGCAAATCCCGATAATGTCGAATAGCTCTGGGTCGGCGTCCTTGTGAATGGATGTGGGAGAGCTGTGCCCTTTCCATTGTCTAGTGATTTATTGAGGCGACACTCATGCTGACCTCTTGGGCGCGGTATGCAGTTCCAGCGCTTTGTTTTCTGGGACTGGCCGCTCTAAGCTCCGTGCGAGATCAGCGCAACGATGAATTTGCTCTCCATCCCCAATCTTCAATTTCAGTTGGTTGGGCCGATGAAAATGCTTGCGCGGATTGTCATTTTGAGCAGTCTGAAATGTTTCTTCAAACGGATCACGCTCAAACTTTGCGGAAGATTGAGGATCCCAGGTCTCAAGAGCTACTAAAAGCATTTCGCGATTCTGTTTCTGAGTACGACCAGACACTCAAAGTTGATCTGTCTCACCAAGATGTGGAAGTTGTGAGTGGGACTGGTGCGGATACTCGAAGACTGAAACTGGATTGGTGTTTCGGTTCAGGTACCCATGCGCATACTTGGGTGGGGACAATACCCGATGCCCGGGGTCAGCGAGACTTGGTTGAGTTTCGTTGGACTTGGTACCACCAAGCCGACGCATTCGGAATCTCACCGGGTCAATTTGTGGAAAAGAGTGGTGGATATTTCGGAGCTCTCGGGACTCTCTTTGATGCCCCCAAAGCTCGCCGCTGTTTTGCTTGCCACTCAACAGTGTTGCCTGAAACTGAGAGCTACGTTAACTACAATGCCATTCATCCGGGTGTCACTTGTCAACGTTGTCACGGCCCTCGTCAAGCTCATGTCGAATCCGATGGCGAGGTTCAAGAAGGATTCTGGCAAACCGCCAATCAAATGGAATCCATTAAGCGATGTGGGGAATGCCATCGGATTGCGGAAGACCAAGACCCCAAAGACATCAGACCCGGCAATCCTGAAATCGTCCGATTTCAACCAGTCGGACTCGTGCAATCTCCTTGTTTTCTCAATTCTCCAAAGATGACCTGTATCACTTGCCATGATCCACATCGACCTTTAAGTTCCCAAAACTCTTTGGGAATATGGCAGTGTGTTCAATGTCACGATGGATCATCCACTCAGAAAGTCATTTGTTCTGGAGGCCATCGAGACGATTGCCTTCAATGCCATATGCCCAAAGTCAAAGTCTTTGAACACATTGAATTCACGGATCATTGGATCCGTATACGTGAATCCTCTCTCCAAGTCGATCAGTAAAAAATGTCTCTGAACACCAGGAGCCAGACCGGACATGAAGTGAGTCGCCCGAGGCGAGGCTATCGGGTTCCAGTCATCTGGTGGATATTGTCAATCTCACTGATGAGCGGTTTCCAATCAGCTGATCCTGGAAGCCGATCAACCTTGATACCGGTAACAAGTCAAACGATTCTCAGTGAGCCAGGTGACTGGCATATTCCTTTCGCGCATTTTGAGTACACCCGAGCTTGGGGTTCTTCTCAATGGGTTGTGATGGCTTTGATGAGTTCGTTGATCATCGCAGTATTTGCACAACAGCTTGCCAGAGTGTGGGGTAGCGGTGCAACCATATTGATTGTGGCTGCGTTAAGTATCGGGCTGCGAGACATTCATGTCATCCCCTGCATTCTCCTGGGACTTATTACTTACTTCATTTTCCTCTCACGACGAAGTCAATACGTGGTCGTTGGCTGGATACCGGCGTTTCTTTTTATACTCACCATTCTGACAACTCTGGAATACGGTCTCGTTTTTTTCTTTTGGGGATCTCTCGTACTTCCACCCATGTGCCGAACACGAACGAGAAATAATATTTCTCGTTCGGTGATGTGGTCGTCTTGCCTGTCTCTAGTGGCCATCGTCATCGGATGTTTCCACAACGGATTCTGTATCACGTTATTTCGGTCGATCAATTGGTTGAACGTCGGTGTCTATCCGGGAGTACTGGATTCTCTACGGCCTTCCTTTTCACTTGACCTCTCTGCTTGGCCGAATTTATTGTTGCTCTCTGCGATGTTTGTTTGCTGGATATTGGTACTCAAATCAGCAGAAAGAGTAAGGCAATATGGATTATGCATGCTCGTCTTCACACTGTTGGGAGTCTTTTGTTCCTATTATCTGTGGCTGAGTACCGCTGCCGTTGGACTGTGCATGATTGCTCCTTGTGAGAATGCCTCTCAAGCCGCGCCCTCTCGATATGTTGGTCGATACCTGCTGGCAACCTCTTTTTTAATTTTGTTTGCCTTGATGGTCTTGTTCAGGCCAGGAAGCTTGCTGCTAACTTTTGTGAGCGGAGGAACGGTGCCCAATCACCGAATCGACCCTGCTCTGTGGAGATCACATGGAGGCGTCATACTTTTCAACCTCGATCGTTCGTCAGTGTGGCAGAACCCGCGTCTTGCAGAAAAGTATCAGCTGGTCATTGATGATCGCTGGGAATTACATAGATCAAATTATCAAGAGTATGCAGCACTCGTGAGAGATCTCAAAGAGATGAGATCGTTACCATATTTCCGAACAGACCAGAAATTTGGCGGATACTCACATCACATCGAATCTTGGAATCCCTCACTGCTCGTAGCAGACAGCCGAGATAGCGAATCAATACGGAACTTGTCTCTAAGCCAGCGTTGGAAAATGATGGGCATAGATGCGGAATCGGCCTACTTCGGAAACTTGGACAATTCTGCGAATCGTGGGCAAATCCAACAGGCCGCTCATACGTTTCTGGGGATGGAATGGCCGATCGATCAATTTCCTGCCAACAACACCAATAGCATCGTCGCATCGTTCCCAAGTGATAGAAATTGCGTTTCTGAGATACTGAGTGCCATTCGACTTCCGTATGCAGCTCTCAGGTTGTTGGCTGACGAAGACTCGGTTCAAAATCGTAAAGTGAAAGCGTGGTCATATCTTGAACTCGCACACAGAGTCTATCGAAATACCGGACATCACTCATTGATCGACGAATCTCGTGCTTCCATTCTGATCCATCAACTTTCCCAAAATAATCAATGGTTTCCTCAAGAAGTTGCCTCGTTGAAACGCGGTTGTGAAGGCATATACGGCGATCATTTTCTAGAATTATTCTCCGATTCATCAGTGACCAGTGACATCGATGAGCAGAGATCCCCCAAGACTTCTAAGCCGATCGAGCAATCTGCAGAAGAAATTCTTAGAAATAATTTGCGTCTGGGTCGGATGGATGCAGCAGAAAAAAGTCTCAGTCAGGTAAGCTCAGAAGTGCGCCCATTTTATGAAGTATTCCTGACGGCTCAACACGACTCATTGGAAGATAAGGCGAAATCATTTTATGAGGTTAGCCAAGATGCGAATCTGGCACCTCGGTTGAAATCGGAATTATTGTTCTATCTTGGTTGTATCGCCATCGAGGTAGGCGATCGGGAAGTTGCCATCGAAGCCTTGAGTCAGAGTGAATCGATTCAACCACAATCAGTATTGACGCCAATAAGATCTACGTACCTTCGACAGCTACAAAGTCCATGATCAGAAAACTCACCCCATCATACAACCGGAGTCCTGACGTATGGTTCCCATGAATTTTCAGCAGGAACGCACAAGCTGTCTTTAGAAATCGTGGGCGCTAACCCTAAAGCCGTCAAAGAATATATGTTCGGTTTGGACGACCTACGGCTGGTTCCAGTGAAAATGGCGAAAGAACGCTGACTCGATTTCTACCCGCTTGGGATTTCGCGACGTTTCCCCACATCGAGCCTCAATTATATTTGCTATGTGGGAGGGGATCGAGTATTTTGCATTGATGGATGTTTATGTGTAGATCATTTTTCGCTGGCTAATATCGCTCTCGAGTCTTTAGTTTTTATAGGCTAATCATGAATCAACGACATCTCCGACGTGGATTTACTCTGATCGAACTGCTTGTTGTCATTGCGATTATCGCAGTGCTGGTTGCTTTGCTGTTACCCGCCGTGCAACAGTCTCGCGAAGCGGCTCGACGTTCGTCGTGTAAGAACAATATGAAACAGCTCGGACTGGCTTTGCACAATTATCATGACACCACGAACATTCTCCCCTGTGGTCGCTTCCACTCAGGAGTGGGGACTTATCGATGGGACAACCTATCGAGCCTTGGCCTCGCGTGAGGGAGGACAAGTGATCGGCAACTTCTAGCTTGCCCATTTCTTTGACCTTATTCTCCTTCTCAGAAAACGATTCTATGACTGATTATTCATCCGTGTTGCGACCATTAACGCATTCCCTCTCAGTCGCTATTTTGTGCGTTGTTCTCTCCGGTTGTGGTGGTGGTCCCGAACGTTCGCCAACCGCTACGGTTACCGGAACTGTGACGCTCGATGATCAACCGATTGAAGCGGGAGCGATTATTTTTGAATCAGACAGTACCCGTCCCGCTTCTGGTAAAATTATCGACGGAAAAATCGTCGAAGTCATGACGTACGAGGCGGGTGATGGCGTGCCCATCGGAACTCAGCGAGTGGCGATACAGGCAGCATCTTCAGGAGAGTCGGTCGAAGCAGCCGACCCCTCGGCATCCGGTCCGGTGAACATGAATTATATGGGCGGTGGAGACTCTCTAGTCTCCAATAAATACACCGACCCCAAAAGCTCTGGTCTCACAGCGGAAATCGTGGTTGGTGAAAATCAGTTGTCATTTAAGCTGAAGAGTGAGTAATCTGAGAGAGAGATTCGTCTTAAAACAAGGCCTCACTTTATGCGATCTCATATCCTCCCGTCTTTCTGTCTTCTTTCCTCGATCACGCTCATCCTGATCGGATTAAATTTGTCACTCTGCGACGCACACGAACCCGATACGATTATCGATCTGTGGTCCGCATTGCCGGCGGGTGAGACCGTGAAGAGCACCGGGGAAACATTGCCCACGCGACCAGCTGAAAATTCTCCCGCGACACGTATTAAAGATATCACCTTCCCGCGGTTGTTTGTCTATCAACCACCCAAAGCAAAACGGAACAAGACTTCGGTCATCGTGTTTCCCGGCGGTGGATATAACTATGTCGTCATGGACAAAGAGGGTTCGGAAGTTGCCGATTGGCTCAATCCGCTGGGCGTGACAGTGATCGTCGCCCATTACCGTACGAAACGAACGAAGTCAGAACCCGACTCGTGGATCAGACCGCTCGAAGATGGGCAGCGTGCCGTTTCGCTGGTTCGCGCTCGTGCCGAGGAGTGGGGTCTTAGTCCTAATCAAATTGGAGTCCTCGGTTTCTCTGCGGGTGGTCAATGTGCGGCATTAGTGACGACACGTTTTCAGCAACGTCAATACAAGTCCGTTGATGATGTTGATCGAGTCTCGTGTCGTCCTGATTTCAGCCTGCTGCTTTATCCTTGGCAATTAGTCGATGGTGAGGGAGAATTGCGCGAGTTCGTGACGATCAATGAAAAGACGCCTCCCACCTTTCTGGCGCACGCTCATGACGACCCGATCACTTCTCTGAGCAGCATCGAGTTTTATAAGCGATTGAAGCATCACAAGATTCCTTCTGAGCTACACATTTACAGTAACGGCGGTCATGGATACGGCATGCGTCCGGTTGAGGGATCGAATGTCGATACTTGGCCAGCGCGAGCGACCGAATGGCTGACTTTGCAAGGGTACATGAGCGGATCCTGAATTCAGGAATCTCGCATAAACCCTACAAGTCCTCAAGTTGCGGTCTCTGAGACTCTGAAAAGCGTGTTTTTTTTGAAATCCATTGCATTGGTGGATATACTGAAAGAACAGCGATGAACTCTCTTGTGGATACAGCTTCCCGCATCATTGCTGCCCGCCTCGTGATTCCTGCCTGCGAACGTTCAGCAAACTTCCCGATGACGAGATGAGAGATGTATTTCATGCGCTACTTTCTAATTTCCACTTTTGGCCTGCTGCTCTCGACAATAAGCGTTCAGGCACAATCCACGAAAATCCACTTCGACCGCGACATCAAACCGATCTTGTCTGATCGTTGTTTTCATTGTCACGGCCCCGATCAAGAACATCGGGAGGCCGACTTACGACTCGACATCAAAGAGGCCGCGTTCGCTGATCGAGACGGAAGCTTTGCCCTTGCTCCCGGCAGTCTGGAGAAAAGTGCGATTTGGGAACGAATTTCGAGTCACGATGAGTTCGTGAAAATGCCGCCACCAGAATCGAACAAAAAACTCACCACGAAAGAGATCAATCTGTTCAAACGCTGGATCGAAGAGGGAGCCGAGTGGAGTGATCACTGGTCGTTTGTAACTCCTGTTAAGCCGGAGCCACCAAAAGTCACGACCGAAATTCCCGCGAAGAATCCTATCGATCAGTTCATAGGTCAGAAGCTACTTGAGAACGGATTGACACTTTCTCCCGAAGCCGACCGCCGCACGTTGATCCGTCGCTTGAGCTTCGACCTCACCGGTTTACCGCCGACTCCCGCAGAAGTGCAAGCCTTCGTCGATGATCAATCACCCAACGCCTACGAACGACTCGTTGATCGCTTATTCTCGTCGCCTCATTATGGAGAGCGGATGGCCGTGATGTGGCTCGATGCGGCCCGGTATGGCGATACCAGTGTTTTTCATGCGGATGGCCCGCGCGATATGTGGGCATGGCGCGACCGTGTCGTCCAAGCTTACAACGAGAACATGCCTTTCGATCAGTTTTCGATTCTGCAACTCGCCGGTGATCTTGTTCCCGAAGCGAGTATCAGTGAAAAAGTATTGGCAGGTTTCAATCGAAATAACGGCACGACCGATGAAGGGGGAGCGATTGCAGAAGAGTACCGCGTCGAATATGTCGTTGACCGTGTGAAAACAACTTCGACCGTCTGGTTGGGAATGAGCATGGAATGTGCTCAATGTCACGACCATAAATACGATCCCATCTCGCACGAAGATTACTATCGCTTTTATGCGTTTTTCAATATGAGTTCCGATGGCGGTATGCAAACTCGAAAAGGGAATGCCACGCCGACACTCGAAATCCCCGATCCCGAAAAACAGGAACAGCTTCCGAAAACCGAAGCAGAACTGGCAGGCGTTAAAAAGAGTCTCGTCAATCGACGTACGGCCGCACAATCATCGTATGCTGAATGGCTGACGGTGAAAGAAAAAGAGATCGCCGAGAATCCGAGCGGTTCAACACCAGTCGGCATGACCGTTCATCTTCCCTTCGAAGAAGGGGACGGAAGCAAAGTTGGCAACGCGGCAAACGCGGAAAAACCGGGAACCATTCAGGGGAAATTTGAATGGGTGGAAGGACGTAGCGGTAAAGGACTCAAGCTGGATGGATCGAGCTATGTTGACCTAGGTGATCAGGGACGATTCGAGCGCACTGATGCCGCCTCTTACGGCGGTTGGGTCAAGATTCCTAAAAACGGATCGGGAGCACTTATTGCGAGGATGGACGACGGGAATTCCTATCGTGGATTCGATTGTTTAATTACCGGCGGAAAAATTGCCCCTCACATTATCAATACCTGGCCCACAAACGCCATCAAAGTGAATTCGAAGAAAGCTCTTGAAGCCGACAAATGGCAACATGTCATGGTGACTTACGACGGCTCTTCTAAAGCGGCTGGTGTGAAAATATATGTCAATGGTGAGAATTGGGAATGGACGGTCGAGCAAGATCGTCTTTCGAAGACAATCATTACCGAGAAAAGTATGCTGGTCGGAAGTCGACACCCCAGTGGTCGACTGAAAGGAGAAGTAGACGACGTTCGTTTCTATCCCCGCGTTCTCAGCGGAACCGAAGTCAAACAACTCGCCGGCGCCGATCCGATTCTCTCTCTTCTGCAACTCGCCACCGACAAACGGAGTGAAGAACAACAGAAGACTTTGTTTGATTATTACCTGAATAATGGAGATCAAGAGTTCCAGACTCTGACCGCCAAGCAGAACAAATTGCAGCAACAGATCATCGAATTGAAAAAACCACTCACGACGGTCATGATCATGACCGATCAACCAAAACCACGAGAGACCTTCGTGCTGATGCGTGGGCAGTATGATTCTCCCTCCGATCAAAAAGTCGAACCGGGAACACCTTCTGCCTTGCCGGCCATGCCTGACGACTTCCCGGCCAATCGGTTAGGGATGGCCAAATGGTTGTTTGCTCCCGAGCATCCGCTGACATCACGGGTGACTGTTAATCGATATTGGCAAATGTTGTTCGGCACAGGGCTCGTCACGACTCCGCAGGACTTCGGCGCACAGGGCGAATACCCGACACATCCCGAATTGCTCGATTGGCTGGCGGTCGACTTCCGTGAGAACGGCTGGGATGTTCAGCGATTCCTCAAACAAATTGTGATGTCTCATACTTACCGCCAGACTTCGCGGGTCACTCCTGATTTGCTGAAACAGGATCCCGAAAATGTCTTGTTGGCTCGGTCACCCCGGTTTCGCTTGCAATCGGAGTTCATCCGAGACAACGCGTTATCGATCAGCGGAATGCTCAACGAGAAGATGGGTGGCCCCGGCGTGAAACCCTATCAACCACCCGGTTTGTGGGCGGAAGTTGGATTGAGCGGCAAACCGCTCTTCAAACCGGATGAGGGCGAAAAGTTGTATCGCCGCAGTCTTTACACCTATTGGAAACGTTCTGCGCCTCCACCCAACATGCAAATCTTTGACGCTCCAACTCGTGAGAAATGCACCATCAATCGACCGCGAACCAATACTCCCTTGCAAGCGCTCGTGATGCTCAACGACCTACAATTTGTGGAAGCCTCGCGACAGATAGCGGCCCGCATGATGGGCGAGGGTCGCGTTCTTCCCGCCGAACGTCTCGAACAAGGATTCCTGTTGACTGTCGCACGACCTCCCAGCGCGACGGAAAAAAGTGTCCTGATGCAGCTCTATCAACAGTCTTTGAAACATTTTCGCGAGAACTCCGAAGCCGCTCAGCAATTGCTCAGTCTGGGAGAATCGAAGAACCCGGAAGGGCTCGACCCGGTCGAGCATGCCGCATGGACTATCGTGGCTTCCACGTTGCTCAACATGGATGAATCCCTGACTCGGAACTAGAGAACCAGGCTGGGTAAGAAAAGCGAAGCGAATTTAAACTGGGCAGAAATCACAAAGAGCCGGGACCAGTCCCAGCCTGCAAAAAACATACATCGCTCCCGACAAACTTGGGAACATAGTGAGAAGGAAATAGACGATGAACCCGCAACTCGAATTCGATCGTCAGATGACCCGCCGGCAATTACTCTCTCATGGACGAAGTGGTTTGGGAGCGGCAGCATTGGCAGCGCTCTTGAATGCCGACCTCGGGCAAACCGTCGCAGCGGAGAGTGGATCTCATGGTCTTTCCGAATTGCCTCACTTTACTCCGAAAGCGAAACGGGTGATCTATCTGTTTATGGCGGGTGGGCCGAGTCACATCGACATGTTCGATTACAAGCCCACCATGCGAAAGATTCACGGCAGCGAACTGCCCGAATCAATTCGGCAGGGACAACGACTCACCGGTATGACCAGCGGTCAGAAATCGTTCCCGTGTGTCGCACCGATGTTCGAGTTCGGTCGGCATGGTGAGCGGGGGACTTGGATTAACGATAAAATCTTGCCTCACACCGCCAAGATTGCGGACGACATTGCCATCATTCGCACAATGAATACCGAAGCCATCAATCATGATCCGGCCATCACGTTTATCAACACCGGGACACAACAACTGGGGCGTCCCAGTTTCGGGTCATGGTTGAGTTATGGACTCGGCAGCCCAAACAAAGACCTTCCCGCCTATGTCACAATGATCTCCGTCGGTGCAAAGCCGGGCCAAGCGCTTTACTCCCGTATCTGGGGAAGTGGTTTTTTGCCATCCAAACATCAGGGAGTTCAATTCCGCAGTGGTGCAGATCCTGTGTTGTATTTGTCAAACCCTGCGGGAGTCAGCAGCGATCTGCGGCGTAATATGCTCGACAGTCTCGCGCGTATCAATGAAGAGAATTACAACAAGCTCGGCGATCCTGAAATTCAAGCCCGTATTGCCCAGTATGAGATGGCGTATCGTATGCAGACATCGGTTCCCGACTTGATGGAAATTAACGACGAACCGGCATCCACTTTCGATCTCTATGGTGAAGACTCCAAAAAACCGGGAACATTTGCCGCCAACTGTGTTCTCGCACGTCGATTAGCCGAACGGGGCGTTCCATTCGTTCAACTCTTCCATCGCGGTTGGGATCAACACGGCAATCTTCCCAACGAAATTCGCAAGAACACGCTGGGCACCGATCAGCCGGCTGCCGCGTTGGTCAAAGATCTCAAGCAACGAGGCATGTTAGAAGACACGATCGTCATCTTCGGTGGAGAATTCGGTCGCACCATCTATAGTCAGGGTAAATTGACCAAAGAGAGCCATGGTCGCGACCATCATGGACGCTGTTTCTCAACGTGGGTTGCTGGTGGAGGCTTCAAACCGGGTATTGATTACGGCCTCACCGACGATTATTCCTACAATATCGTCGAGAATCCCGTTCACATTAATGATCTGAACGCGACAGTCCTGCATAATTTAGGGATCGACCACAATCGATTCACTGTGAAATATCAAGGCCTCGATTCGAAGTTGACGGGCGTAGAAGGTGCGAAGGTGATCGACGGATTACTCGCTTAATACAATGCAACTCAAGAACAGAAAAAAGAGATGATTTCCATGTTACGTCGAGCCTCAGACGAAACATTCCGATGGCTTGTCGCATGTGTGGCCTTATTCTGTCTGGCATTATCTTCAACGGGCACTGTTTGTGCGGAAGGCGTTGATTACTCTCGCGATATCAAACCGATTCTCGCGCGCAAATGCTATGCATGTCACGGAGCCCTCAAACAGGAATCATCGCTCCGACTCGATACCGTCAAACTGATGCAGCAGGGAGGCGACAGCGGTGCGGCCGTCTCTTCCAAAAATTTGGACGAAAGCTTGATCTGGCAGCGAGTCAGTTCCAAGGAAGAGTTTGAGCGAATGCCCCCGGAGGGCGAACCACTCTCTGAAACAGAGTTGAAACTCGTCCAACAATGGATTCTCTCAGGAGTGAACGCCCCCGCTAATGAAAAGGCCCAATCCGACCCCGCCTCACACTGGTCATTTCAACCGCTGAAAGCGGTCACACCACCTGCCGGGAACGGCCATCCGATTGATCGTTTCATCCGTCGGAAACTTAAGTCCGCAGGCATTCAGCCATCGCCACTCGCAGAACCCTCCACTCTTGTCCGTCGGCTGCATCTCGATTTGCACGGTCTCCCACCAACACGGGAAGAACTAAAGTTGTGGTCGGCTAACATTGAGACCGAAAATGGTCTCAACGAACTGATAGACTCTTTGCTGGACAGCCCGCGTTATGGGGAGCGAATTGCCCAGACTTGGCTCGATCTGGTTCGCTACGCCGACACTCATGGCTACGAAGTGAACACTCCCAGGCCGAATGCCTGGCCATACCGCGATTATGTCATCGAGTCGTTCAATCAAGACAAACCTTACGATCAATTCATCACCGAACAATTGGCTGGCGACCAGTTCGATGCCGATGCCGCCACCGGTTTTTTAGTCGCCGCGGCAGTATTACTCCCCGGTCAAATTGGCAAAGATGACGCCTCCAAAAGGCTCGCTCGACAAGACGCCCTCGATGAGATCATTATTGGCACAAGTGCGACTTTTTTGGGCCTGACAATCGGCTGTGCCCGCTGCCACGATCATAAGTTTGACCCCATCGCGCAGGAAGACTATTACGCACTCCAAGCATTTTTTGCGGGTGTCGATTACGGAGATCGGCCCATCAAAGACGAAGGTCACGAACAACGATTAGCAGAAGCGGAACGACTCGTCCCACAAATCGCACAACTGAAATCGCAACTTACCTCGCTTGAACCAGTTGCGTACACTGGAGAAACACTGATTATCGATGATGAAAATCTCGAACGAGTCACGTTACTGAAAACAAAAAATGGTCATGGAACAAATCCCGACGGTAAAAAACGAGGATACGCCGATGATCCTGGTAGTCTCGACCGCATGCCCAACCTCAGCGAAGGACGCTACACCTGGTGGGACAACCATCCCGGCGAAGATGTCTTCACCTGGAATCCACAAGCAAACGGGCGATTCAAAGTCTGGATTTCGTGGGGCGTTCATGGAAGTGGTGTCCACACCCGTGATGCTCGATACATTCTCGATGTAGATGGTGACCTTGAAACTCGCGACGATCAAACCGAAATTGCCACAACTGATCAGTATTACTATGCAGGGCAAACCGAAGGCGACTCCGAGAAAAAACCTCGCTGGAGCGGATTGTTCAATGCCGGGACTCATCAGTTCAATCAACAGTCTCGATTGATTTTGAGAAGTGGCGAAACGGGAACCGGTATCACGGCTGATGTTATTGTCATGCAGGAAGCGGTGGAAGGTTCTGCGGAAATATCGACACTTCCCCGTATGCGGTCTCCCATCAATTACGAGTCGAATACAGAAGCTTTTCCGGTCAGCGAGGCGAAATTCGTTCGCTTCACCTCTTATGAAACGACCAACGGCAATCGCTACGAACCGTGTCTCGACGAGTTAGAAGTCTTCACTTCGGGCGAGGAACCCGTCAACATTGCTCTTGCAACTCACGGCACGACATCCAGTTCCTCGGGAAATCTTTCCAACACAGGCAGACATCAACTGAAACATATTAACGATGGGCTTTATGGGAATCCGAAAAGCTGGATCTCGAATGAAAAAGGGAAAGGTTGGGTGCAGCTCGAATTCCCCGAGGTCGCCCGCATTAATCGCATCGTCTGGGGACGTGACCGCGACGGAAAACTGAAAGACCGGCTGCCAATCATTTATGAGATTGAAATTTCACTCGACGGTACCCAATGGAAACGAGTGGCCTCTTCGGAAGATCGCCTATTTCAGGGCACTCCTTTTGATGAGACGACGATGCTGGCTCGAAACGCTCCCGTTGAGCTGCAAAAATCGGTCAACGATACGATTAAGCATCTTGATGATTTGCAAAAACGTCAGACGCAACTGAAGACTCCCAACATGGTTTACGGCGGTCAGTTTCGTCAGCCTGATGAAACCTTTCAACTGAGGCGAGGCGATCCCGAACAACCACAAGATCGAGTTCCACCTCACGTCCCCACAGTGCTTTCCGATGTCTCGCTGACAATAGAGTCGGAAGAACAGGACCGCCGCATCGAGCTGGCAGAATGGATCACCGACCGGGACAATCCACTCACCGCACGTGTGATGGTCAATCGAATTTGGCAAATGCACTTCGGGAACGGGTTGGTAGAAACTCCCAGCGACTTCGGCATGAACGGAGCCAAGCCAACACATCCCGAATTACTCGATTGGTTGGCGATCCAATTCATGAAAAATGGTTGGTCGGTGAAAGCAATGCACCGACTGATCCTCTCTTCGCAAACCTATCAGCAAACCTCACGCATCAATCCGCAAGCTCAGAAACTCGATGCTGATTGTCGACTCATGTGGCGATTTCCTTCGCAACGACTTCGGGCTGAAGCGATTCGTGATAGTATGCTGGTCGTGACGGGAGAGTTAAACTTGAAAATGGGAGGACCGGGATTTGATTTTTTCAAAACAAAGGGAGGGCTCTCCGGATTTCCTCCGGTCGAAGAGTTTGGTCCCGATAAACTTCGGCGGATGATTTATTCTCACAAAATTCGGATGGAGCAGGTTCCCATTTTCGGGGCATTTGATTGTCCCGACGCGGGGCAACCCACGCCGCAACGAACTCAGTCGACGACCGCAATCCAAGCACTCAATTTGTTCAATAGCAATTTTGTCTATGACCGCGCAAAGGCGGTTGCTCAACGAATTCATCGTGAGGCTGGCGACGACGTCGATCGGCAAGTCTCGGCGACATTCCAATTGATGCTGGGGCGTGTGCCGAGCAAAACAGAGTTCGCAGCGGCAAAGTCGGCGGTTTCCCAATATGACCTTGCGACCTTGGCCAGAGTCTTATTTAACAGCAATGAGTTCCTGTTCCTCCCCTGATGAGAAATCAGATGCAATATTATTCCGAAAACATGACTTCACTGGGGCGTTCGTTTCTCGACCGACGTGAGTTTCTGGGACAAACGGCATCAGGACTCTCCGCAGTGGCGCTCGCATCGCTTCTCGATCAAGACCGTCTGCTCGCTGACACTCCTAAAGTTGATCCCAGCCAACCACATTCTCCCAGGCAGGGACACTTTGATGCCAAAGCCAAAAACGTGCTCGTCATTTTTTGTGCCGGCGCTTGCAGCCAATTAGAGACATACGATTACAAACCCGAACTGATCAAATACGATGGCAAGCCGTTTGAAGGAGGACCACCTGTCACATTTCAAGGGCCGGCAGGAAATCTGGCTCGTCCGCAATATGAATTTCGTCCAAAAGGCGAAACGGGCAAAATGGTCTCCGATATGATTCCCCATCTGGGAGAGATTGTCGACGACATCTCGTTCATTCATACGCTCACAAGCAAATCAAATACGCACGGGCCTGCCGAAAATTTTCTCTCGACCGGCTTCATTCTCGACGGTTTTCCCAGCATGGGAGCTTGGTCAAGTTACGCTCTCGGCACAGAGAATCAGAATCTCCCGGCGTTTGTCGCGATTCCCGATCCGCGAGGTGTTCCTCAAGCAAGCATCAACAACTGGGGACCAGGATTTCTACCTGCCGTGTTTCAGGGGACACCGTTCAGCAGCACACAACCGATCCGAAATCTGCAACCTCCAAAGTCCGTTACGGGTACGCAAGATCAAGCGGCTCGTGATTTATTAAACCTTGTCAATCGCGAACATCTGAAACAAAATCCGCATGATGGCGAGTTAGCAGCACGCATTGCCAGTTATGAGCTTGCCGCTCGAATGCAACTCTCTGTACCGGAAATCAGCGATCTCTCTACCGAGACAAAAGAGACACTGAAAATGTACGGGGCCGACTCTCAGAACGAAAATAAAGCGGCCTTCGCTCGCAACTGCATTCTCTCGCGCCGTCTGATCGAATCGGGTGTCCGTTTCGTGCAACTCTTCAATGGTGCGTATGCCAGCGGAGGCGCTCTCAACTGGGACGGTCATCAAAAACTCCGCGAACAGTACGACGTTCACGGCGAGATTATGGATCAACCAGCGGCGGCATTGTTTAAAGATATGAAACAACGTGGCTTGCTCGACGATACACTCATCGTCTGGTGTACCGAATTCGGTCGGATGCCGATGTTCCAAAAAGGAGCCAAAGGCCGCGATCACAACCAGCAAGGTTTTACCGCTTGGCTCGGTGGTGCAGGAGTCAAACCCGGCGTCAGCTACGGACAAACCGACGATCTCGGTTTCAAGGCGGTCGAGAATGTCTCCAGCGTCCACGACTTACATGCCACGATGCTTCATCTGTTAGGTCTCGATCACACACGGCTGACCTTCCGACATAACGGCCTCGACCGTCGTTTGACCGATGTTCATGGCCACGTTGTGAAAGAGATTCTGAGTTAACCAGATCAATATTGGCAAGAAGCATTTCAGCTCGGCACTTTTCGAACACTCAACAGCCGTTGCAAGATGTCAAGGTGTCAAGATTTGGGGACACACTTGAAAAGGATCTTCCATACTCTTGAGCAAGTCGTTGACTCTGATCGGTTTGCGTTGATTGCTTCGTTTTGGTGCGATGTCACTTTTTGTGTGGACGCATTTTCCACGTCACGCGAGATCGCCTCCTTTCTTACGTTGCAGCGGTCGTCATTGTTGAACAGCCCTGGCCGCTCGCGCGTCAGGGCTATGTATTAGGATCGCGTTTTTCTGATAGCCCTGCGGCGCAAGCCGCGGGGGCCTGCGGGTTGTTATGACGTTACAAATTGCCAAAGATCGAGTCGCCTGTCGGCGAACCACGAACGGTAACTCTGGTAGCGGGAGGTTGGCAAGACGAGTTTGAACGATCAACTTTTTGACGCCAAGCCGCGGAGAGGCATCAGAAACGCAGAGAAAAGTGAACGCGTTATTGTAGGCATGCGCGTTGTTGTTGTGTGGCTGGGGCTCTCAACAGTATGAAAAGAAAATGGAAGTCTGATTACAGATGCAGCCTTCGTCTTTCGGAACACAAGCATAGCCCCAGATGAACGAAGCTGACTCACGCAAAGGCGCCAAGCCGCAGAGATAAAAAAAGAACACGTTCGAAGGTGCTTCTGCCCGGCTTGCTCGCGCAAGCGGCTCAAACGAGGCGGCATAATAACAGGCATTATCGATTTTGGAGAACACTCATCTTCGCTCATCAACACTGATCAGGAGACTTGTTCCTGAACCTTTTCACTTCGTGTTGAAAATTCGCGGATGAATCTGACATGCTCATGCAAGCGTGAGCATGTCACCCCGCTTCTCATCTACTCCACACGACGGAAGCGGGCACGATCTGTCAGTTCGACGTAAACTGTTATTCGTTGACCAGCGCGAAGCACTTCAAGCCTCACTCGTTTATCGAGTGGTGTCAGGCTAACCAAATGAATTAAGTGATTCTGATCTTCGATGTCGTAACCATCGAAGTTCAAGACCACATCGTTGTATCTCAGCTTGGCTCGTGAAGCGGGTGTGTTTTGATAAACTTCGGTCACTCGCGCTCCCAGAATACGGTCCAGCTTCAAACGGGCGGCATCTTCCGACGAAAAATCTTCATCGAGAGCGACGCCCAGAAATGCCCGCTGAACGCGGCCATGTTCGATGAGTTGGTCGACGACAAACTTCACCAGATTGCTGGGGATACTGAAACCAATTCCCTCATTTCCTCCGCTATTTGAAGCAATGGCCGTGTTGATTCCAATCACTCGACCTTGCGTGTCAATCAATGGTCCGCCACTGTTACCGGGGTTGATGGCGGCATCGGTTTGCAGGAAGTCCTGATTGATAACGGTACTGGAATCGGCTTCGCCACCCAGACGTAATGAGCGTCGCCCTTTCGCAGAAATGATTCCCATTGTGATGGATTGATTAAGTCCGAACGGGCTTCCCATCGCCAAAACAATGTGACCAATATCGAGCCGTTCGCTATCACCCCAGCGTGCGGGAGTCACGCTCGAATTTTTGAATTCCAGGACGGCGAGATCGGTTGCGGCATCTTGCATGATTCGGGTGGGACGCAAGACGCGGCCATCAGCGAGTTTAATCTGAATTTCATTCAGGCTGGCTCCCTGAATGACGTGACGATTCGTGACGATGAAGGGGCGAGGCGTTTTATCACTCGACATGATGACGCCCGAACCGGTTTCTTCGATGGTTCCACGACGCGCATCTTGATGCTCAGATTGAATGTGAACGACACTTGGAGAGGTGACCGTATAGATTCGAGACATCACGCGACCGAAATCGGTGAGCGTCGTATCGCCGATCTGTAACTCGTTGTACAGACGGTCAACTTCCGATTGATCGAGGTGACGGGCCTGTAAGAGCCGACTGGAAGGCCAACCTTCCAATGCCAAGCCTAGGACGATGCCGGATAGCAGGATCAGTGCGGAGTAAATCAGTGATGGGCGGCGGTTGGTCATGGCTCGGTGAGCTCCCGATCGGACAATCGACGGCAGTGTTTAATAATCTTCTGCGGTCCGTCGCTTTAAAGTCGGCGTCCTTGCCATTCCTCGCTGTGATGTCGATTGAGAGGCTCCTTCTGTCCGTGAAGGAGTTGGGGTCACACGCTTTGGTCGAGATCGCCCAACGTCAAATCCATCTCTTGCATCCGAAATTCAAAATCGGCTGCATTTTCCCAATCGATATCAAATTGATCTAGATCACCACCCGCTTGTTCGACCTTCTCTTGGCACTTCACACAAAGTGGAGTGAAAGGCAGGGCGTTCAATCGGTTGATCGGAATCTTCTTCTGACATAATTCACAATCGCCGTAACGACCAATGCGAATCATCTCAATGGCCCGTTCAATCTGGACCAGTTCTCGGCTTTCCAAGGCCATCAGTTGAGAGTTGAGTTCTTTTTCATTGACGTTGAAGGCGTCGTCGCCGACATCTCCAACATCCCGAGGGCGTTGCCTCAGTTCCATTTCTCGATTCAGCGTTTGCCGAATCTCGTCTCGTTTTTCCCGAAGTTTCTCGTGAAGTCGAAGTAAGGCATCTTTTCGAGCCATGGGTTTATTCCTCCTATTAAATTCCGAAGTCATGCGAAATCGGCATTTGCGCGTCGTTTTAGTCATGGGCGGCAAATTATAGGAGTTGTCTCCGTCTTCGTGGGAATGATCGGTCAATTTGAGAGAAAATCTCGATTCTCGACATCTGTTTTTGAGTCATCAAAAACATGAAAAAATTGGCAATTTATAGAGTTATGACATGAATCGTGAAGCTCATTTCGAGATGAAGAATTCCTCATCCTTTGACAAATACTCATCCTGAGTTGCCTGGAAACTTTGAGTCACGACAATTTGTCCATTCTTCACTCAATTGAAGAGGCAGACTATTCATTAATCGGCGGTTCCTGCCGATGGGACGGAGTGTTTCTGGAATGTGTTCGGTTCTTCCAGGTGTGAGTTCAGCGACGGTCTCGCTTGCTGATCCGGTTATCACTCTTGTTCTGGTCACGCAATGGGTTGGAATGGTCGTCCCGCAGGGATCTCCCTGACGAACAATTCCGGTTGCAGCGGTTGCAGGAAAAGTACCGCTGATAGAGATCTCTTGATAGAGAGTGTTGTCCCTCTGCCCCCATTTATTCTACACTTGGATCATTGCTCAAATATTGCACGCCAACGAATGGTCGGTTGTTATGGCAGTCCGAATTTTCATGATGACTGGGGTCTTGGTAACCTCACTGTTCGTTACAGCTAGCGAACGTCCTCTCTGGGCTCAGTTTGAGCCTGACGAGAATGGTATCCCTAAAGCGCTTCGTCAACAGCGTCTTCCGGGAATTCAAATTATTCCCGCACCCGGGTTTGATAAAAGTCCCTTTCAGGATCAACGCTCCCCACGAAAAAAACTTTATGTCCCCATTGTGCCGCCTCCTCCACCGTTACCGTCTCGGCTTCCCATTTCCGTGGATCGGCTCAACAAGTTGGTCGATCAACTGAGTAGCGGCGATTTCCGAGAACGTGTTGAAGCCACGAAGACCCTTAAACAAAAAGGGAGTCTCGAAACGGTCAAACGCATGGAGCTGGCTGCCCAGTCCGATCTGCCCGAACTCTCGATGCGGGCCTTGTCGATTCTGGAAGCAATCTTTCTCTCGGAAGACGACATCGCAAATCGGGCCGCCGAACAGGCCTTGCAGAATATTGCTCTCAATGATGTGGGAGACCTCGGGCTACAAGCGAGCGTGAGTTTATCAACCTACGAACAACTCCGATCGAAACGGGCCACTGTCGACTTAGAGCAAATGGGACTGCACATCGAATTTCAAACAGACATCATGGAAATCGACGATGTGACCGGTTTGCCGTATCCGGGGATTTCTTATGTGAGGTTGGGTCGAAGTTGGGCCGGAGGCGAAGAAGGGATTCGCCAAATTGCTCGTCTGGCGAGAGTCAACGTTGTCTATGTGATTGCCACCTGTTCGGTTTCAGCAGAACGGGTTGTAGAGATTCTGGAACCCATCAATCCCGAAATTCATATTGAGAGTCGAGGTGCCGTCGAACTGGGAATCAAATTTTCTAACTTTGCAAGAATCCCGAAGGGCGTGATGATTGGTGAAGTGACCCCGGGCAAAGCCGCCAAAGAAGCCGGGTTACGTCCCAATGATGTCATCATTGCCTTCGGCGATACGGAAGTGAACAATTCCAACGAACTGGTTGAGTTGCTCAAGAAATACGAGCCGGGTGACATCGTGAAAGTCGTCCGCGCTCGAACGTCGAATCTGAACGATACCGAAACCATCGATGTGAAGTTAAAAGGTTGGTGACACGGCGCGTTATTCGTTGCCGAATCGATGAGTCGGCACGGGCCGTCCGGGACGAAAACTGCGTGTCTGCTGATCTCTTTTGGTGGCGTTTCGTTTTTCCAGAGCTTCATCAAGAACTGCCGAAACAGTTTGCTCCAAGATCGCAGGATCGCAGGCGACGCGAGCATTCACAATCAGCTCGATTGATTTCACGTCATACCCGGAAGCCAATGACAACTCGGGAGGCGTATCGCTGCTGATGAGATTGGCGACTCCGAAAAACCCTTCCCACAAACCGATTGTTTTCAGGTGGGCCGGTTCGGAGCCTTGTTCGATCAAAGCCTGCCGCAATTCGTTGACTATTTCGAGCAACAGTTCATCGAGCGAAAACTCTTCTTCAGCGTCAATATGTAAGCTGGAATTCAGCCAGCCGAGTTCCGCTTCGCCTTCGGCATAGATGTCGTAATCGATGTCGAGAACTCGTTTGCCGAAGTCTCCCTGTTGAGCGAGAAATTCCAACAATCCGCCGAACCCCTCACCCGTTTTTGCTGACAGTCGTAGTGTGGGTGTGCCGGGGAAGTTTTCCTGGACCAGTTTGGCAAGTTCGTCGACCTCTGAGGGATCGAGTTCATCGATCCGATTCACAAGAATAGCATCGGCTTCTTCCAATTGTTTTTTTAGGATATAGGCGGCTTTCGGAGAGAACCC
>JAQWSQ010000098.1 GCA_029243145.1 Planctomycetaceae bacterium | reverse complement strand
GCTCTTGCAAAGCCGGTCGATTATGTCTCCGACACAACTCTCGAAATGGATGTCTACGACCCTGAAGAACGCTGAAATTGTCTGGAGGAAGTCGTCAGTCCACGACTTCCTGGACCCAGCGGATTTGTGATTCTTCGAGTTCACTTTCTCTGAAAGTTTCCTCGAGTGCTCGTTCGGCTGAGAATAGAGAGGATCGTTTTCTTGAGACCTGCACGAGAATTTCGTCTTCGTTTCCGGTCATCTTGGGTGCCGCACTAGAGATTTCACTCAGTGTCATGGGTGATCTCTTTCCATCTTGCTGAGCCACAAGATAGGATTCTCCGTCAATGACAATGTCCAGAATTCCTTGCGTGCTCGTAGCGTTCGATGAAGTCGTGAGGTTGCTAGGAGAGTTGTCAGAAGCGGAGTTGATTTCGATGTCTGATGTCCCGTCTCCGTTACCTGTCCCGTTTCCAAATCCTGGGAACAGTCCACCGACCATCGAGAGTATTGCCCCGGCAGCGGCAACAATAATGCCACCTGCAATCAGTTTTCGATTTGAGACGGGTTTGGCAGCCATGATATTTACTCCTGTAATTCAAGAGAGAGTTTGAGCTCTCCCAAGTAGCCGAGATCTCGATGGTAGTATCGTGTTTGACCACCGGATTCGAGTGTGAGTTCACGAAAAACTTCATCGAGTAAAACGCGAAAGTCATCACGTTGTCCGCGGGTGAGTTGTTTATCAATAAAACCAGACAGAACGATGACCAGGCTTTTCGGTTGTGGGCGAGAACGGAGGTATGCTTTTAGTTCCCGCTGAAAGTTATCGATTTTGTTGATCGTCCATTCTTGTCGATCTTCGTTGGCTCGGAAAATAACATTGGAGGAGATCTTTCCTGCGGCATCATCGAGGAAGAATTCCCAAATGTCACAGCGTTTGAGTAGCTCGTGATAGGAGACGGCGTGTTGTATGGCTTCGCCGCTCACCTGCTCGCGGAGTTCTTTAATCGCTTTTCGGAAGTGATCATCCTTGGCGAGTTCACTTTTAGAAATCATCCGGTCCACCATTTCTGGTGAGACTTTCAAAGCCTGGTTGATGAATTCCGCGAGAAGCTGTCGTTGAGTTTTGAGATCTTGGAGAAGTTGTTCATTCAAGTTCTGAGCTTGTTGAAGAGATTCGATTTGAGATTCTGCTAACGCCAGTTCCATCTCGACTTTCTGTCGACGTGAAAGTTCCTTGTCAGCCGTAGAGGACGCTTCCTGTTGGATTTGACTGGCTTCTTTGTCGAACCAGGCCTCCTGTTTAGCTCCGGCCTGACGGACTTCCATGTACTGCGCAAAAATGATGATCAGTAATAAGTCGAGCAGGGGAGTCAGTTGAAAGACGGTGCGGCGAGTTCGAAGGCTCATGCGGTCTCCTTGTCACTACTCAAGACTAGCTCGTGTTTGACACGCGAAACCATTTCCCGAACCTGGAAGCGATTTTCTGACAATCTCAAAAATGCTGGCTCGACGAGACTGTTGACGAACATTAGGAAGATACCACAGACAAGTCCGGCAAACGTGGACCAGATCGCTTCCCCGAAACGACCAACAATTGCTTCGACCCCCGTGACAGTCGCGGCAGCGTCGGCCGGTTGTTGTAGTGCTGCGCCAATGGCCAGAATCGTGCCGAGCACTCCCAAAAGTGGGTAAGCGTCGATCATGTTTCGAGCCATATTGTAAATCGTTTCAAAAAAGATGGAATGCAGATATGAGCGTTTCTCATCGAGGACATTGATACGCTGTTTAAGGCTCTCACGTTCGGCACTTTGATCGGAGTGTCTCAAGACATCGTTCACATCAGAGAGAAAGGCATCAACCTGTTCAGTCAAATGCCCACGTCGGTCGAGAACGCTGCGATGTTTCAATCCGCGAGTGAAGTCATCGAGCGTGCCGACAATTCCGTGGAGGTCGCGTCGTGACCAGATTCGCAAGACGAGAAACAGAAAGAGATGCGCTGCGAATAAACCGCCGATAATCTGGGTTGAGAGACCAGAAAATTGATTGATCAGGTCATTCATATTGTTCTCGACCCTAGATATGTAAAAGTGCGCGCGTTCTCAGACATCATACACGCTGTACGACGGGGCTGTGTGCTGTACTTGTTCTTACGAGAGAAAAGGGGAATAAGATGATGCTATTATACGACTGTTGCCGGTTTTTCATTTCTTTCGACCACAAAAAAGCCGCTTTCCGCTCTGATATTGGCCAGCCAAGCACGTTCAACTGCATGTCCTTGGATAATGGGCATTTCTTTAAGGATATGAAGCCCCAGCTCGTCCACAAGGTCGCGGAAGTCATATAGAGACATAAAGTGCAGATTGGGAGTGTTGTACCAAGCATAAGGGAATGCGTTGGTGACGGGAGTTCGGCCCGATTTCAAAATCTGCAGGCGAATCTTCCAGTTGGCAAAATTGGGGACCACAATGATCGCTCGACGAGCAATTCTCATCATCTCAGTGAGGAGTTTATTGGGGTGTCGCACTTCTTGCAAAGTTTCTGAAAGTATCGCCCACTCGAAACTGTCATCGGGGACATCACTCAGATTTTCATCCAGGTCGATGTTGAGCATTGGCAAGCCACGGCTAAGACCTGTGGTGAAGTTTTGGTAATCGAGTTCAACCCCCAGGACCGAGCAATCGAGTTCATCGCGGAGTTTAGTCAGCAAGCGACCGTTTCCGCAGCCCAGATCGATCACGCGACTGTAACGTGGGATTTCGCGCAGAATAATCGCATCGACGATGACGTCGGCAGGATCAGGCATAGCGTAGCGTCGCGAAGCAGCCACGGTCACTGATCTCCCTGAGAGTTTTCGACTGATGCACTTGCAGAGCTTGACTGTAGGGAAGCGGCTTTGGCCAGTTCCTGAGCCGCTCGCAGGACATAGGAGAGGCCGCTCCAGGCAGTAAATAAGGTGACTCCCCAGAGAATGACGTCTCGGGCGAGGATCAGGTTCGTGGCGGTTTGCAGAACTTCAGGCAGGGCGAGAAATCCGAGAGCCGTCGTGACGGACACGCATTGACCAATCATCTTGATTTTGCCGACCCAATTTGCGGAAAAATCGAGCCCCATTTGCTCCATGAGTCCTCGTAAGGTTGAGACGAACATTTCTCGTCCGACGACAATAATGGCCATCCAGGCATTGACGCCGGAGGCGGGTTCACCGATGAGGAATATGAAGGATCCGCAGACAATAATTTTATCGACGAATGGATCGAGTATTCGACCGAGGATCGTGATTTGTCCGAGCTTGCGTGCGTAGTAGCCATCCAGAAAGTCTGTGGAAGCAGCCACAACAAACAGAATTGTTGATGTCCACCAAAGTCCTCCCCAATAGATCAATCCGAATAGCACCACTGACAATATCAAGCGTGTCAATGTGATGAGGTTGGGAAGATTAAGTGCCTCACGATCCAGAAAACCGGTAGGCGGTGGTGTGGGAGTGCTGGTTGACATCTAGGAAAAATCCTCTGTCTCTGGCTCCACGTCATCATCGAGGGAGACAGTCGCGATGAGGTCATAATCTTCGAAGCCCACAATTTCTGCGGAAACCATCTGCCCTGGTTGTAAATTTTCACCGTGCAAATAAACAACGCCATCAATTTCAGGAGCGTCCGCATAGGTGCGGCCAATCCAGACTCCTTCTTCGTCGGTCGCTTCATCAATGAGCACGTCGAGTTCATAACCGACCAGCGATTCGCCAAATTCAAAAGCAATGGACTGTTGGAGTTCCATCAGCCGTTCACGGCGTTCTTCTTTGATCTCTTCAGAAACATGATCTTCAAGTTTGACGGCAGGCGTGCCGGGCTCGACAGAGTAAGAGAAGACGCCCATTCGTTGAAAACGTGTTTCTTCGACAAACCGACACAGCTCTTCAAATTGCTCGTCGGTTTCTCCGGGGAAACCTGTAATGAATGTCGTTCGTAACACCAGATTGGGAACGCGGTCACGAAGTTTGTCGACAAGCTCACGTGTTTGTTGCCCATTGACTCGACGTTGCATCCTCTTCAGCATTGTGTCGTTGATATGTTGTAACGGCATGTCGAGGTAGGGGATGATTTTGCTAGATGTGGCAATGGTATCGATCAATTCGTCGGAGAAATTGACCGGGTAAAGATACATCAGACGAATCCAGTCGATGCCCTCCACTTGCTCCAGCTCTTTGAGCAATTCCACCAAGCGGACTTCCCCGTAGAAATCGAGTCCGTAGTACGTTGTGTCTTGTGCCACGAGAATCAATTCACGTACTCCATCGGCAACAAGTTCTTTCGCTTCTTCAATGACCATCTCGATCGGTTTTGTGATGTGCTTGCCACGCATCTTGGGGATGGCGCAGAAAGTACATGTGCGGTCGCAGCCTTCGGAGATTTTTAGGTAGGCGAAGTGTTCGGGAGTGATTCTCAGCCGGGCGCGGTCGTCCATCGCCTTGACCGGTGCGGGGCGGAAAAGTTCGCGTTGTTCGTTGAGTCCGCCGATTAAGCGGTCGGCAACTTTGTTAATTTCGTCACGACTGAAGACTCCCAGTACATGGTCGATTTCGGGAATCTCTTCCCGTAGACTCGGTCCCATCCGTTCAGGAAGACAGCCGGCAACAATCACGCCTCTTGTTTTGCCTTGTCGTTTCAGTTCCAGCATGTCGTGAATGACAGACTTCGATTCTTGGCGTGAAGACTCAATGAATCCACAAGTGTTGACAATCACGAAATCCGCTCCCTCGGGATCGGAAACGAGTGTGTAGCCGTCAATGGCAAGCGTTCCCAGCATCTTTTCGCTATCGACCAGATTTTTGGGACAACCGAGGCTCACAAATGCATAAGTGCCACGAGAATGCTCGGGAGCTTCCGGCATTTGCAGGGTCGGCTCAGCGGTGTCAGAGATGATGGGAAGTTGCGTCATGATCGGATGTCAGTGAAGGTTTGCGACTTGAAAATCGAACGGATTCGAGGCGGAATCGTTCTCTCTCAATTCTAACCGACCAATTCCGTGATCGATAGGGAGATGCACGATTGCAAAAACTCAGGCGACCCTACAAAAAAAGCGTGGCTTGTCAGCCACGCTCTGTGTGAATCTTGAAATCGTCGGTACTTGCTACGCGTTTTACTTCACAGGTCGAGAATCGCTGACCATTGTGAGTGGCTTGCTCGGCAGGACGCGCACTGTCTGTCGAACGACTAAGGGCCGGCTCTTGGCAATTTGTTGTCGCGAAGGGACCACAACGGGTGAAGATCGCCAGCTGATCTTTTGTTCGAGATGACGTGTTGGCACAAACTGAGCACTATTACGTGGGGTTATTGGCTTGGGAATATCAAAATTGAATTGGTCTGCTGGCAGGTATGCCGGGTTGGCGTCGAGGGGGACAATCGGATTTGTTTCATTCGCGGGAGTCTCATCTTCGACCGGAGTTTTAAAGCTTTTAGTCCCGAGGTCACCCGGAAATGAATCATCTAGGCCACCGTTATCAGGTGGGACGCTTGGGCGAAATGCCGGATCATCCATCGGGGGCATATCGTTTTCGTCGTAGGTACGTGGGACGTTTCCGTTATTGGTAGGTGGTGTATCGGGAGTCGGCTTGAGGGGCTGATTGGTGGTGACACCACAGTTGCCGGTTGCACATCCACTATCTCCACAAGGGGAAGGGCAGCCACAATTGTTCCCGTAGGGAGCGTATGCGGCTCTGTATCGGTTCATGCGGAACGGGGCAAACAGATCGAAGCGAGGCCCAGGTACCAGAGGAGCAAACGGGTTGTTGCCGTAGCTGCTGCCGCCATAAAACGATGTGTACGATCCATTTCCGCAACACGTTCCACCGGACGGTGCGTAATTGGAATAACCCCCGCCGTAATAGGAAGTGGAGGGGCCGTAGAAGGTTGTGTAGCTGTTGGAGTAACATTGAGCGTCACTGGTCGCACAAGAGAGTGCGATCAATGTCGCAAAGGTCATCAGACTGAAGGATCTGTGGGAAAACATAGGTTTACCTCGTGAAGTCAGGTCATCACAAAATCGGAAACGGGAAAGAGGCTTCAATATTTCTATATGACCCTGTTCGGTGGAGACTGTCAATATTTCCTCAGCGCGCGAAGAGAATCTGCTGAACTCTCTCCCCAATCATAGCGGTTGTTCGGGTTAGGTAGTTCTGGAGATCCACATGGGGAATGTTCAATTGTGAATTTGAATTTCCCACGGGGAGGAACATGGCGTTTCACTTTCGGGAATTAAATCTGAGAACCGAGTCTTCACTCTAAAACCTTTATAGATAGGTGATATCATACTTTTGATAATGGATTAGACTGAGGAGTAATGACCGATTCCCAGCGACAAGAAAACACAAAAAGAGTCTGCTCCCATTGGCTACCATTCTGCGCATTGGCGTGTAAGATAACCTCAGGAAGCAGTGATAATGTCGCGACTTCCGTCGGATATGGCAGTGAGGGATCTCCAAATGTGATTCCAGATTGCACTTCAAATGACGTGTTCAATATTCAAACCGACATTGGTGACCCGAATTTATACGGGTAAACTCAAGCCTTAACAGGCCTTATAATTATCTCATCCGTTTCGAAGAGGAATCGGTTCGGAATGCACAGGATTAAAAAAGGGCTCAATCTTCCCATCAATGGGGAGCCCGTTCAAGAAATTGTCGCAGGGCCTGAAGTTTCGCAAGTTGCGATACTCGGTTTTGACTACGTCGGTATGAAACCGACGATGGAAGTCCAGATTGGCGACAAGGTCAAAGCGGGTCAATTGCTCTTCACCGACAAGAAGACGGAAGGCGTACGCTATACCTCACCGGGTGCCGGTGAAGTGATTGCCGTCAATCGTGGGCAGAAACGTGTTTTCCAATCTGTTGTCGTGCAACTTGATGGTAGCGACGATTCCGAAACTTTCACCAGCTACGCGGATACCAATTTTGATGAGCTAACTCGCGAGCAAGTACGTGATTTGCTGGTGGAATCGGGAATGTGGTCTGTTTTCCGCACTCGGCCTTTTAGCAAAGTCCCCGCGATCGATTCAGCCCCCAATTCAATTTTTGTGACTGCGATTGATACAAATCCGTTGGCTGTGAATCCGGCAATTGTGATTCAGGAAGCGGGACGCGACTTCGATTACGGTTTGCAAATCATTCGTCATTTGACGGAAGGAACCGTTCATCTTTGTAAGGCCCCGGGAGTCAAGCTTCCCGGTGCGGACTTACCATTCGTGACGACTCATGAGTTTGAAGGCCCTCATCCGGCAGGATTACCGGGGACTCATATCCACATGATCGATCCCGTCGGGCCGAATAAGACGGTCTGGTATGTGAATTCTCAGGACGTGATCGCCATCGCCCGATTGTTTCTCACCGGTCAACTCAATTTTGAACGTGTGATTTCGATTGCCGGCCCGAGTGTCAAAACTCCAAAAGTGATTCGTACGCGAGCGGGAGCTTGTCTCGATGATCTGACAGATGGCGAACTCAACGGGGAAAACAATCGCGTCATTTCTGGTTCGGTGTTGTCCGGGCGAAACGCCATTGCTCCCTTCAATTTTTTGGGCCGCTATCATTTGCAGGTCTCGGCTTTAGCAGAAGGGACAGAACGCGAGTTCCTCGGTTGGCAAAAGCCGGGATTCAACAAGTTCTCAGTCAAAAAGATTTTTGCCTCGGCGTTCAACGGAATGTCCGACAAATTTGATTTCACGACATCGACAGAAGGCAGCAAACGGGCAATGGTCCCGATTGGCTCTTATGAGCAAGTGATGCCTCTCGATGTCGTGCCCACATTTTTACTGCGATCTTTGATCGTAGAAGATACCGAACAATCCCAGGCACTTGGTTGCCTGGAGCTGGATGAAGAAGATTTGGCGCTCTGCACGTTCGTTTGCCCCGGCAAGTACGAATATGGCCCCATCCTGCGGAAAAACCTGACACGGATCGAAAAAGAAGGATAACGGGAACCGACCTCCATGAAATTTCTGCGGCGTCTTCTCGATAGTCAACACTCCAGGTTCGCCAAGGGAGGAAAACTCGAGAAGTTTTATCCTCTCTACGAAGCCATCGATACGTTTCTCTACACACCGGGAGAAGTGACATCGAACGCATCGCATGTGCGCGATGGGATGGATCTGAAACGAATCATGAGCATGGTGATTATCGCCTTGCTTCCGTGCATTGCGATGGCCTTCTGGAATACTGGTTTTCAAGCGAATATCGCTCTGGCGGAAATGTCCGTCGAGGATGCGGTCTCTAATCAGGGATGGCGGGGGCCGATCTTTCAGGTATTCGGCGGGACTTTTGATCAAAGTTCATTCTGGTCAAATGTCTTACTGGGTGGTCTGTATTTTCTGCCGGCCTATCTCGTGACAATGACGGTGGGTGGACTGTGGGAACTGTTGTTCGCCACGGTTCGTAAACATGAAATTAACGAAGGTTTTCTGGTCACGGGAATGTTGTTCCCGCTCACTTTGCCTCCTTCAATTCCGCTTTGGCAAGTTGCCATTGGTGTTAGCTTCGGAGTCGTAATCGGTAAGGAAATCTTTGGAGGGACAGGACGTAACTTCCTGAATCCCGCACTCACTGCCCGCGCCTTTCTGTACTTTGCCTATCCGGGACAAATCAGCGGTGATTCCGTTTGGACGGCAGTAGATGGGTTAACCAGTGCCACTGCATTGACGGCGTTGGGAACCGCTCCGGGAGGAGTGGGAATGGCTGCCGTTGATGTCACTTGGTGGGAATCCTTCATTGGGACAATTCCCGGTTCGATGGGGGAAACCTCAGCCTTGGCCTGTTTGATCGGTGCGGTCATTCTCATTGGTTGTGGAATCGGCTCTTGGCGAATCATGGCCGGCGTTGTCATTGGAGCCATGGCTCTATCCACGATGCTCTGGGGAATCTCCAGCGATACGAATGCCGTCTTTGCCTTACCACCTTATTGGCATCTTGTGGTTGGTGGATTTGCTTTCGGTACGGTGTTTATGGCCACTGATCCTGTTTCCGCTTCCATGACGGAGGGCGGGAAATGGTTTTATGGGGCTCTCATCGGAGCCATGACGATTTTGATTCGTGTGATTAACCCCGCGTTCCCGGAAGGGATCATGTTGGCAATTCTGTTTGGTAATGTATTTGCCCCGGTCATCGATTATGTCTTTGTCCAGGCGAATGTGAAAAGAAGGATGGCCCGCAATGTCGCGTGAATCACCCATTCGTACAATTACTGTCGCGGCAACGCTGTGTGTTGTCTGCTCACTGATGGTGAGTGCGGCTGCTGTCTCTTTACGCAGTATGCAGGAAGCCAATAAATTGGCTCTGATGCAAAAAGAGATCCTCAAAGCGGCTGGGATATATGATGAGTCTGATGAGGCTTCTCCAGTCTCTGAACAGTTCAAAGTGATCGACTCAAAACTGATCGATCTTGATACCGGTCTGGAAGTCGATGATTCTCTGATCAATCCCGAGACCTATGACTCACTCAAAGCCGCCAATGATCCTGAAATGTCTGTCGAAATTCCCTCTGGCCAAGATGTCGCAGGGATTGGTCGACGTGAAAAATACGCCTTTGTCTACTTCGTCCAGAACGAAAGTGGCGATGGGTTCAGCAAAATTATCTTGCCGGTTTACGGTAAAGGGCTGTGGTCCACGATGTACGGTTATTTGGCGTTAGAAAACGACCTCAAAACCGTGGCCGGCATTACATTCTATAAGCATGGTGAAACGCCGGGGCTTGGTGGAGAAGTCGACAATCCTGATTGGAAACAATCCTGGGTCGGTAAGCAGGCTCGCGAAATAGAGGATGGTGAACTTGTTCCCGCGATTCATGTCATTAAGGGAGGGGTGAATGAGTCCTCTCCCGAAGCCGAGCATCAGGTCGATGCCCTCTCAGGAGCCACGATCACGTCGAACGGAGTTGAAAACACGATTGATTATTGGCTCGGCGATCATGCGTTCAAGATTTATCTCAACAAGCGTTTGGGTACTGAATTGGAGGCCAAATAATGGCTGAAGCAAAAACCAAGGACGTGTTGTTTAACCCGGTTCTCAAGAACAACCCCATCGCCTTGCAGATCCTCGGGATTTGTTCGGCTCTCGCGGTGACCACGAAGATGGAAACCGCCATCACCATGGCTATCGCCGTGATTTTGGTGACGGCGGTGTCGAGTGCATCTATCTCGTTGATTCGGAATTTCATACCGAGCAGTATTCGCATCATTGTCCAAATGACGATTATCGCCTCGATGGTGATTTTGGTCGATCAAGTGTTGCAGGCGTTCATGCCTGACATCTCTCGGCAGCTTTCGGTATTCGTCGGATTGATCATCACCAACTGTATTGTAATGGGTCGTGCGGAAGGTTTCGCGATGAAGAACGGCCCCAAAATGAGCTTTCTCGACGGTGTCGGAAACGGTCTCGGTTACGGATTGATTCTGATTGTGGTCGCACTTTTCCGAGAACTATTTGGTTCGGGAAAACTGTTTGGTGTCGAGTTGCTGGCTAATGTGAAAAACGGTGGTTGGTATCAACCCAACGGCTTGATGCTGCTCGCTCCCTCAGCCTTTTTCCTCATCGGATTATTCATCTGGGGACTGCGAACCATGTACCCCGATCAAGTGGAACAGGAAGGATAAATCATGGAACATTACCTCAGCCTGTTTGTGAAAGCCATTTTTGTCGAGAACCTCGCGCTGGCCTTCTTTCTCGGGATGTGTACGTTTCTCGCCGTCTCCAAGAATGTGAAGACCGCCGTTGGGCTCGGCGCGGCGGTCATTGTGATTCAAACGATCACCGTGCCGATGAACAACATCATTTTTCAGCACGTGCTGAAAGAAGGTTCGTTGAGCATGCTGGGGATCGATTTCGGACTCGAATATCTCGGACTCATTTGCTACATCGGTACGATTGCCGCGATGGTGCAAATCTTGGAAATGACCTTGGATCGCTTCTTCCCGACGCTCTACAACCAACTCGGAATTTTCTTGCCGTTGATCACGGTGAACTGTGCGATTCTGGGAGGAACTCTGTTTATGGTCGAGCGTGACTATAATTTCGCGGAGTCGGTGACATATGGAGTCGGATCGGGTGTTGGTTGGGCGATGGCGATTGTCGCGCTCGCCGGAATCCGTGAGAAAATGAAGTACAGTAATGTTCCCGATGGCCTGAAAGGTCTGGGGATTACATTTATTACGGTAGGATTGATGGCGTTGGCGTTCATGTCCTTTTCTGGAATCAAACTTTGATCGTACATTCCCCACGTCTGTGAATAAAACAGCGCGTCAGGAATTCACGAAAGAGCATTTGCATCATGTTTGAAATCGTTACTGCAGTAGTGGTCTTTACCGTGGTCGTTGTCGGCCTCGTTATGGTCATCCTTCAAGCCAAGAAGATTCTTGTCCCCGCGGGTGAAGTTGCGATTCTTGTCAATGGACAGAAAGAACTGAACGTCTCTGCGGGGCAAAAACTCCTCGGTGCGCTCGCCAATGACGGTATCTTCGTCTCGTCAGCCTGTGGTGGTGGGGGGACTTGTGCTCAATGTCTGGTGAAAGTCTTTGAAGGTGGCGGTGATATTCTGGAAACAGAAACCGGTCACATCAATAAAAAGGAAGCCCGAGAAGGCTATCGGTTATCGTGTCAGGTGGCTGTGAAGCAGGACATGGAAATCGAAGTTCCTCACGAAGCCTTTGAAACGAAAAAATGGGAGTGTAAGGTTCGCTCGAATCGGAACGTTGCCACCTTCATCAAAGAACTCATCCTCGAGTTGCCTGAAGGTGAGAATGTTGATTTCCGTTCAGGCGGCTTCATACAAATCGAAGCCCCACCTCATCATATTAAATACAGCGATTTCAAAGTCGAAGAAAGATTCCACGAGGATTGGGATAAATTCGAGTTGTGGAATATCGAATCAAAAGTTGATGAATCAGTGATTCGCGCCTATTCGATGGCCAACTATCCAGGGGAACAGGGAATCATCATGTTGAATGTTCGCGTGGCCACTCCGCCACCGCGAGCTCCTAAGGGGACTCCCCCCGGTAAAATGTCTTCCTATATCTTCGATTTGAAAGAAGGAGACAAGGTCACCATCTCCGGTCCGTATGGTGAGTTCTTTATCAAAGATACTGAAGCCGAGATGATTTACATCGGTGGTGGTGCTGGAATGGCTCCGCTGCGATCTCACATCTTCGATCTCTTCAAGTTGCAAGATACAAAACGCAAAGTGAGTTATTGGTACGGTGGACGAAGTGGTCGCGAACTGTTTTATCTGGATGAATTTGAAAAGCTCGAAGCAGAAAACCCGAACTTCAAACTGAATATTGCTCTGTCTGATCCACTCCCTTCAGAAAATTGGGAAGGCTATCAAGGGTTTATCCATCAAGTGCTTCTCGATGAATACCTGAGTAAGCATCCGTCTCCTGAAGATTGCGAGTATTACATCTGCGGACCTCCGATGATGTTACAAGCCGTTCTGAACATGCTTGATAATCTCGGTGTCGAACCAGAAAACATCGCCTTCGACGACTTTGGTGGTTGATATGCACACAGAGTTCAACAAAATTTCACGGACACCTTTGGGTGTCCGTTTTTTTTGGATCAATCTGTTTTTGGTTTCGATGATCGGTTTGGGGTGTGAGTCTTCGTCTGGTCTAAAGTCTATCAAATTCGCTGGACAGACGATGGGGACGACCTATTCGATCTCTGTTTCAAACCTTCCCGCTGGCACGACTTCCGAGACACTTCAAGAGGGAGTTTCTCGGGTACTGATTGAAGTCAATCAACAGATGTCAAACTGGATCGATGATTCTGAGATCAGTCGATTCAATCGGTCAGAATCGACGGACTGGTTCGAGGTCTCTCCTGAAACTGCCATGGTGATTGCGGAATCGATTCGTATTTCTCGGGACTCCGAAGGAGCATTCGATGTGACTGTCGCTCCGTTGATTGATACGTGGGGGTTTGGTCCCGCGGGACGTGACGTTGAGCCTCCCGACGAACAGCAACTCGAACGGTTAAAAGCGATCATCGGGTCGGATAAACTGGCCAGTCGCGTTGAACCTGCGGCCATCAAAAAGTCAGAGGCCAAGGTAAGTGTCAATCTATCCGCAATTGCTAAGGGGTATGGCGTTGATGCCGTCGCTGAGTATCTGGAGTCTCAGGGAGTGACTGCTTATTTGGTGGAAATCGGTGGAGAAATCCGTGTGGCCGGGCTGAAGCCAAATGGAGAGAAATGGCGTGTGGGGATCGAACGGCCGAATGAAACGGGACGGTCATTACAAAATGCGGTGTCATTGACCGACCAAGCGATGGCCACTTCGGGAGATTATCGAAACTTCATTGAACATGAGGGGAAGAAATACTCTCACACGATTGACCCGAGAGAACTCAAGCCGATTACTCATGAACTTGCTTCAGTGACCGTTCTTGCTGGAAAGTGTCTCGAAGCCGATGCTTGGGCCACCGCATTGATGGTGATGGGTCCAACGAACGGCTATGATTGGGCAGAAATAGAGGGCATGGCCGTATTAATGTTAATTCATGTCGATGATGGATTTGAAGAACGGGCAACCACTGCTTGGAAAAAGCACATAGGAGAGACGCCATGATGGTCTTTGTGGTGACAACCGGAATCTTTCTGATCGCCGTGGGAGCAATGTCGGTCGGAGTGATTATTTCCAACCGCCGCATTCAAGGTTCCTGTGGTGGTTTGGCTAACATAAAAGACTCAGACGGCAAAACGATGTGCGAAGTTTGCATCGATCCGGCTCCTGATTGCAGCGGAGATCCTGCCGTTGAAGATTGCCCACCAGAGTTGTTGTCAGAGGGGCCCAATTCTTCCTCTGTCTCTTAAAATGTTCCTGCCCACAATCAGCATTCTGATCTTCAAGTATGAATACCTCGACTCCGATTTATGATGTCGCCGTGGTCGGGGGGGGGATTGTTGGTTTAGCGACGGCGTGGCAGTTTCAGCAGAAGTATCCTGATCGAAGTCTGATATTGCTCGAAAAAGAGTCTGAGGTGGCGTTTCATCAGACGGGTCGGAACTCGGGTGTTTTGCATACCGGCATCTATTACAAGCCGGGATCGTTACGAGCCATCAATTGCCGCGCGGGAAAACTCGCGATGGAGCGATTTTGTGAGGAGCACGGAGTTCCTTTTGATCGCTGTGGGAAAGTGATTGTTGCCGTCGACGAAAACGAACTTGAACGGCTTGAAGGTATCTATCAACGAGGACAGCAAAACGGTGTTCAGTGTGAAATAATTTCCGCAGAACGGTTGCACGAAATTGAACCACATGTGGCGGGCGTTCGCGCGATCCATGTCCCCGAAGCGGGGATTGTTGATTACAAAGCCGTTTGCATGAAACTTGCAGACGGCTTGATGAATGGTGGTGCGAAACTGCAGTTCAATGCTCGCGTCTCGGCGATTCGTGATACTTCCGATGGAATGATTGTCGAGAGTTCTTCCGGGACAGTTCAGGCAAAGCAGTTAATCACGTGTCCTGGTTTATATTCGGACCGTGTGGCGCGTCTCAGCGGGCATCACCCGAGAACGAAAATTGTGCCCTTTCGCGGAGAGTATTACGAACTTCTCCCACACGCCGAATCTCTCGTGAACGGCTTAATCTACCCAACACCCGATCCCAGGTTCCCGTTTCTGGGTGTGCATTTTACCCGTATGATTCAAGGGGGCGTGGAGTGTGGCCCCAACGCGGTGCTGGCCTTCGCTCGGGAAGGGTATCGGATTCGCGATGTGAATCTTCGTGACCTGTGTGAGGTGCTGACCTATCCGGGATTTCTCAAACTCGCTGCAAAATATTGGCAAACGGGATTGGGAGAAATGTGGCGGTCGGTGAGTAAGCGGGCGTTTGTCAAAACGCTCCAGCGACTTGTTCCGGAAATCACTCCAAACGATTTGCACGTAGCACCCGCCGGAGTTCGCGCGCAGGCTCTTCAACGTGATGGTCAATTGGTAGACGATTTTGTCATCGAGCAGTCAGATCGTGTGATCAACGTACTCAATGCTCCTTCACCTGCCGCGACGGCCTCTCTCACCATCGGCAAAGAAATCGTGAATCGGCTGGACAGCCGTTTCTAATTTCGTTCAATCGTCGAAATCATATTCGAAACGTGTGGTTCCGTTCCACCAACTGGTTCGATACGTGTATTTGTGAGTTCCATACGGCGTATCGACACGATATCGCAGCTTGTCGCGGTGACCCAGCGGCCATAAAGGTCCGCGATAGCGAACTGTCGTGTAACCGGGAGCAGAGTAAGTCGGATAGTAGCTGCTGGTATAAACTTGTGGCACGGCGATTGGTTGGGGCGTGCAACACGGCTCTGTGGCCACTGGTCGTGCGGCGATTGTGGGAGCCGGGACCGTTATGACGGGAGACTCCACAAAAACAGGCTCTGGATAAGCGACCGGCTGGGCCACATAAACGGGACGTTGCACAACAACAGTTGGTGCTGCGAATACTGGCTGATAGGCAACTGTGGGATAATAGACGGCAGGGCGATAGTACGAGGCGTAAGGCTGGTAATACATCACTGCCGGTGAATATGGCTGATAAAAGCTCGACTGCTGTACAAATCGATGGCCGGCTTCAGACGTTGAAAGTCCTAACCCAACGGTGAATAAGACAGCAAGTGTGATTTGACGTAACATTGATAGGTGTCTTGGTGGTCGACGCTTGGTTCATCCGTGTTGTGATTGGAAAACACCCTCCATGCCTCCTATATTAACATGATACGGCGAGACTCTAGAGATACCAGTATTCATTACGAAATTCAGGGAGATTTCTGGTGAAGAGGGAAAACTTTGTTCAGAGGCTCTTCAGAAGGGCGTCGGCCTCTTCTTTCAGTTCTACATCGCGATCTGGATTAAGAAACCGGTTGATAACCGATTCCATCTGCTCGCAGGCTTTTTCGATGCGTGAGGCGGCGATGCGATTCCCTGATTTCAGGGAGGCACGAACCCCTTCCTCTTGGATGATCTCTAATCGGGATTGATAGGACTGCCGGTTGGGGAGTGCGTCATGTCGGACTCGCAAGCGGCTGGTGAGGTCGGCGTCGCCTCGTTTGGCTTCCTGGAGAATTCGAATTCGGCTGATGGCACGACGAGATACGTCGGCGACCAAATCGGCCCGCAATCGTTCCAATTCCCCCTCCACTTTCAGTCTGTCGGAATCATCGGGGAGTGTCAGAATCTCCTGATCTGCCCAGCCCGGAATAAACGGCACTCGTGCCAAAAGAGCTTCTCCACTCCAGACATAAAGCCAAACCAGCTCTTCAGAATTGAGGGCCGAAACGGAAAGTTGCCCCTGTCGGTCACTCAGAAGCTCTTTTGGTTCGCCTGTGGGTTCATCTTTAAGAGATCGTTTCGGCTGAATCACGACGCGGTGGCCCATCAAAACATGATCGGGTGCTCCTTGCATGACCAATTTGACGGTTGTTGGTTGAGAGAGAGGGCGTTCTCCTAATGCCCAAATACTAACGCGATTGGATCGGCCTCTTCCCAGCGGAGCAGGAAACGCGGAGAGTAGTCGAGCAGTGATTCTTGCTCGCAAACGAGAATCCATAGACAGGTAAGTGAGAGGTAGTGTTTGGATCTGTTGTAGTTGTTGGTCTAGGTCACGATAGAGAATGACGGGTCGGGCGAGTCCTTGAACTTGGAAGCAGGAAAAGAGTGTGTCGTCGAGTGTCCATTCACCGGCGATAGCAATCATGTCAATCTGATCTCGTTGTATCTGTGAAATCTGGTAAACCGGTCGAAAGCTTTCTCCGATCAGGCGGTGTAATGATGCTGCGAGAAATCGGTCGTCGTCGATCTGTTGGCGACGGATAAGACCCCATTGCTGAGTGGTGCGGTCGCCTTCACGGATTGCAATTTGTATTTGCCCAGCTTGATGAGTAATCGTCACGACGAAAGTTTTTGCAGCGAGTTTGTGTTGTAAAGAGATTGCTGAGTGATCTGTATGCGGTTCGATCTTTTGTCCATTTAAGGTCGAATCAGCGATGCTTAGCGTCCAAGAGTCTCTGACAGATCTCTGTATGCGATTCTTTAAGTCGCTTTGCATTGTGTTGCGAAAGTCTTGAGTCCATGAGGGATGTTGTTCCCAGAGGAGCTGAATCTTGACGTCGTATTTGAGAGTGGCGATTTCTCGATAAATCAAATCTTCTTCTGCCGCGCGTAGTTCGATAAGACCGAGCATCGTGATGAGGCTCAGAGTCAGGAATGACAGACTATTAACTTTGAGAAATTTCATGGGCGTGATTGATCGAACCAAGGTGAAATTACCCAGCGGTTGACATTTTGATAAGGGTGCAGTGGAGAGCTGGGAAGCCCTGTCAGATTACGACGGGCCAACGAAAAACGGTCGACTTCCCACAAGGGAAGGTAAAAAACTTCGCTCCATAAAGATTGATGCAGTGCGTGTAATCGAGAACGAGCATCGTTCCAGTTGGTGGAAAGTTCCAGTTGGATCAATTCTTGACGTAGCCAGCCGGGTAAAATCTGAAGATCGGCAACACGAGTCATCGATTGAGTGGTCAATAGCGGCCATAATTGGGTGAGTGGTTCTGTCATGGTGATTACTCGGTAGGCGAGATCCCAATTCTCAGGTTGTGGATCGTCGCTCGTGACGATGACAACTTTGATGCCGATACGTTCCCAGTTTTCGATGATACGGCTGATGGCGGGGAGTAGTCCCGAATCTGGAGGAATCATCATTCGCAATGTCGGAATTTTTCCTTTGAGGGCTTTCTCTGCTGCGAGTGTCAGAGATCGTGCGACATACGGGTCGGAAGAAATCTCTTTCACAAGCGGATTGAATGCACGACATTGTGAGGGAAAGACGGATGTGGTGAGACGCCCGAATTGGGCGGGAGCACCGTTAAGGATTGTCGTGCGAAGAAGCTCTTCTCGGTCGAGGGCGTAGAGCATCGCGCGTCGTAATTCACTGTTTTCAGCCAGTAATGTTCCTGGGCGTATTTGGATGAAGTGTGTTTCCGGGATCTGGTACTTGCGAATAATCCAGTCTGATTTGCCTTCGAGTTGAGACGCATGTTCTACGGGAAGTTCGGGAATGTAATCAATTTCGCCCCGGAAGAGTGCTCTGAGAATTTCTTCATGATTCACAAATGAGGATTCATGGATTTCCGTCACATGCGGTTGCGGCACATCTTGCGCTTCTGGAATTGCCCGTCGATACAGGGCGTGCTTGGGATTGGTCATCACGGCAGCCACCCAGTTGATGCTCGGATTGGATGTTCGAATGGGTTGCGAGAGAATCGCCTCTGGGCGTAGTGGAGTTCGCTGAAACTTCAATTCGAGTCGATAAGGCGATCGGACGTGGATTTCTTCAATGAACCCGCTGAGTTGCTCGTTGAAAAAAGGGTGATCCGGGTCGAGTTGGAATCTTAGAGAATCAGCCAGTTGGACGGCCGATAAGGGAGTCTGCGGATTCCAATAGTCGAAAGTTGTTTGCAGGGTCAGATCAAGATTTCGCCCTAGTTCGGTCGGTTCCCATTGTTCAAGGAGCGAGGTGTGGTAGTGGGAGCTGTCGTCAAACCTATGTATCTCGAACAATGAGCGTTGTATGATGGAGTTTGCACGAAGATCGGCTTTCGTGGGGAACGGATAGTTGTCCTTCGAGCCGGCGGGCTGGATGACACCCACTTTGAGGATCTGAAATGTACTTGCATATTCGAGATAGCTGTCTCGTAGTGCTGTCTCATACGGCCAGATTGTTGTGGCCTTTGTACAGAGCATGACTGCGTTGCGATGATCGCCTGAACGTGAGGCTGACCTCGCATCATTCAATACCTGTTGCATTTGTGACTTCAACCTGTCGGTTTGCTGAGTTACTGTTGGGTGTACTGGCAGCTTTTGTCCGAGTCGATGTAGGAAGTGACGCGCTCGTCTGTAGTCTTCTCCAGCAATTGCGATGTCAATGAGATCGGCAGTTGTTACTGCCAACATTTGAGAGAGTTCGGGATAGTCTGAGTTCTGCTTACTCAACTGTTCAAATCGACCGAGGGCCGCATTGAAATCTTTCTGCTTGCGAAGAAATATTCCGTTTTGGAAGATGAGTCGTTGGTGTGTTTCGTTGAGTCCTGGCCAGTCGTCGTCAATGTGTCGTAAGGCAAAGAGCAGGTCATACGCAGAATCAAATTCTTCTTCTGCCGTTAATATTTCGGCACGTTTGAGCATGAGATCTTCATGATGCCAGATTGATTCAATCAAACTGGTGAGAATCAAAAATTCGGGGGATTCAACGGCATCAATAAAGCCGCCTCTGATCCGACGAAGTTTGTAGACACGATCTTGGAAGACTTCCAGCTTTTGAGGGTTAGTCGGTGCTCCCTCTAGCTTCATATCGAGAAGTTGTTCGGCTTGGATTTCGAGTGTGTTGGGTCGTGGAGTGATGGGGCGAGAGATGACGACACGTTTATTGTTCAAGATAATCCAGGTGACTTTTGGACCGGTCAACAATTCTTGTGCAGTGGGAATCGAAAGATCTTCATGTAGAGGGAGATCGGTAACTCGAGATTCGTCTTCTGCCGGGGCTGTTGTTTCGTTTTCATCAGCCGCATTTGTGGGTTCGTTGGGAGAATCTTCGTTCGATTGCGCATGAACTGCGATGGTTAATGAACAGGTCAAGACGACAGAAAAAACAACTCGGATCATCATGGCTGATTCTCCGTCTTTGGTTCGATGGACAGCATGAAAAGGGAGCCATCGGAAAGAGGTACAAGGGGGGTTTCATTCAGAAGAAACGGATTGCCCAGACAACTACCGGGAGTAGAGAGTTTGTCGAGTATTTTACCATCGGTGGCGCTGACCTTCCAGACTCCAGAATGACTGGTGGGAATCAACCAATGGTTATCATGCCGCAAAGGAATGCCGGCGATTGTGTTCTGCTCCAATGGCAAGCTCCATTGCTCTGTAAGTTGCTCGTCCACTGAGAAACAGCCCAACGAACCGTTCTCAAATTCCAGAAAGAACATATCATTTGCGATGTGAATTCTCTTGGTCGGAGTGTTTTGTAGTTTCCGTGATGCCACGGGCTGAAGGGTAGTGCTATCAAGTGTGATGAGCCTATTCGTCTGGTCAATAATCACGAGATGATTGTTGGAAGTCAGCGTTGGCGCGATGGTGACGGGAGTCTCGAAAGTAAGTTCACCTGCGAGCGCGAGATGTATGATGGGCTCGGGACGATATTCAATCCGACGTAACGTGTGCGATGAATCGAGACAAAGTAGATGCTTTTCATCAACTCGCACTATGGCAGTCCACTGCTCCTGCTTCCCATCAATGACGGGTAGTACATAGTCGTCACAGCTTGATGCCGTACGGGGGATAAGATGTAATCTTCCCGGTAAACCGAGTGTCGTACCCGCTTGAAAGTCGATGGGTATGGTCGTGGGGGAGGCGGGGAGCTTATGAGTCGATTCAATTTGACCCGTTGAGCGGATGGTGGCAAGTTGTGGGTCATCACCTCCCCAGGCGACTGCAAAGCGTCCATCGCTGAATTGATTGAAACGAGGTGGCTCTTCCAGCAACTCCGGGAGGTCGAGAGACGCGTTGACGTTTGTTTCAAAACCATATTGTAAAATATTTGATTTTCTGATTCGGAAAATATCTCCCGAATCCTGAAGAGTGATTAGTTCTCCCGCGCTATTTACAAAATGTTGTCGCAATGGATTGCCCAGAGTTGTTCTCCAGGTCCCTGTGAATGTATTTCGATCGTAACGTGAGAGGCGGACTGAAGAGGTGGACGGAGAACGACGAGCGACGAAGAGGTTCTCTCCAGAAAGTTGCATGGGTTGGGTGGCGTATCCGAGAGCCGTTATGTCGGACGAAGCCTCCAGTGTTTCTGTCAATAACTTCAGACGTCTTAATGCGGTGGATGCTATCCAGACTTGGCCATCGGGTCCTGCGGATAACCAGGTCGAGGTGATTTTGGGATTGACGACTTGATGGCTGTCCACTTTTACTAAGGGAGGAACCCCTTGTTCTTCGGATACCGTAAAAGCAGTGACACGCTCAGGAGATGTTGAGACAAATAACTCGTTTCCTCTCAACACTGGAGTATCAGAAATATTGCCCGGAAGCCTTTCTTCAGCCACTTCCGAGAGCAGCATGTTTTCAATACGTGTATCAAACAGACGTAACAGACAGGAATCACTCCGATCATTCTCGGCGATTAACAGGAACGGCCCCAGCCTTAAGGGAGTAACTGAGATGGCTCCTGGACCATGACCTGTATAGAGCACATCCCTGAGTTCGAGAGGGTTTCGAGAAAGAAGATAAATCACATTCTGATTGCCGATGGCGAGAAGATGTTTCTTGTCTGCAAGCAGTTCGACGGACGTTGAGAAACTTTGGGATACGGTGAGTTGCGAGATGATGAGTCCGCTGTTGATATCAATTATGATCAAGTTGCCTTGTTCTGTCGTGATAAAGGCTTCTGTACCGACAATCAGTGGCGGCCCCGTAACCTTTTCATCGAGAGGTTGTCTCCAAATGAGTTTTCCGCTGTCCCGCAGAAGAAATTGTAGTTCTCGATGGAGAGGAGAATGACACAGAATCGCGGGCTCGCCAATTGTGACTTCAATCGGGAAAAAATTGATGTTCCACCCGATATGACGACGCCAGATTGGTTCTCCGGTCGCCGAGTCGACCCCATAAAGGCAATCAGCAGCGTGTAGAATAACAGCACGATTGGAAGGGAGTTCTTCTTTGGAAATACGTGTGGAAGCGGCGAGCGTGATCAGAGGAGTGTTACTCATTTCGAGAGGCTTTAGGGCCTGTCGAGCTTCTTGAGACTGAGTGGCTGAAATTTTATCGAGGTGTAGGGCGTCGTTAAGTAATTTTGAGATTCGTGAATCGGTCGTCGCACTTTCATAACGGGAGATTAGGTCTCGACGTGTAGACATCAACTCTGCTGGCGAACCTTGCTGCAGCGCGGTTTCCATCTTCTTGATTGATTGATCGAACACAGTGTGCTTCAAAATGGATGCCTCTGCGGATCGGCGAGCGACTTTGACCTCTTCATGGATTTGTTCCGCGCGGTCCTTCTCTGCCGTGTAGAGATCGACCAGTCTCAGTGCGCTTTCTGACAATTGAAAGATCGAGGTGTCGCGTTTTTCGGCCGCTTCTTCACAAGCCTCATTCGCAATTTGTGCAGCATATTGACTGATGTTTCCGTGCATCTCATTGAAACCCTCTTCATCGCGATGGCGGGCGATCAACTTTTCTAACTCAGCGTATCCTGCAGATAAATCGGGGACACCAATATCGAGATAGGAGCGTGCATGAGTCAGGCTCAATTCGCGGTGAGCATTTTTATTTTCGGCATCATAGGGGAATTTCAACAAGTACTGTTCGTAGTCGGTGATTGCTTGTTGAAACTTGCGTTGTTCTGCTTGTTCCCTTGCGCGGGCAAGATACCTGTCTGCTTCTTCTAAATTGATCAAAGACCAAAGAACCACGGCACCAATCAATAAGAAGACTGCTCCGAGAGTCAGTCCCATCACCAAGGGGGAGCGGAAAAGTTCTCGTTCCCCCGGACGTTGTCGAGAGGCAGACATCGCATCTCGCAACTTGCCTGCTGTGGAGTCATCTTTGTTCGTTGAGTTTGTTAAGCCGGAATGCGTTCCCGCTCTTGGGAGCAGCGCATCGACCTCGTTGGATTCAACTTCCTCTTCTGTGAGATCCTCAAAAATAGAAGGTTTCAGTTCTGGAGGCGGAGTGGACTGTTTGGGTGTTTTAAGATTCGCGTTTACGAGAGCCGGAGTCTTCTGCGGGGGGGGTGAAGGATTTTGGGGATTCGGGACAGGTGCGAGGGGGTTACGTGATTGTTGTTGCCAGGCAGGAATTTCATCGGTGATCGGAGCGAGTCCAATTTCATCCGATGGCCGTATATATTTATCGTCGGATTTGTTCTCAAATGGATCTTCGCCGAGTTGCTTGGCGTCCGATTCAGTTGTGAATAGAAACTGTGTGGAGCCGATCACAAATCGGTCTCCCGACGTTAATCCCGCTGAATTGACCTTATTGCCATTGACGAGAATTCCTTGATCACCGGCAGAAGTGATATCAAATTGTTTTTTGGACCAACTGATGCGAGCTTCAATTAACGCCACTCCTTCATCATCTAACTGAATGTCGCTGATGGAGTGCGAACCGATGGACAGCGGTTGATTCTTACTCAACTCGAAACGCTGAAGCACGTAGTTTGGAGATTTGACCAGTAAAAGCGACATTGAGGCTATCAATCTGATGAGGCGAAAGAGTATGTAAATCGTATCAAAATCAATGTGACTTAATCGTCGGGACCAGACGCCAAACGTATTTTCTGCATACCGACTTCATTGGCAGTGTCCAACACGAAGACCACTGTTTTCTGATGAGCGGCATCGGCGACTTTGACAAGTGCTTCGGCCTTTTGATCTCGTTGCATAGAGGTGATTAATTCGTCTCGTAACAACTGTGGGTCGGCGAGCTCTCTGTCGTCGAGTCGGATGGTGTTTTCGGCGGTGATCTCTATCTGGATGGATTTTTCCAGGAGATCATCTTCGGGTTGTATTGGCTGAGCCGCGCTTTGTTCATTGGGATCGGGAACCGGTGTGGGGATGGTTTTTTCTAACGTGAACGAAGCGGTTATCATAAAGAAAATCAGCAGCAGAAACGTGACATCGACCATCGGAGTCAGATCCAGGTCGTCAGACTCTTGCCGTTCGCGACGAAATTGAAGAGCTGCTATTTCAGAGGATTGCGAGTCCAGCATGATTGCAAAGAAAGGATCGATTTCTTCATCGGCTTGTGTTGTCTGGGGTACTAGCAAGGCTTTAGGAGAAGCGGGCAGTTCCTCCGCGTTAGCTGATGGAGTCGCTAGAGAGTCTTCCGCGGCAGCAAAAACGATTTCAGAGGCGGAAGATGGTTCGATTGATGGTGGCGGTTGGAGTTGATCTTCGGTGGGGATTTCCGTCAATTCAGCGCAAATCGGGCAGGCAAC
>JAQWSQ010000096.1 GCA_029243145.1 Planctomycetaceae bacterium | reverse complement strand
TGAAGGGGCCGGAAGATTTTGGAGTTCTTCGCGAACCCATTCAAGGTCGCGTGTCGGGCTCTCGATGACGGCTCTCGCCTGATCGCGTGCATCAATCAATGCGACCGTGTCGCCGGCTCCTAAGTCGTTGAGGAACTCACGCGCCCAGTTGATGGCGCGCTGATGAGGTGACTCCACGCCGTCTTCCCAACCCATGCTGAAAGAGCCATCGACAATGATCACCACGTCTCGGGGTTGAGTCGAAACCAGATTTTTGAAGAAACCGCCCGATGCCCAGGGGCGGGAAAAAATCAAGACGATCAAACAAATCAACAGGACACGAATCAGCAGCAATAATAGCTCTTCGAGACGCACGCGTCGTCGTGTTTCTTTGCCAAGCTCGAGAAACTGCATGGCCCCCCATTGAACGACATCGTATTTTCTTTTGCTCAACAAATGCGCCAGGATCGGCAGGGCAATTCCCGCCAGTCCGGTCAGCATCCAAGGGTTGAGAAAATCGAACGACATTCTGGTTTCGGTTCCAATCAGTGAGGTTTTGAGGAAAACTCAGTTTACGCGATCCTTCGATCCGAAGAAACGGTCTCTCTTGACGTTACGCACATTTCCGGCTGAGATAAGCAGTTCAATTCCTTTCACACCGATTGATTCTATGGACCTTTCCGCAGAACAGCCCGAATTCCGCATTGCCGTCGTTCTCTCATTTCAACAATTACCACTCAAATTGTTAAGTGCCTACGGCAGCGAGTTAGGCCAGACTCCTCATTTTGACCGGATGGCGACACACGGAGTTCTTTTCGATCAACACTTCGCCGATGATCTGGGCGAGACACGAACTCGACATGCCTGGTGGGACGGCATGACTGCCACTCGTGCAGAAAGTTCCCCCGCCAGTGCGAGACTCCCCACGATTTGCTCAAAGTCAGACGTCCAATGTCACCTGGTCAGCGATTGCCAACCCGCAGATTGGGACGTGGCTCCTCAAGGATGGAAAACGACGTATCTCGAAAATCAGACGGATTCTGCGACGGAGGGATTAGGGCAACTCTTCGACGCGGCTCTCACAACTATCGATCAACTGCGTCAAGACCGGCAATCGGCCGTTGTGTGGATTCATTCCGAGGAAATGCCAAGCTTGCCAATCCCGAGCATGGAGTTCCTCGAACTTTATCTAAATGAACTTCCGCAACTCGCCGAGGTTGAAGAGGAGTTCGCAGAGACGAATGCGGAAGAACAGAATGCTCGGGACGACGAGGGTGATCAAGCCGATCTGCTCGCAGAACAAATCACACTCGCATTCGGCTTAATCGAAGAGACACTCTCGTTATTGTCGGAGGGAGTTGCCGAATTGGAAGCGATTCATTTCAAAACAATCAATGTCCTGGCAGCCGCGAGATTGTCGGAATGGGATCATGCACTTGGTCAATTTTATGAGCAACTCACCGACGATCTGGATGCGGGGCGGATGATGTTTCTGTTGACTTCAGACGGGGGTTTGTCCCTCTTTGAATCTCAAGTCACTCAACAACTCGAACGCCAGCATCAAGTGGGGCCGTTGCAGGAAGAATCAGTGCATCTGCCACTTTTGATGATCCAGAAAAGACTGACTCTCGGAGAGAGGGTCCGCGCGCTGACACATCCTGCCGATCTTCCCGCGACAGTCTTAGACTGGCTTCAGGTTGATCATGAATTTCCAGATGGGCGAAGTTTGCTCTCATTGGTCAAAGGAGATGCCGCAGAGCTACACAAGTTTCTGGTCTGTCGGGCAGGGGAGTGGGAGTCGATCCGCGAACAGAAATGGCTGTTGATCCGTAATCGTGCTCTCGGTCTCGAAAAGTTATACTTCAAACCGGAAGATCGCTGGCAAGTGCTGGATGTCTGTTCGCAACACATTGACGAGACGGATCGCTTACTTGCTTTGTTCAGCCAGAGTGCCGACGAGTGATCTCAGTGTGGAAATTTTTCGACCAGTTTGGGAATGACGGGGGCCGGAACAAACTCCTTCAGCTTCGCGGCGGAATTTTCTTTGGCCATCTGAGCGATCTGTTTGATCAATGAGCTGGAGATGTGTGTGTATTGGTCACTCGACATCAAAAACACGGTCTCAACATCGGGAGCCAGCATTCTGTTCGCGAGTGACATCGTGAATTCCGACTCAATATCGGTCAGTGTGCGGACGCCCCGCAACATCACCTGCGCTCCGCAGGATTTCACATAGTCGACCGCCAGCTCTTCAAAGCAGTTCACTTCCACATTTTTGAGAGGAGCCAAAACCTCACGACACATGCTGAGACGTTCTTCGGGTGAAAAAAGTGGTTTTTTGTCGGGATTGATTCCGATTCCGACCGTCAATTTGTCAAAGAGTGATGCCCCCCGACGAATGATGTCCACGTGCCCGAGAGTTAAAGGGTCAAAACTACCGACATAAACGGCGTGACGGTTGGAAAGTTCCATGAGGGACCAAGTTAATCGGAAGTGAATGATGGACATGAATCATAACGATTCGACCCGATTGACGACATCCGCTGAGTTGGCAGAGAGTCCGTTGAACTCGATGTAATACTGTCAGAATGGCACATTGTCGGCAGAAATGATTTCTCTACTGAATCAGGATGATCTCCTTATCTCTCAACGATATAAGGACTTAACCGATGTGGAGTTCACAAAACAGCGTTTCCTTGCCCGTGTGGTACAGGGTTTGCCAAATATGTCTGTTGATCCATTATTCTGTCCAGGAGTAGAAATTCATGCCCGTCTTTCGCTGGGGAAATGCCTGGGACGCTTTTCGCGATTTGGAACGCGAAGTCGACCGGTTGATGGGATCTATG
>JAQWSQ010000073.1 GCA_029243145.1 Planctomycetaceae bacterium | reverse complement strand
TTGGCTCTGATCGCCTCGGCGACAGACCGGGAACTGGCTAAGTATGTCCAGTTCCTGAAAGAGGAAAACAAGATTCTTCGCAGTCGAGTGAAGGGTCAGGTTCACACCAAGCCGGAAGAACGGGAGCGGTTATTGAAGTTGGGCAAAGCCATCGGCAAGGCGGCATAGATCAGATGGCTTGTCATGGACTGCTTTGGAACCGAGAATCCGTGGAGAAAGTGCGACTGCACCCTGTCGCAAAACTCTCCTGCTCTTCAATTCCGGCTGGCCTCGCTCAGTTTGAAGCCAGATTTCGTGGACCTAAGTTGTTGTGAATGTGGAGCTTGACATCGAAAGCTTCTGATGAACAGGAGGAATCGGTTGAATTGGTCCGGAAATGCGAAAGACAAGCAATCAATATCGCGAATTGAACTAAATCTCGATTTGGCATTGAGGGCGAGACGACTGCAGTTTTTGCACACCGACTGAAGTGACATCGGTTTTTGTCAGGCACAATGAAGTGACGTTTTTTAAAGTCTTGAGTTTTGGTAAACTGCTGTCTGTAATTTTGCAACTTCGGAGGCTGAGTTTTTCGAGCTGTTTCATTTGCTTTAAATGCTTCAACCCATTGTCGGTGATTTGTGTCTCATCCAGTTCGAGCCAATTGAGCTGAGTCATCTTCTCGATGTGCTTCAGTCCTGCGTCTGTGACTTGCGTGTTTCTTAGCCAAAGCCGCTGAATCTTTGTTAGCCGAGTAAGATGCTTTAGTCCCGCATCCGAAATACTGTTGTCACGCAACAGCAACGTCTTGAGTTTCTTGAGCTTCTTGAGGTGAGCTAATGCATCATCATTGACCTTAGTTGCAGTTAAACCCAATGCCGTGAGTTGTGTTATTCCGGCGATATGCTTGAGACCTGATACTGAAATTACTGTTTTCGCGAGATACAGTTCTTCGAGCTCGCTCAGTTTGCTCAGCCTTGCTAGCCCAGAGTTTGTGACTTTTGAATTTGAGAGAATCAGAATCTGTAACTTTGGCATAGAATGCAGATGCTTGATGCCGGCATCGCCAACCATCGTTCCTGACAGGCTCAAATATCGTAGCTGCTTAAGTTTATGTACTTCCACCAGTCCGGCATCCGTGATTTTCGTTCCGGCCAGGTTAAGTTCTTTGAGGTTTTCTAAAGTGGCAACATGCCCCATAGTTGCATCCGAAAACTTCGTTTCGGAAAAGCTGAGTCGCACGATTCGATCATTGTCGTCCATTTCAATCGAGGCCCCAGCTTTTTTCAAAGCAATTCGGGCACTTTCGTCCTTATCGCATTCCGATTTCTTCAAACTCGAATCAACACCAATAATCCACCTTCACGATCTAGTCAAATTACGTTAAGAATGTAAATTGTATCCTATCTCGAGGTGACTCTCAAACCTCTAATCAAAGTCGAGTTCGACCTGCTGCAGTACACTACGACGAGGAGAAGAATCCAAGCAAAGCATCCATCAAGGTACGCGATCATCTGCCACCCGTCAGAGAAGAACCCAATGAAGTGGCAAAGCTGAGCATCGAGCAGGTGGACGTGAAATCGTACGTCGGTGGATTGGTGAAGGGATTCGAACGGAAGGCGGCGTGGGGTTGCTCAAAATTTTGGCATGGTATTCATTGGAACCGGGAATCAGCGGGGAAGGTGCGGTTGCACCTTGTCGTAATACTCTTCTGATCTTCAATTCCTTCTGGTCGTTCTCAGTTTGAAGGCGGATTTCGTGGACCTAAATCGTTGTGAATGCGGAGTTTGACGTAGATAACTCCTTTTGAACAGGAGGGCTTGTTTCACAGACTCGTTTTTGACGAATGCGGGGTTATGGGACCGGTTCTACAAATAACTCGACCGCGTAGAAGGGTCGAACTATTGATGATTGGTTGCTCCTACTTCTTGAGGGGGATAGACTATTATACGACGCTTTTCAGCAGCGCGCACAATCTTAGCTGAGTGTCAGTCGCACAATGTATCCCAATTTCAGGGTGCGAAGCTAATTCAACGAGGGAACGGAAGACCGAATCTCGGTCGGACGCAGGCGTTTTCAATCCCTATCCACATTATATAGAGATAAAGAAATATTTAATAATTTTGGTGGGTTGGTTCTCTGTGTTTTCCTGTTTGCGAACGTCACCGGTTGTGATTCCAGCAGTGGCACCGACACTAATGCTGGGGGTACTGACGTCTCTAAACCATCGACCGACGGGGAAGATCAAGACACGACCCCGCAAGGCACATCGCCAACAGACGATGTGGAAGATGTCGGTGGTGATGTCAGTGATCTTTAGTACGGCGACCCGCAACGCGGATGCATCATCTTAAAGAAGGGCTTCAATGGGTCAGTTCGCCAGTATAGTCTGGGCTAACAGGAAAAGAGTGGTGATCGCTATGGTGATCCTTGCCGCCTTGGCGATGTACTGGGCAATCCAAGACCCGGTCTACGAGTTTCGATTCGATCAAGCGACTCGGCAACTCGAAACGGAACTGTTGGTTGACCTTAAATCTGACCTTGAACGACTTGATCAAACCCAGCCGACATTAGAGAAGATACGGATTAACTTTCCGCTTTTTTCATCTTCATTTCATTGGTAGAGTGAATTTCACAGCTTACAAAAACAGCTTACAAAAACAGTTCTCTGGAAATGGGACGTCATGAAATTCCACCCTCTCACATCCGTCCTTCTGCTGTTGTTGGTTTCGATCACTCTCAAGGCGGACACCTACACAATCGTGGTTTCGCAACAGACCTCGAACGATACACAATGGCAAAAAGTGGTGGAAGCCCTGCAAAAGAAACATGCCGGCGCAAATGTGGTCCACTATGACACCAATGTCAACAAAGCTTTGCCAACCTTGCAGACTCAGCATCCTCGCTATACCTGTTTTGTTGCGACGCCTGCAGAGGCGTCCCGTCAATTTGTGGCAGACGTTCATCAACTGACCCGTCTGTACGATCAGGACCCTTATACCGATACGCTCTGGGGAATCCTGACCGGTTACGATGCGGCCAATGCGTTGAAAATCGCCCAACACAGTGAGCCCCTAACGATTCGTAAAGTCGCATCGGGGACCGAAGTCGCATTGGGGATGTGTCAGGAAGGCTTGTGGTACGATGAACTCGTCCAGAACAAGCAGGTGGTCAAATCGCCCAACGGCAGTCCCGAGCAACAGAAAGGTCCTGCAGATACGACACACGCGTTGGCTAACACCTTAACCGATTACAAAGCCGATCTGTTTGTGACCTCCGGTCATGCCACTGAACGCAATTGGCAAATTGGATACCGCTATCGCAATGGTTTTTTTCGATCTTCACGGGGAAAAATGTTCGGAGAGACAATCGACAAGCAGCGGTTCGAAATTCTCTCGGAGAATCCCAAAGTTTTTTTGCCGATCGGCAACTGTCTCATGGGACACATTGACGGCCCCGATGCAATGGCCTTGGCCTGGATGAACACTGTGGGCGTCAAGCAAATGATCGGTTATACGGTTGTGACATGGTACGGCTATGCCGGTTGGGGAGTCCTCGATTATTTTGTCGAACAGCCGGGGCGCTATTCGCTGTCTGAAGCGTTTCATGTCAACCAGCATGCATTAATTCATCGACTGGAAACGAATTTCGATCCCACCGAACAAGTGGTCGACGCACGCAGCAATCGCTCTGTGCAACTCACTCCCAACGCCGCCGGGTTGAAATCAGGACTGACAGTCAACGACGGACGAGGACTGATGTGGGACCGGGATACCGTGGCATTTTACGGTGACCCTGCTTGGGAAGCGCGAATGTCACCTCAGACGAAAGCCTACGATCAGTCTCTCGTCAAGGCGAAGAATACTTACACATTCACGATTACTCCCAACCGCGGCGTCGATTCTTTCAAACCGATCAACACCAATGGTGCGCAACGCGGCTGGCGACCAATCATTCATCTGCTGCCCCACCGTGTTCGCGACGTCCAAGTCATCGAAGGTCAGGAATCTAACCCTGTGATTACCGATGACTTCATTCTCATTTCCAATCCTCGAAAATGCGATCCTGCCAAGACTTATCGCGTTGTATTCACAGCGACAGTCGTCGAGTAATCTCGTCCGCGTGGGCAATAAGAAACGTGCCAAACGCAGGAGGAAAAAGATGTAAGTCGGAAATCTATTTC
>JAQWSQ010000063.1 GCA_029243145.1 Planctomycetaceae bacterium | reverse complement strand
ACAGTACCCACTCTGTCAGTCCGAGGATTACCTGCCCCTTTCGCGATCTTCGCAGCCTGCTTCAACAACACAGCAGCAGGAGGACTTTTGATAATGAAATCAAATGAGCGATCATTGTAGACAGTGATTACGACCGGCAGAGTCACGCCCATCTTGTCGCGAGTCTGATCATTGAAGGCCGAAACAAACTGCCCGATATTCACCCCATGAGGACCGAGTGCCGTACCAACAGGAGGAGCAGGAGTTGCCTGCCCACCAGTAACCTGGACTTTAATTTGTGTAACAACCTGCTTGGCCATGTCGGAATGTCTTTTTTTTGAAAATCTTCGAAAAAACGCCGGTACTCTTCACCAGCGAATCACATGTATCCTGAGCTCGACTCAATCAAATCAAATCCGCTCAGCTTGCCAGTAGTCGAGTTCGACCTGGGTCGAACGACCAAAAATCTCAATCAGAACGGTAATCTTTCCGCTCGACTCATCGATGATATCGATCGTGCCCTCAAAGCCCTCGAAGGCCCCCTCTTTAACTTTCACAACATCGCCTGTGGCAAAATCAATCTTGACCTTCTCAGGCTCGACTTCGTTCGCGGCCTCCAAGCCCAACATACGGCTGACTTCCTCTTCCCGCATAGGAACAGGCCGTCCGGCCGTTCCCGTGAAATCACCCACACCGCTGGTATCCCGAATCAAGTACCAGGTCTCATCATTCAAATCCATGTTAACCATGATGTAACCGGGGTACAGCTTCCGCTCAACCACACGCTTCTTACCACCTTTAGTTTTTTCGGCAATCTTTTCGGTGGGAATAATGATCTCACCAAAAAAATTAGACAATCCTTCCACGCGAATGCGCTTCAACAAAGCCTCGCGAATGGTTCTCTCGCGATTGCTTTGAACTTTCAGCACATACCACTGTTTCCCAGAGGATTCCAGTGAGTCTTGCGAGGCTACCATGATTCCAGACCGTCTTCCCAAGCGCCCAAACGAACCGCGGCAAAAAGTAATGGGCCGCTTATCATGCCCGTTGAGGCGAATATTTTCAATGATCAGAAGCAAATTCGGCCAACTGAGGACGAATTTTTCTGTTTCAGACCTTCAAAACGTCTACCAGTCGGAACAAAAACGCCCACAGATAGTCGTAAAGATAGAGCAAAATCCCAATAAAACTCATACAAACGATAACCACGATTGTGGATCGAATCAATTCTTTCCAACTGACCCAAGTTACTTTATCCATCTCAGCCTGAACCGAGATGAGAAAATCAGCGAACCGAGGATAGTTGACTAGACGATAGGCGAACCAAATCCCCGCCAACGCCAACCCGAAGGCCACCCCACTCTGGGCCCCTTCAGCCAGCGTTTCCGAAGAAACCATGTCCGCCAAAACAGAGTTGTAAAGCGACATCGCTCCCAACACAAACACCGCAGCCACGGCCACGCCCGTCCATTGACGAACGCGTCGACCTTGATTGCGTTTATACAAACTCGAACTGAACATTTCGCTCAGAAGAGTTTGACTACCTTTCGATTTTGTTGTCGCCATCCTGTGACAGCCTCTCTAAAACCGCATGAATTCCAATTCAGGCCGAAAATACTTATCTCTTCCGACCGCCGCATCCTGCAAGCACGGGCGGAGAGACTTGAACTCCCAACCTGCGGATTTGGAATCCGCTGCTCTGCCAATTGAGCTACGCCCGTATCCACCCGGCAAATTCCAGGGACTACTTCTTACGTGACTCTTTATGTTTTGTATGCTTCCGATTTTTCGGACAGTACTTGTTTAACTCCAGACGATCGGTCCCACGAGTCTCTTTTTGGACTCGATAATTGCGTTGACCGCAGTCTGTACACTCTAACCAGACATATTCTCTCATCGAACGAACCTTCACCCCGAAATAACTGAACACCGCGAAAAAACGGAAACCTGCCCCGCATCAATCGTGCGGGACAGGCGATCTCGTACATTATTAACTCAAGGCACCGTCTTGAAACTCGTAATCACTCGACGATTTTCGTAACAACACCGGAACCGACCGTACGGCCACCTTCGCGAATCGCGAAACGGCTTCCCTCTTCAAGGGCGATCGGCTTTTGCAGCTCGACTTCAACTTTCACATTATCACCAGGCATACACATCTCGGCACCACCCAGCAACGTCGTTGATCCAGTCACGTCGGTTGTGCGGAAGTAGAACTGAGGGCGATAGCCACTGAAGAATGGCGTATGACGACCACCTTCATCTTTACTCAGAACGTAAACTTCACCTTCAAACTTGGTATGAGGCAAAATCGTACCGGGTGCCGCCAAAACTTGACCGCGACCAATATCCTCTTTCTTCACACCACGCAAAAGAATACCGACGTTGTCTCCGGCAATCCCTTGATCCAAAGTCTTCTGGAACATTTCCACGCCAGTGACTGTGGTAACCACAGTGTCAGCCAAACCGACAATTTCGATTTTCTCACCAACATTAATGGTTCCTGACTCGATACGACCGGTTGCGACTGTTCCACGGCCTTCGATCGAGAACACGTCTTCAACTGCCATCAGGAAGTTTTTGTCAGAATCACGTGGAGGCTCAGGAATATGAGCATCCAGAGCATCGATCAACTCGCCAATACACTTATTGGCGGAGTCATCTCCTGGAGCATCCAGAGCACCCTTGGCGTTCCCGCGAATGATGGGAATGTCGTCTCCGGGAAAGTCGTACTTCGAAAGAAGATCGCGAACTTCCATCTCCACCAACTCGAGCAACTCTTCATCATCGACGAGGTCGCACTTATTGAGAAAGACAACCAGAGCTGGCACGTTCACCTGACGAGCAAGCAGAATATGCTCGCGAGTTTGAGGCATCGGGCCATCCGCGGCAGACACAACGAGGATCGCCCCGTCCATCTGAGCCGCACCTGTAATCATGTTCTTGACGTAGTCCGCGTGTCCGGGACAGTCAATGTGAGCATAGTGACGAGCTTCACTCTCGTACTCAACGTGTGAAGCAGCAATCGTCACGGTTTTGGTCTCGTCACGCACGGTACCGCCCTTGGCGATATCGGCATAACTTTTTGCTGATGCAAGACCTTTAGTGGCCTGCACGGCAACCAAAGCTGCCGTCAGAGTTGTTTTACCGTGGTCGATGTGGCCAATAGTCCCCACGTTCACGTGAGGCTTTGTCCGTTCAAATGTTTCCTTCGCCATTACTTCTCCTCGAACGATTCCGTTTATCTGGGGCAAGCCAACACGGCTACCACTGTGATCAATTCTATGCAACCATCTTTCACAACGACACAGTTGCGAGGCCCGGTTACTTTTACATCTCTCGTAGTCAATCAGGAGAGATAACACCTAACGGACACGAACAAACTCAACCCTCTTGCAATCTCAACCCTCTTGCAATCTCAATCCTCTTGCAATCTCAATCCTCTTGCGAGGA
>JAQWSQ010000060.1 GCA_029243145.1 Planctomycetaceae bacterium | reverse complement strand
GGCGAGTGATCCGCATGGCCATCAAAGCTGCTTCGGTAATAGCCGTGCCTCCTTCATATAAGGAGGCGTTAGAAACATCCATGCCAGTCAACTGACAGATCAGTGTTTGGTATTCGAAGAAGACCTGTAAGCTGCCTTGCGAGGCTTCTGCCTGATAGGGAGTGTATGCGGTATAAAACTCTCCGCGGGAGCTAATTTCATCAACAACTGACGGAATAAAGTGATCGTAAACACCACCACCCAGAAAGCACGTTAATCCACTTCCGGCTTGGTTCTGTCGGGCACGACCAGCAATTTCCTGTTCCAATTCAAGTTCGCACTTGGCAGGCTTAAGATTCAGATCGCCCTGAAATCGAAGCTCTTGGGGAATTGAGGCAAAAAGCTCTTCGATCGAATTGACCCCGATCTCTTGCAACATTTCCTGCTGCTGCTCGGGGGTAGTGAAGGTATAACTCACAATGATTTCCTGATTGTTATCGCAATTTCCATTTTGCACATCGAAACTGGATTTTGCCTCTCCATGAGTCTTTCGAACAGTTTCCTGCTGCGAGCATCATCGTCTGGCGTGTGAGTCGGAGATCAATGTTCTTCCGTCTCACAGTGTGCCAGATACGCCGCATGATCAAGCAATGCATCAACATCAGCCGCGCTAACGACTTTCAGTTTCATAACCCAGCCACCGCCGAGCGGTTCATTCGTGAGAAGATCAAAATCGTCTTCCAGAGCCCCGTTGACTTCGGCAACCTCTCCAGCAATCGGAGCGTACAAATCACTGGCAGCCTTCACGGTCTCAATCACTCCACAATCTTCGCCCACGGCCAGCGTTCGGCCAACGTCGGGCAATTCAATATAGGAGAGATCGGTCAATTGACCAGCCGCAAAGTCGGTGATGCCAATCGTGGCAACATCACCATCGAGAGAGACCCATTCATGAGTCTTTGTGTATTTTAATTCGGCAGGATCCATTCCCGCATACTCCGCTCTAGAGAAGGCATTGAAACTCGGTCTGGTCCAACACGCAAGACCGTAGTTTGATGCCTCTCACGATAACGGGAGCCTCTATCGGAATAAAGGATCTGCGCAGAGAATTCCGAGAGTTCCTCAGGATCAGTAATCCGCTTCGATCTGCTGAATCTTCTCGACACGGCGGGCGTGTCGTCCTCCCTCAAACTCGGTCCGAGCCCAAATCTCGACCATGCGATTGACGACATTATCGGCTAAAAGATCGGCAGAAAGGCACATCACATTGGCATCATTGTGCCGACGGCTCATCTCGGCGGTCAGATCATCGTGACAATCAGCCGCGCGAACACCGGGGAATTTGTTGGCCGTAATACACATACCAATGCCAGTTCCGCAAATTAAAATGCCCCGGTCGGCTTTCTTTTCAGAAACGTCCTTGGCAACTTTGGAGGCGAAATCAGGGTAATCGACGCTTTCTCCGGCATCTTCTGGCCCATAATCGACAACTTCATATCCCATGCGGGTCAGCAAATCGCTGAGTCGCGATTTGACCTGAACTCCACGGTGATCACTGGCAATGGCAAATTTCATTCGAGTTTTCGCTTCTCTAGTCCGCTGCTGGAAAGCCCCAAATGACGTTCCAGAACGTTCGGACTTCTTCTTATCAAAAATGGCAAAACGTATTTCGAGTTTCAATCAATCTCGTCGAGTAACAACTTCAAATAGGACTCGATTTCGGCTTTACAGTCTTCATATTCCATCAATCCACCTCCGATGGGATCGGAAACATCGCGTCCATCTGGTGATAATAAACGAATCTTCCCTTCCAAATCGGGACGACTCATTAAAATCGCCTGACGGTGACCGTTCGTCAAAGTCAAAATATGATCGGTCTGATCCAACAACTCTTCCGTCAATTGCCGACTCTCATGATCGCTGATATCGATCTCGTCGTCGAGCAATAACTGAACCGCTTCCGGCGAGGCCGGATACCCATTACTGGCCGAAACTCCAGCCGAACCAACAAGAAATCCACGTTCTGCCAGTTCCGTCTCTTCGCATTGTAGCTTCTCAGCCAGCATTTTACGAAGCAAACCTTCCGCCATAGGACTGCGGCAGGTGTTTCCGGTGCAAACAAATAAGTAGGAGAGACCAGTCATTTTTTTCAAATACGATGGAGTAAGAGTCCCTGAACCAATGACTCCCCAGTCGTCACCTTTAAGTTCAACGACGGTCGAACCTTGTGTCGATCCTGGAGCCCCTGTGTGTACGCGAAAATCACTTCCGGGAGGTAAAGAATCACTACCCGATGACTTTGACGCGGCTGATACCTTATCAACAGGAATCGGCGAGGTCAAAACCAACGGCCCCGACAGTAATTTCTGTAAGTCCCTGATAAAATGAGATTTCGGACTGAGGATCTGTAATTTCTGACCTTTCGTCAGTCTCTGTTGAGTGTTTGCGGGTAAGCCTTCCAGCAAGCCAAACGGCAAATCAACACCGATTTCAATCTGTAATCCTCCCGGCCAACAGCGCGTCATCAGACGACGCCCCACCTCGGAGATTTCTTCCAGATAATCCAAGGTTTGCTGATATCCGGTGACGCATAAACAGAGAGATTGCCCCGGAAACAAGTGTCCTGCCATTCTCTCAATCGCCGCCGGACGTTGTGACCAACCCACACATACGACTCCTGTGTCGATGACTGTCTGCATCACTTCACCCTCAGCCAGGCGCGAAATAACATCCACCACGACGTCACGTCGATTCTCGGCAGATTCATAGTCAATATGTGAGTTCATAGATAAGCATTGTAGAGACAGGAACTTGTGAATCTTCGCCCCTCACACCGCAGGGAACAAGCCCCCACTGGTAAAAACCGCAGATTCGTCGCAGAGGAAGCAGCACGACAGTTTTAATCCTGATAGCGAACCGGATTCCAGTCTTTGGCATGTTCGCACATCTTCTTCAACTTCTCGGGGTCGTGACTACACGCCACAACTCCCGGTAAGCGGAGCATGTCGGCCCGATCATCGAGCCATAATTCCTCAAAGTGAACAGGCTCACCGCTATGCACCCACAAAGCGTCTCCACCAAGAATTCTAGCAATTTGCAAAGAGACTGGAAAATCGTACACATTGGGTGAGTGAATCAGAGATCCCCCAAACTCGCCCGTTGCAAACAAGGCGAAAATACAACCGGGCATCGTGTCGGCTGTAAATCCCTGCAAGCCGATTTCCGACAATCCCGCCGCAAGCTCGGTGTCGGCGTCTTGAAAACCAATCATGTAAATCTTGTCCGAGTCAGGTCGATTCTCAGTCGTAATCAATGTCATGGCATCCAATCTCTGACGCGCTGGAACCGACCAGTTATCGGCACCGCAACGGATCGTCTCACCCGACACTTCGACCCATGTCCCTTGATCACCCGTTTCGGGGATATAAACCAGCGAGTAATGCAGGGTGTCGACTGTTCTTAGACTGAGCATGACGGCATAGCCATTGCCAGTCTTGTCGCGATACTGTTTTGTGCCGTCAATTGGGTCGAGACAAATTGTGTACGGGCTCTCCTCCGGGAAGCGTCCGAGATCGCCGGTGGTTTCTTCCGCTTCGATACGGCATTCATGCAAAATCGGATCGGCATCACGAATCGCGGCGATCAACAATTCTTGCACGGTCAGATCGGCCAGCGTCAGGGCATCGGTCATCGGGCTGCCGGATTCTTTTTTTCCTTCAATCGAGATGCTGTGATAGCGCAACTGTTTGGCAACGGCACCACTCCAACGGAGTGCATCGGGCATATGTTGACCAAGAGCATCGACGATTTGCTGTAATTTTGGATCAGACATGGTGTTTGTGCTTTGTTGGTTGTTCTTGGTCAGTTTGTAGTTGTTGGTGAATAGCACACGATAATTACAGTCCCTGCAAATTCGCAACTTGCCAGTTCATCTTTCATAAACTCCAGAACATTTTCTTCGGAGCCGCCACCAGTTCCTGCTCCAATCAGGGGTAGCGCAACTGATTGATATTTGTGGTCTGATGCGAGTATCAAAGCGTTTCGGACGGAATCTCGAATCGATTTTTCCGAGGCTCTCCACCACATGCTGATTCCCGCAACATGAATGATTCCTTGAAACGAAAGTCGTCCAGCAGATGTCAGAACGGCATGTCCGAGAGGAATCGCCCCCCAATTTCGCGAGTTCTTGAAACGGTTGGTATCCTCCTCGCTTTTTAATCGCTCCCGAGACGCCTTGAGGAAGCAGTAGCCACCACGGAATAATGTTCCGATTCCATGCATTGACGATCACCTCGACATCCTGATCAAGTAGATCACCTTCAACAATTTGTAGGTCCATAATCTTTTGGCTTTTAATCTGCGTCATCCGCGAAATCAGCGGTTTCAAAAATACTCGAATTCAGAACCCGTTGCGAACACAACTCACCCCTAGCGATTATCGACGACAACTTTATCACTCATTCCGCTGGAAAACACACCTTCCAAACTTTCCAGAAAACGTTTTGCCACATCGATGCCGGTGGCTCGCTGAAATGCTCTCCAACCGGGCACCGCATTCACTTCAATGACAAACGTGTCTCCGTCAGCATCGGCCAAAAGATCGACTCCCGCAATTCGGCTGCCGATTGTCTCGCTCGCTTTGAGTGCAAGATCGATTTGCTCTGCGGTTGGGTCGATTTTTTGTGCCGATCCATTGCGAGCCACATTCGTCCGAAAATCATCGGGAGACTCCCGCTTCATGGCACCAACAACTTGTCCGTCGAGGATCAACACCCGAGTATCAAACCCGGCATGAGCGACAAACTGCTGTAAATAGAGCACTGCATTCAGTCGTTCCAGTGTCCGAAACGTACGGAAGGCCAAGTCTGGATCACTGACCCGAACGATGCCACGCCCTTCCGCTCCGAACACAGGCTTGACGACGACATCTCCGCCGAGTTGTGCAAAGGCTTCAAGTGCATCGTCAGACGATTCTCCCACCCAGGTTGCGGGAACAGGAAGTCCGGCAGCCGCCAATTTTACAGTCGTGAGAGATTTATCAACAGCACACTCAATCGCCCGTGGAGAATTGACGACCAGTTTCCCGGCGGCCTGGAGCTGCCCGAGAATGTCCATACGTGTCACGACTTCTTCCAGCGAACCGGGTGGCATCGTACGCACAATAAAGGCATTAAAGTCTTTAAGCGACAATTGATCGCAGAAGAACTGAGTGCCTTGCCGAGACACACTCATCGAAAGACGACGGAAGTCGAGGCGAATGGCTTCGCAACTCAATCCCCTGGCAGCGCGCTGTAAATCGTCGACGTACCAGCTTCCTTCATTGCCGAAGATGCCGATCTTCACGCTGACGCCTCCGGCGATTCCGAAAGCTCGGGAACTTGAAACGACTCTTCCAAGATTCCAGGATTTAATTTTCCGTAGCGGAAGACTCGACCGGAATCCAGATTTTGAATCATGATACTGGCAGGCGAAAACAGATGCGGATCGATCTTGTAAAAATCGCGCCCCGCATTTTCAAAGATTTCCAAAAAGGGCCGACCATAATCCGAACTCGCTTCCGCTGGAATACGATCTCCAATCAATTCAATGGCAGTGTCGTCACCGGTCACCCACAAAGAAACATTCGCTCCATAAAGCACCGCATCATTCGTCCAACCGATTCCTTTCATGTCATTTTCAGCAACCGGGGGCAGGGGAGCCGTCCCGAAGCCACACTCCACATTATTCACGTCGTAGCCGAGTTCGTGCATTTTATGGAGAGCCGTCTCTACCGAACGAGCAACAACTTGCAATGTTCCCGCCAGAGAAGCAGTCGGTGCGACCACCAACGCCAAATTTTCCGGTTTGACTCCACACTTGTCGGCAATATCGCGGCAGACTTCATCGGTCGGAAGTTGTGAAGACTCAATCACTCCCACCGCATGCTCGCTCGACTCGCGCATCCCAATGTCGTCGAAGATTGCTTCACGTCCAGACGCCGCACGCATTGGACCGGAGCCCATTCCAAAATAACCGTCATACCCCAATTGCCAGCCCGCATATTGGCTCGCCAGACAGGCCGCGACAGGATGATCGGTCCAGGTACAAATCGTGGGCCAATTCAGCTCTCCCAGATTGCCATTTGAGACAGAGACTTTTCCCAATCCCGACAGGCAGAGTTCGGCGAGTCGCAATCCGGCATCAATTCCACCAGTAACTTTCACTCCAAAATCGAAGACTTCAGTCCCACAAGCGAGATTTTTCTGGGCACTTTTCAGTTCAATATCATCCCGACGGATGTTCTCAATCAGTTTCCAGGCACGTTCGTTCAGTCCCAGGGACATGAGGCGGCTTTCAGATGGGTAGAAAATCTTTGCATATACGAAGCATTGATTGTCACCCTCTGAACGCTGGAAATCAAACCATCTGAGTGACTCAATAGTAGAGAAGTCGTATTGATCGCAAATTGGCCAATCAATTCACCTATTTTATATAAAACCTGATGGTGGCGGTGGTTTTGAAAACCGACGAATAATTCAGTATCATCGCCCAACGGATACAATCGCTGATCAAGACTTGCATCAATTGATGACAAAACAGCGTTGGGCCGGTTTCCATCGGCAAAGAGACCAATAAAGGGGCCTTCCTGCCATGAGATAATTAGACAGGAGAGTAGAATTCACCCGTAGGCTGGGACTGGTCCCAGCAACAACAAGTGAGACCATAACACAACGTCAGGCACAGCCTGACCTACAAACACTCAATTCAATATCAATCACACCAAGGACTTCATCGTGGCTGAACCCAAAAACATGATCGTGGCCCAATCGGGCGGACCTTCACCCGTGATCAATAACACCGTGCGAGGCATCGTCGAAACGTCCCGCGAAATGTCCGAAATCGGCACCGTGTACGGTGGATTTCATGGCATTGAAGGTGTCCTCAAAGAGGAACTCCTCGACCTGACCGCCCAAAGCCCGGAAGAAATCGCCTTGCTGAGAACGACTCCTGCTGCCGGATCCATCGGAACTTGCCGTTACAAGTTAAAGGATTGGCAGAACGAAGACTTTGATCGCATCATGGAAGTCTTCAAGGCCCACAACGTTGGCTACTTTGTGTATGTCGGCGGCAACGATTCGATGGACACGGCCAACAAAGTTGCCAACATAGCCCGCGAACGGGGTCTCGATGTCTGCGGCTTGGGCGGACCGAAAACGATCGACAACGATGTCGGTGATAGCGAATTCAAACTGATCGACCACACGCCAGGCTACGGCTCACCCGCGCGTTACTGGTCGAATTTCATCCAGATGTCGAATGAAGAAAATAACGGCAGTTGCCCCGCCGACCCGGTTCTCGTCTGTCAAGCAATGGGACGCAAAATCGGATATATCCCGGCTGCTGCACGTCTCGCTGATCCGAATCGCGAGATGCCTTTGCAAATCTATCTGGCCGAGAAAAAAGTGACGCTGGAACAGATTCAACACAACATCAACGAATGCCTAAAAGAACACGGCAGGGCGATTGTCGTCGTGAGCGAAGGGCTCGAAATCGAAGGTTTGGAAATTCCTGAAGAATTCGTCGTTCGCGACTCATTCGGCCACGCCATGCTCTCATCGAGCAAGATCACCATCGCTCAGATGCTGGTCAACGCCCTCAACGACGATAAATTCAAACTGGCCGTCAAAGGCGCCGCCCGCTGCAATGTGCCGGGAACTCACCAGCGCAACGACATCGTGCATGCCTCCAATGTCGACCTGACCGAGAGTTATTACGTCGGTCAGAAAGCAGCCCTCATGGCAGGTGCTGACGAACACGGCTACATGGCTTCGATCCTGCGACCAGATCGAGAAAACTACACCATCGAGTACGGCAAGGCACCACTTTCGGAAGTTGCCAACAGCGAACGCCACTTCCCTTCCGACTGGATCACCGAATGTGGTACCGACGTGACCGATGATTTCGTGAAATATGCTCGCCCCCTGATCGGCGACAACTGGGTCAGCGTACCGATCATCGATGGCCGTATTCGCTTGGCACAACTCGACAAGATTTACGCCGACCAGAAACTGGGCTCGTACATCCCACAAGCGGATCGCATGAAGGCTCCGAAGTAGAGGTTAGGAATTAGAAACTGGTAATTAGTGGGGGGGGGGTAGGGCAGGGGCCTCCCTGCCGAGACAGTCCTAACCCCGTAGGCTGGACTGGTCCCAGCAAAGCCAAGCACGACCACAACACCAACGTCAGGCACAGCCTGACCTACATCTTTTCCACATTTCACCTTTAACAATTCAAGAACCAACCACCATGTCACACCCACTCGACAGCTTTGAAAAAAAACACGACTTCCTCATCGGCATCGACTCCGATGGTTGTGCCTTTGATGCGATGGAGATCAAGCACAAAGAATGCTTCATTCCTAACTTCATCAAGCACTTCAAACTGCAACCGGTTTCCAAATACGCACGCGAAGCGGCCGAGTTCACCAACCTGTATTCCAAAAGTCGCGGAGCAAACCGCTTCCTGTCATACATGGAAGCTCTCGACTTATTGGAAGAACGGGCAGAAGTGATCGCACGGAATGCCGATATCCCCAAGCTGCAAGGAGTACGTGATTGGACGGAACGCGAAACTAAGCTCGGTAACCCAGCTCTCAAAGCGGCCGTTGAAGAAACCGGTGATGCCGATCTGAAAATCGCGTTGGCATGGTCACTGTCTGTTAATGAAACCGTGGCCGACATTGTCACCGGCGTCCCACCGTTTCCGCTGGTTCGCGAATCACTCGAAAAACTGTCGACCCAAGCCGACATGATTGTCTGCTCTTCCACACCATCAGCAGCACTGCAAACCGAATGGACAGAACACGGTTTGGTCCAATTCGTCCAAGCAATCTGTGGTCAGGAAGCGGGGAACAAGAAAGAGATTCTCTCCAAGGCAATGGAGCATGGCTACGACAAGAGCAAATGCCTGATGATGGGGGATGCCCCTGGCGATATGAATGCCGCCATGGCGGTTGGCATCCTGTACTTCCCCATCAATCCGGGCCACGAAGATGCCAGTTGGGAGAAGTTCTACAACGAAGGACTGCAAAAGTTCCTCGATGGCACGTTTGCCGGCGGCTATCAGGAAGAGTTAATCAGCGAGTTCAACACCTACCTGCCTGAAATCCCCCCCTGGAAAAAGTAGAGTCTCGATATAATCAGATGGTTTTCTAACGGGAGTTCCAGAAATGGACCTCCCGTTTTTTTGTGCGCGAAGTTTTGAGACTCCCTGAAAAACATTGTTCAGATCACCACTGCGTGTTGGTAGGATGATGACGTTCCATTCACCTAGACCCGCATCAACATGATCGATCCTGAGACGCCTTCCGCAGAAACGCCCGACATAAGCCCCGTCGCACCCGCCAAACCCCCAAAAAAAAAGCGGGGGTGTCTGCGTTGGCTGCTGCTGTTTGGGCTGATTTCCATCGGCGGCACGATATTCTATGTCAATTACTGGTTATTTCACCCCATTGGTGAAGGACCGGCAGGCCCGACAGTCGCCTCGACTGCATTTGAAGAGACCTGGACAGAGCGTCCCGTCGTCTTACTGGGATTTGGAGATAGCATTATCGCCGGGTATGGTGCATCGCCCGGTAAATCAGTTTTCCAACGATTGGTCAATAATCCGGAAGACGAATTTCGAGAGATGTTGGGAATTTCATTATCGGCAGTTCTGCCGAACTTATCAGAAAACAATGTCGCCTTATCAGGCTCTACGTCACTCGAACATCTCGACATTCTGATCCCCAAAGTCCCCGAATATTCCGAGGATGTTTTCGGAATTGTCATTGCAACCATCGGCGGAAACGACGTCATCCACATGTATGGCCGCACGCCACCACGGGAAGGCGCGATGTATGGGACGACAGTCGAACAGGCGAGACCTTGGTTCAAGAATTTTGAAGTGCGTCTCAATACGATTCTCGATGAAATCGCCTCTCGATTTCCCGGTGGACATCAGGTTTTTCTCGCCGACATTTACGACCCCACCGACGGAATTGGTGACACCAGAAATGCGGGCTTACCGGCGTGGCCCGAAGGAATCAAAGTTCTGAACGCATATAACGAAATCATTCGCAGAACTTGCAAGCAACGCGACGACACAACTCTGATCACCATGCATACAGAGTTTATGGGACACGGCATCCACTCCCGTCAGTTCTGGCGTTCCTTCTATCATGAGGATGACCCCGGATACTGGTACTGGGATAATCTCGAAGATCCCAACGACCGCGGCTACGACGCTCTCCGCCGACTTTTCCTGAACGCCATGTCGGAAGTGCTCCCCGAACAATTAAAGACGCCTACCGAGAAAAATTAACCCTACCGAACTTTCCGAATAGCTTGGAAGTAGCGATGGACTTCCGACAAATGTAATCATGCTTGATATTCTACTCGACCAATCTCATTCCACTCGCTCGCTGCGCCAGCCTCTCTCCCGGCGCAAGTGGCTGAGCATCGGTGGATTGACGGGTTTGAGTTCTCTGCTCCCTGGCAATGCCAAGGCTGACAATAAACCGGCCATCGAAATCCCTGGTTTTGGCAAAGCCAAGTCTGTCATCGTGGTCTTCGCCAGTGGTGGACAGTCACAGATTGATACGTGGGATCCGAAACCACATGCTCCCAAGGAAGTCCGCGGAAAGTTTTCGCCAATCCAAACTTGTGTTCCCGGCACTTTCATCTGTGAACACATGCCAGAAATCGCCCAGATCGCCGACAAATTCACCATCGTGCGTAGCATGTCTCACGCTGATCTTGATCACGGCTCGGCTTGTTATCTCTCCCTCACCGGTCAATACCATCAGCGTCGTTCGTCAAACCCCGACCCATCTCCCAATGATAGGCCCTCATACGCGGCCATCTACAAACATTTACAACCCAATGCCGGTTTCGCAGAACCGGCCATTCATCTCAATGGACCACTTCTTGTACCGATCAAAGTCAGCCCCGCGATGGATGGAGGACTGTTAGGACGAGAAGCCCGACCGATGGTCCTTGGGAATCTTCTAGCAGCCCCCGTTGTGATGCCAGGTCTATCCCAACGAGACGACCTGCCTCAAGTCCGATTAAATGCTCGCAAGTCTCTCCTCGAACAACTCGACCGAGAATCAGGACGGCTTGAAAACGACGCCTCGATGCTCGATCTCGACACATTGTACGGTCGCGCGTTTGAAATGCTGAAACGCCCGGAAACCCGTAATGCCTTCAACCTCGAAGAAGAACCCGAGGAACTCCGACTTCGTTACGGCATGAATCGCTCGGGACAAGCCTGCTTGCTGGCACGACGGTTGGTTGAAGCGGGTGTCCCCATGACAACCGTCTTCTTTAATCAATCAGTTCGCGGACAAGACACAGCCCCGGAGACCACCGACGCCTACGGCTGGGACACTCACAACGATATTTTCATGTCATTGGAAGATCACCTGCTGCCGCGCTTCGATCTTGCATTTTCCGCGTTGATTGAAGATCTTGATGATCGCGGGTTGCTGGACGAAACCTTGGTGCTGTGCATGGGCGAATTCGGTCGCGCACCACTCATCGCTTTGGAGAAAAACTTCGTCGGCTCGTCACCGGGACGAAAACATTGGTCGTTCGTCTATTCGATTGTGGCAGCCGGGGCGGGAGTTGGCAGAGGAAATATTCTCGGGCAATCAAACCGTATCGGTGCCTATCCGGTCGATGAGAAGTTCGCGCCTTGGGACGTGACCGCGACGATATTCTCAGCCCTTGGCGTCAATCCGGCCGGTCATTTCACTGATTCCGCCGGGAGGCCTTTTCCAATCTCTGAAGGAAAAGTAATCTCTGGACTCTATTCAGGCTGAGTGGCCCGGCAAATCATTCAAGACTTCTTCAATTTCAGTTCGATCGGTTTTCCCTCTTCGACAACAACTTCCAACTTCGATTTTTCGGGATTGCTGTAGTAGGGAGGAAGTGTTTCCTGTGCGGGAGATTCAATCGCCGGCGTCTCGTCATCGGCGGCAACAGGACTTCCATCTGGCATGAGCCGTTTACTGATAGTGACCTTGTAAGTCCCCATAGGTAAACCCGTTCCTCCACGAGCGTATAACACTCCCTGAAATGAACCGGAATCATCCGTTCTGACAGAACCACCAATGCCCTCAGTCGTACCGGTCGGCACAAATGCCAAATCAGTACCCACCAAGGGTTCATCATTCAACAAGACTTTGCCTGTCACGTCAGACAGCGAAGGTCCTTCAGGGGCATCGGAACCATCACAACCCGCTAACAACACAAAGCTAAGGCAAATCAAGCAAACCAAAACAGGAGGAACCTTATCAAATTCAGACATCAGACAACTTTCCCTAGCTGAGCAAAAGCTGAGCAAAACAAGTTGCGGAAACTTAAAGCGACCTTCCATCATGGTCTGATGGCAATCTCACCACATCTTTTACATACGTGGAATCCATTAATATTTTTCCAATGGGATTCCCATCCGACATCCTCGCCAGATTCAAAAGAGTAGAATAGTTGATGTTTTCAGAGATGAATCGCACCGAACCATCAGCAAGCGTAATGTGAGCTCCTCCCGTATGGAGGCTTCCAACCTGCCCCCAGCTATTCAGCACACCCACGGCGGGATTTGTCGAGCCTGAAGGAATGTCCCAGACATTCAATCCACCGGTAACATCGGCTCCGGACTGACCCCAACCACGGTACCCCCAGGGAACACCATCACCATTGGCGATTTCACGGGTTGTCTCAGCGAACATGATTGTGTTAGAGGTTCCATCTGTCACAGAACCCATTTTAGAATTGCTGTTGTGCCCGACGATAAACCGGACTGCCGTTGATTGTTTTTGCCAATAATCACAATCGCCCAAGACACTTCGACTGGAACTAAAATCGTAATTGGTCATCGCCCCATTCAATCCGGGAGCCGGTCCATACGCCGAGCCGGTTTCGACCTGACGACCATTATCTGACGGACAAGAAAAGATATCGAGGAACGTACCCATCAATCTCGCATTAGGAATGAAATCAATCCCGAGGACACCATCGGTGTTCCCCGTGTATCCGCAGCAAAAACCCGTATCCTGATCTGAATGGGCGGCCGATTGATTCAGTTGGTTATAGATGGGTGCCTGATCCACGTACGGCAGTAACAAAGCCAATCCATTTTTGTTCTGGATGTTCGGTAATCCCGGACCACTCAATCGACACCAGCCTAAACTGACGGCACTAGGCACAAAGAGGGTGTGAGTATCGTGATAGTTGTGCATTGCCAAGCCGAGTTGTTTCAGCTTGCTCTTGCAAGTGGAACGGCGAGCGGCTTCGCGAGCTTGTTGTACAGCAGGCAGCAATAATGCAACCAAGACGGCAATGATCGCAATCACGACCAGAAGTTCGATCAGTGTGAAACCCTGACGATGACTCCTCATGGCAAAGCCCCCATAGAAATTGGATGAAGAATGAAATCCATTCTATCGCCAAGAGCACTCTGGCAATAACTTTATTCCTGAAAAGCAAACACCGCGCCATCTGTTCGATAATCATTCATAAACATCCGAAAGCATTGACACCATGGAAGATAGCTCACGCATTGATTGCATACACAATATCACATCATGATAATTGCTTAGTGTCTCGACAGTATTATGCGTAAAGTGCTTGCGAAATCAGTCCATAAATTTTCGAGGTACGGTTGTCGTCCAATCGGTCATCATTTAGCCGCTCATCAATTAGTCATGGTGCTCGAACGGCGACTAGATAAGATTCAAAGAATGTCAGAGCTAACAATTCATGAACTCTCATAAATCCCCAAAGCATCTATCAATATCAAGAGTCATTCAAATCATAGATGTATTAAGATGTGCCCCATGACAGACTCGAAAAACGACAACACTCTCACCTCGGCCGAATACTGGCAGGAAGATTTTTGGAAGATCGGCGAGGCAGAGATTCCCAATCTCATAATCGATATCAACGATCTCGAATACCGTGACCTGCATCAGTTCCTCAAACAGCATCTCCCCGATCATCCAGACCTTCGCGTCCTGGAACTCGGCTGCCATCCCGGACGTTTCTTGTGGTATTTCCACACCCACTTTGGCTATCAAGTCGAAGGAGTTGAATATGTTGGCCCCGCCTGCCAACTCACACAGAAGGCATTAGAGTCGCATCAAATTCCCACAAAAATCTATCACGCCGATTTCTTGGAATTCGATCCTCCCGAAGGTCCTTCCGACATTGTTTTCAGCGCGGGCTTGGTCGAACATTTTGTCGACGTTCTACCTGCAATCCGATCTCATGCAGAACTCACGAAACCGGGAGGGCTTGTTGTGATCGTAATCCCTAATCACGCCGGCCTGAATGGCGCCCTCCTCAAACGCATTGATCGAAAAGTTTACGACGCGCATAACCACATGTCGTATCGGGATCTCAAACGTGCCTGCGATCAAATCCCTGAATTGGAATTTGTGACCGGCGGATATATCAGTCGTTTTAACCTCTCTCCCTCCAATTTCTTTCAACACAAACTGGAGAGATGGCCACTCTGGTTCTATAAAGTGGTCTTTAAACTTTATTCTCTCTCGATGCGAGCAGCACGAATCCTCCCCAATACACGCTGGCTGTCTCCCAACACAATCATGATTGCCAGAAGAAAAGAAAACGCCCATCCCCCGGAAGTTGTCTGAGAGTTCAAAGATGTCTCAAGAGGTCGGCAACTCGTGAAACGGAGTGTCGTAAATCGTGATGTTGACGAATGTATTCTAACGCCGAATCCGCATTGCTATTGGGCTTGCCTAGCGACATTTCCTGAATGAAGCCTCCTAATTGCTCCATTGAACCCTGAGCACAGACTCCCGTTTTTGATGCTTTAAGAAAGTTCTCACACACTTTCAATGACACAATCGGGATCCGTGATGCTGCCGCTTGCAGAAACGTATTGGGGAATCCTTCTGAATCCGAGGTATTCACCAAAGCCGTCGAGTGTCGATAAATGGCCGGCATGTCGGCAAAGGGGACACGATCAATAATTTTCAAGTTATCCGGTGCTGATTGATGGACCTCTGCTGCGAGCTGCTCGTCGCGATGATTCATGATCATCAAAAAAGTGTGATCAGGACACAAACGGGCTAATTCAGGCATCAACTGAGGCTGCTTCTGATTTCGCTCTGCACGTCCCACCCACAAAAGATAGTTGTCTAGCCCCTCGACCTCTGCAGGCAACTTTGAAGATGCCAATCGAGAGTCCCACTCTTCGAGATCGATGGGATTCCCGATCAACTCTCCCGTCCGCCCAAAATTGTCTTTGAGCATCTTCAGTTGCTCTGGAGTCTGCACGATGACCTGGTCCGCATTCTTAACAGCATAATGACAAGCCCTCCCAGGACTGTGGTAGATATTCACATAATCCGATTCAGCCGTGTATCGCTCATCGAGATCGATGTCGCTGGCGATGAACAGAACTGATTTCTTCCCAACGGCTTTGCCAGAAGAAATGACAGCGGCACTCACGACATTCACACCAAAGCAGACCAAAACATCCGCATTGATCTCCGTGAACAATTTGACAGGTTGAGAAGGACCCGTTTTTGAATGTAAGACAGGTCGAAAAGGTTCATAAATTGCCAACAACGGCAATTGCCAAAGCAATTCAATCCGAGACTCCTTGAAACTCAGCCACGGAAATCCTCGCTTTCGCTTCACTGAAAGTGAGACAGTATTGCGAATTTCCGCGAACCGATCGTAAACGGGCAATATATTCACGCCGTGGTATTCGGACTTCAGAATCTTTTCCGAAGTGCGGATCATGAACGAAACATCGAAATCTGGCCGCTGAGACAACGTCCTCGCCAACATCCAGGAACGGGTTTCGATCCCGCCAATCCCACCCACCGCACGTGATTCAATTGCGGGATACGCATCCAATACGACAAAACAAACGCGTAACGACCGTTTTACAGGGGCGTTTTGGTCGAGGCTCTGTTTATTCGTGGATGCCATCAAAACTCTCAGTTAACAGGATATTCGAGCATCCTAGCGAAAGCGGAATCTCCTCGCGAGTTGTAAAATGCCTCTCTTTTCGTTCGCTTCAACTTTCCCGCCAGGATCTTTATACTTTCACCCTGAAAACAGAGGGAGGAACATCCTCCATGATTAATTTTCCACACTCGAAACCAACCGGAAGCTGAAATGTCCCAACACGATATTGGACTCGTCGGACTGGCCGTTATGGGCCAGAATCTCGTTCTCAACATCGCCAATCATGGATTCTCCATCGGTGTGTTTAACCGTACCGCAGCCACCACCGATGGATTCGTGGACGGCCTCAAAGACGAACCCGTCGATAAAGTCTGGGAAGGAACTGCCGACCGTATCGGTGGCTACCACGAACTCAAAGAACTCGTCGCCAACCTCAAACGTCCCCGCCGTGTGATGATCATGGTCAAAGCCGGCGGCCCCGTCGATGCCGTCATCGAAGAACTGAAAACATTGCTCGAACCGGGCGACATCATCATTGATGGTGGTAACTCCGACTTCGTCGATACCAATCGTCGTTCGAAAGAACTGCGTGAGGCTGGCTTCCTGTTCATCGGCACCGGAGTCTCCGGTGGTGAAGAAGGAGCCCTCAAAGGCCCGTCCATCATGCCCGGTGGACACAAAGAAGCCTGGCCGCACGTCAAAGACATCCTGCAATCGATCTCTGCCAAAGTTGAAGATGGCACACCGTGTTGTGATTGGGTCGGTGAAGATGGTGCCGGTCACTACGTCAAAATGGTCCACAACGGTATCGAGTACGGCGACATGCAGCTCATCTGCGAAGCCTACTTCATGTTGAAACATATGCTGGGCCTGACGAACGACGAACTGTATCATGTCTTCAAACAGTGGAACGAAACCGAACTCGACAGTTATCTGATCGAAATCACTCGTGACATTTTCACCGTCAAAGACAAAGAAACCGGCAACGACCTCGTCGATATGATCCTCGACACGGCTAAGCAAAAAGGGACCGGTAAGTGGATGGGACAACACGCTCTCGACCTGGGTGTGCCAACGACCCTCATCACCGAAGCTGTTTACGCTCGCTGTCTTTCAGGTCAAAAAGATGCTCGGGTTCGAGCATCGGAAGTCTTGGAAGGCCCGGAAGTCAAATTTGATGGTGACAAGCAGCAGTTCATCGACGATGTCAAATGGGCGCTCTATGCCTCCAAACTTGTCAGCTATGCACAAGGTTATGTGCAACTCGACGCTGCCGCCGAAGAGTTCGGTTGGAACCTCGAAAACGGCCACATCGCTTTGTTATGGCGTGGTGGATGTATCATTCGCTCTGCCTTCCTCGGTGACATTAAAGCCGCCTTTGATAAAAACCCAAGCCTCGAAAACCTGTTGCTCGACGACTTCTTCAAGCAAGCCATCGACAAAGCTCAACCAAGCTGGCGTCGGGTCGTCTCGGCAGCCGTGAATAACGGCATTCCGGTTCCCGGCTTCAGTGCCGCATTGACCTACTACGACGGCTACCGTCGAGATCGCTTGCCGGCGAATCTGTTGCAAGCTCAGCGCGATTACTTCGGCGCTCACACTTACGAGCGAACCGACAAAGAACGCGGCGAGACCTTCCACACCGATTGGATCCGCGAACGCAATTTAACGTAGGGGCTTTATAGCCCTCGGGCGCAAGCACGAGGGATGTGAACAATCCCTAACACACACCCATACCATGTTCTTGCGCACATGGGCTATGATCAACGACAAAAACCGCGAGTGGAAAGAGATTTCCGCCCGCGGTTTTTTTGATATCAAAACATCAGAAACTGCAAAGACATTCCGTGCAGAACCACCATTGATCTGAACAGGCACTTCGACGGCGCCGATCTTCTTCGAGAGAATGCTCATGACAGGTTTGAAACTCGGCATAAGAGGAGCTGCTGTTGCAAATTCGATTTGCATGTTCCAAACGCTCACCTGCATTTTCGCGACATTCAAACAGTTCACCATCACAAATAGGACAGAGACTACTTCGTCCCCATGAAATTGTTGTCAAATCACTCAAAGCAACCAGAAACAGCAAAAGACTCAAACAACGAAACAACCAGATGTGCCGAGAAATCTTCAAAGAATTCATAGAATAAATCCAATACATCAAATATGAGCAAAGGTCTTTTTTTACTTACTCTTCGGGAAACGATTCTCTCAACGGAAGAGTCACCCCAATTCATGCACAACAGTGAAGATTTCCCTAAATTCCTCTGGTGTGTGGAGATCCTCAACCCGCGCACATAGGCCATGACCAAACAGAAACTGTATGTGTGAATGCGAGATGTGATGCCGGACCGAAATCAGCTTCATGTCGGCGACAAGATCCGCATTCTGCGTGTGCCGCAAGCCAACCTCGATCAACGCGACCGGGAACTTCGTGAAAATGTCGAAAGGCCTGGCTGGACGGCCGACACCATCGAACGCATCATCACCGAACACCCAGTCGTGAAAATCAAAAAGGTGGAACTCGTCGACGGAATTCGTCTGCCATGGTTTGAAGTTGAATTGTGCCAACCGATTCCGTGATGCGACAAATGAACGCCTAGATCCATGAAGTAACCTGATATGAGAGAGCTTAATAGCCCTCGGACGCCAGCACGAGGGATGCGAGAAATCCCTGACACGTACCCATCCCATGTGCTCGCGCACATGGGCTATGACAAAACATGTAGTCGGCAGAGATCAGCCTTTTGTGCTCATAATCCCGGCTTTCTGCTTTCGTTCCCCAGCTTCTCCATCTAAGATACAGACGAGGCGGAACACTCGAAAACAGACGGTCGTATCATGAAACTAATCCTGCTCGGCACCGGTGGTTACCATCCCAACAACGCCCGACATACCACCTGCCTCATGCTTCCCGAACTCGGCCTCATCTTCGATGCGGGGACCAGTTTTTTTCGTGTCCCCAAACTTTTGCAGACCGAGAACGTGCAAATTGTCCTGTCTCACGCACACCTCGATCACATCTGTGGTCTCACGTTTTTCTTGCCAACTCTGATTCAAGGCGATGTCTCCTCAGCAACGATTTACAGCAACGACAAGACACTGAACGCCGTCCGTCAGCATCTCTTCAGTGATGATGTGTTCCCGATCCTGCCCGATTACAAATTCGAGACAATCCCTGAATCTTTAGAAGTCGCACAGGGAGGTCGTTTAACTCACAACGTGCAAGAACATCCGGGAGGTTCCCTCGGATTCCGTGTCGATTGGCCAGACCGATCTTTCGCCTACTTGACCGATACGCACTGTAACGGAAGTTCCGTAGAATTCGTGCAAGGAGTGGATCTGCTGATTCATGAGTGTAATTTCCCGGAAGGCCACGAGAATTTCGCAAAGAAAACAGGGCATAGCACCCCATCACCAGTCGCCAAAATGGCGAAAGAAGCCGGGGTGGGTCGCTTGATTCTGACCCATCTCGATCCGACACTGGAGGGAGACGACCCGCTCAATCTTTCCACGATCCGCGAAATCTTCCCTCACACCGAAGTCGCTATCGATCTCATGGAAATCGAGTTTTAAGAGACACCATCGAAGACGCTCAGAATGACACGACTTCATAAGGATTTGACTTCCACTCTGCGCGAGCCGGAGAACGGCAATCCATTATATATCGCCGAAGACAAATTTCAGACATCGCGAGGACAACCGCTAGGGAAAGTTCTTGAGGGTATTCCACGGTTCGTGTCGGACGAACACCTCGAATCTTTTGGGCTCCAATGGAATAAATACGAAGTGGCCCACGAGGATGAAGACCGCGCCACCTTTGAAGCCAAAACCGGTTTCTCATTGAAAGAGATGAAGGGCAAACGAGTTCTGGATGCCGGTTGCGGGGGAGGGCGGTATTCCAAAATCTGTGGCGAAGCGGGCGCGATTGTCATCGGAGCCGATCATTCGTCAGCCGTCGAAAAAGCAGAGAAGCTCTGCGGCCATCTGGATCGCGTCCATTTCTTGCAAGCCGATTTGAAGCATCTACCTCTACAACATCAATCGTTCGATTACGTCTTATCCATTGGCGTCATGCACCACGATAAAAAGACGAAGGCCGTGTTCGACGCCGTCTCCAAGATGGTCAAGCCGGGCGGCAAATATGCCGTTTGGCTGTACCGCAAAAATCAGTGGTGGCAAGAAGCGATTAACAATCGTCTCCGTAAAAGGACAACAAACTGGTCCACCGAGAAACTGGAACAGTGGTCCCAACGCGGAGCCAAACTGGGCGGCTTGCCCCTTCTCAACAAAACACTCAACAAGTTCGTGAACTTCAGCGCGCATCCGAATGAAGAAAATCGTATCTGCGACACCTTCGACTGGTACGCTCCCGAATATCAACACCATCACACCGTTGAAGAACTCTCATCATGGTTTCTCGACGCCGGATTTGCCGATTTGATAATCTTGCCGCCAGAAAAAAAAGGATTCCTCTATCGCTGTGCCTATGAATGGAATTTGCTCATCGGGAGCGGCGTGAACGTAATGGGTACGAAGAAGTGACTCTGTCACTGAATTATTCTTCGTTCCTTTCGATCTGATTGTCCTCCACGATGCCCGGTTCACCGTCAAACACGACAACATTGGAGTTCGGCTGATCGGATTTTGCACGATTACCGAAGAGGTTTGGAGGAACAATCGGCTTCTGGACCACAATCGCGGTTTGATGGAAGTTGGAGACTTTATTGCCGTTGGCCGTCACAGTGGATTCAGTGGCTAACAATGCGTGTCGCCACATGTCGAACTGATTTTCGGAGAGTGTGACTTTTGAACCTGGAAGCGCCCAGACACCATAATTGGGCGGCCCTACTTTGCGCAGAGATGTCCCCTGAAATGTATTGTCGTGAATATATGCGTGTCCGGCGACCCGGATTCCTGCCACACCACCCCCTTTGATCACGTTATCGAAAAAAGATGCTTTCGCTCCCTTATGGACCATAACGACGGGTGGAAGCCCTTCTTTATTTGTCAGAGTATTACGAAAGAAAAACGGTCCAACCCGCGTTGATACCGACTGCAATCTTTCCGTTCTCAGACACGCGATTCTGGAGTAACTTCGCAGTTCCCGAATCAGTTGCCTCTAAGCCGATTCCTCCAACAAGATTATGGTGGCAATGGTTTCCAATCAGGATTGTCTGAGCACCATTTTGTTGCCCAATCCCGACAAGCCGATTCTCGAAGCATTCGTTTCCGATGATGGTCGGAGTAGCGTGAGTATCGGCCCCGATTCCGACCATTTGATTTCGGTAACAGCGATTGCTGCGTATCAATGGTGAAGACTCATCGCTGGCACCGATTCCCGCCATATCGTTATCGTAACATTCGTTTTTCTCAATGATCGGCCGCGTCTCTTCACCCGTCCTCACACCAATTCCTGCTCGACGGTTTTCATAGCATTTGTTACCACGAACAAAGGGCTGAGCACCTTCGCTGATCCCGATACCGGCGCGAATATTGTGATAGCAGATATTATTGATGACGAGCGGACTCGCATCGTCATGCCCGATCCCTGCATAGAAATTTTCGAAACATCGATTTTCCTCGATGCGGGCGGTCGACTTCTTCATCGAACCAATGCCACCTCCCATGTTTCGATAAGTCACGTTGCGGTAGATGTGAGGAGAGACCCGCATACCGGTTTGCCCCATGACGGCGATCCCCGAATATCCGATATGATGTACGATATTGTTCTTCACACTGCAATCACTAATGCCGACCACACTGATCCCGGCGATGCCCGGTGTACCAATTTCTTCATATCCTTGTTCACTCCCACGAGTGGCATAATGCTTCTTCCATTCTTCGTCATCGTAGATTCCGACGCCCGTCACAGAAAAACCATCAATCGTCGACCCTTCAGCCATGGTGACACCAGGACCTTCCGCATCTTGAAAAGCTCCATCGATGGTAGTTTTTTCAGCCCGCAGTAATCCGAATTTGCCGAGAGAATCATCTCCTGCACTTTGGACAATCACACCGGGATTCAATCGCAGGCGTTCGCGATACGTTCCCGGAGAGACAATCACCAAATCTCCCGGTAAAGCAATATCAATTCCCGCTTGAATCGTTTTTTGATCCTGTGGGACACGAATGATGGATGCAAACAGGTTTAAAGACGGAATTAACAACAATGCCAATCCCATCACTATTCGAAATAAACATGTTAATCGTGATGAACGTAACGCAGAGGACGGAGTGAGTGAGTGCATGAAAGCTCCTGGAATTACGAGTGTCTTCGACTCCTTACTTTTTCTTCATATCCTGACGAAAATCGTACGCTTCGGCAACAACTTCACGATGCAAATCGAGCATTTGCCGTTTCATCTTCTCAAGTCGATCTGGCTCTTGACTGGCAAGATCGTGCTCCTGTCCGGGATCGTTGCGCAGATGATAAAGTCGAAAGTTCAGCAGTCCGGTTTTCTTGATGTCTCCAATGAATTCTTCTTTGAACATATTCTGTTTTGGGAGATCAATCTCCGGGTCAGCAATCAGACAGTAATCGCCATCACGAATCACACAGACAGGACGTGAGGGATTGTAGAACCAGTACAGCGGCTTCTCGCGCACCAGTTTTTCGCCGGTAAACAACGGCTGTAATGGAACGCCGTCCAGTATGCGATCTGTGGGAAGCTTGGCACCGGTCGCTTCGCAAATGGTTGGTAACAAATCGACGAGTCCCGCCGGTGTGTCGGTCACTTGCCCCGGCTTGATGTGTCCCGGCCAGCGGATGATACCCGGCTCACGAATCCCACCTTCCCACAATTGCGTTTTGCGTCCCTTGAGATTGCCATTACTCCCCGCCATGTAACTGCCGTTATCGGACGTAAAGATGACCAGAGTATTGTCGGCGGCCCCCATTTCTTCGAGGGTCTTCATCAATCGACCGACGGCGATGTCCATATTCTCGATGCAACCGAAATACTGCGGATTCTTTTTCCCTTTGTGTCGCTCGGCCAATTCGGGAGGAGCGGCGACTTTGGCATGCGGTTCATGAAACCAGACATTCAGAAAAAACGGAGCCGACTTGTCTCGCTTTGTTTGTAGCCAGTCAATCGCTTTGTCGGCAACAATCTGGCACGAATAGCCTTCGACTTCTCCGAGAGCCATTCCATTCAGGACAAAGTTATTGGGATTTCGATGTGACGGCGTTGCGTTGTTCCCGGTCGCCATCCAGTAATCAAAACCATGATCTCCGGGATTCGGCTTGTCTCCTGAACCTTTTTCGAGATCGTACCCTAAATGCCATTTGCCGATATGAGCGGTCGCATAACCCTGATCCTTGACGAGTTCCGCGATGGTCGTTTCTTCTGTGCGCAAATGCATTTCGTGAGACGTATGAATCCAGCTATAGATACCGGCCCGGACGGAAAATCGCCCCGTCATGGTAGCTCCCCGAGATGGCGAACAAACGGCACATGCCGCGTAGAAATCAGTGAAACGAATTCCTTGCGACGCCAGCTCATCCAAATTCGGAGTGTGAGTGTTGGGACTGCCGTAACAACTCAGGTCGCCATAACCAAGATCATCGGCCAACATCAGCACAACATTGGGTGGAGCCGCCTCTCCAGTGAGATTTGAGGCCAGCAGAATCAGACTCGCAGCTAACCACTTGGAGATTCGCATTATCACACACTTTCTTCAGCGCAAGAAAAAACACTCAGAGACAGAACATGTCTCTGAGTGAGGGTAACCAAGTCAGAATAGAGAATCCAGATGCGGATTATTTCTTCACAGCTTCAATAATGGCGTGAGCGGAAGGGCGTTTGGATTTCTTCCCCGCCAAAATGTTTTCGACAGTTCCATCCTTACCGATGATATATGTCGTATAGCCGGTCGTACTGTAATCGGCAATCTCTTTCGCTCCCAGATCAAGTAACAAAGGAAACTTGGTTGCGCCCGTTTTCTGGGATTTCTTCAGCCCTTCGGCGCCATCTTTGTCCTCTCGAAAAACGACTATCACCTCGCCACCCGCTTTAGAAATGTCTTCATAATGATTGGAAAGTTCTTTCAATTGCCTCATAAAAAATGGACACCAATGCGCACGACTGAAGACCACAACCATCTTTTTCTCCCCCACCCAGTCGGACAATTTGACCGTTTCGCCCTCGATGTTGGACGCTTTGAAGTCGGGAGCTTTATCGCCTTGCTTGACCTCATCAGCGTGTGAAACATTTGTCAGCAGTGCAAAAGTCGCGAGAAACAGACATGTCTGGAAGAGTCTCATAAAAAATCCTTTACTTGAGAAAGCGATGTGGGACATGATAGGTGCCTTCATTGTACTCACCTCCATCTGTCAGTCGGTGAAACAAATTACAATTCTTATTACACCTTCAGATTTCGGAGCATATCGATGACTTCTAGCGTCCAAACCTCTGACGATTCCGGTAAAAAGCAGATAGAATCAAGGCGTATGTTTCTAGGTAGTACCTTTGCCGCATCAATGGCGGCAACCATCGTCCCGCGACACGTTCTCGGCATGGGTTACCTTGCTCCCAGTGAAACGATCAATGTTGCCGGTATCGGAGCTGGCGGGATGGGCGGAGGAGACATCAACAGGCATGCCGGCAATGGTGCCAACATTGTCGCGCTGTGTGATGTCGATGATCGACGCGCTGCGGGAACCTACAACAAATTCCCCAAAGCGACTCGCTACAAAGATTTCCGCATCCTGCTCGAACAAGAAGAGAAGAATATCGATGCCGTCACGGTCGGCACACCGGACCACATCCACGCCCCGGCGTCTTTGATGGCGATCAACATGGGCAAGCACGTCTATTGCCAGAAACCGATGACGCACACATTGCACGAAGCGCGTGTCTTGACACGCGCCGCCGAGAAGGCGGGCGTCGTCACCCAAATGGGAAACCAGGGACACGGTGCCGAAGGAGCACGACTCACCAACGAATGGATTCAATCAGGACTCATCGGCGATGTGACCGAAGTGCATGTTTGGTCGGATCGTCCTGGTGGCTGGTGGCCACAGGGAGTGAGCAAAGCGACCGACACTCCATCAGTACCTTCGGAACTCGATTGGGATTTATGGCTCGGACCGGCTGCCGACCGTGCTTACCATTCTGATTACGTCCCCTTCAAATGGCGTGGCTGGTGGGACTTCGGCACGGGAGCATTGGGCGACATGGGCTGTCACATCATCGACCATCCTTATTGGGCACTCAATCTGGGAGCGCCCGACACCGTCGAAGCCCGAAACACCATTGAAGGCTCGCGATTGGAAAAAAATAAATGGAACTTCGAGACTTATCCAAAAGCTTCGATGATTCACTACAACTTCCCGGCACGTGGAGATCTCCCACCCGTCAAAATGACCTGGTACGACGGCGGGTTGATGCCGGCCACTCCCGATGAAATGCCCGCCAACGAATCGCTCCCCTCGAACGGTGCGCTCTACATCGGTAGCAAAGGGAAGATGTATCACAGTTCGCACGGTGGGAAGCCACAAGTGATTCCCGTTGAACTCCGCGAAGCGGCACAAGCGATCCCCAAAACCATCGCACGTTCGCGGGGCCATTACGAAGAGTGGTTTGATGCTTGCCGTGGAGAAGGGGAGACCGTTTGCCACTTCGGCTACGCTGGCCCCATGACCGAAACGGTATTGCTGGGTGTTCTGGCACTTCGCGCTCCCGGCGAACGCTTACACTGGGACTCTACCGAGATGAAGGTCACCAACAAACCGGAATTGAATCAGTTTGTCAGTAAGGAATACCGCAAAGGCTGGGAGATTTGATCTCAAAAGAAAACTGACGCAAAGTCAGAACGCACCCCTTGAGCGCAAGCTCAAGGGGTGCGTTCGGGCCATCCTCATCACTCCTAAGCGATCCGAATCACACAATCATTTTTTGTGATCGGCTTCGTAGTGCATGCGAAGAAGATCGGCACCGAAGTCGCCGTCGAAGTCACGCCAAACCGCATGAACGTGATTCGCTTCGTTCTGCGTGCAATCGTATTCAAACAAGAAGATCGGAGTCTGAATGCGGTAGTAATGACCGTCACCCGGCTCGGTCCCACCCATCCAGGCAAAGTGGACATCCTTGGCAGTCAACAGATTCTTCTTCTCTTCCATCTGCTTCACAATTTCCAGACGATACTTGGTCGCATACACTTTGATCAGATCGTTCAGCAACTTTTGCTGGTCGGCATTCAGTTCGTCCTGACTGATTCCCTTGGTCGGCGTGAACAACCCCTGATCGACTTTACGATCCTGAGCGGTGAAAATGTCTTTGGGGGCTTCTGCCGCGATGATCGCTTTTTTCTGTTGCTCAGCCGATAACGATTTCACCAGTTCACGAGCCAGATCTTCTTCCTCGGCCAATGCTTTGAAGCCTTTGAACGCTCCTTCTTTGACCATCGCCGGGTTCGAGCCGAAAAATGAAGGCGTCACCGACAACAACTTCCCTTTGACAATCGTAATGTTGATCGAGAGATGATGTCCTTCGTAACGCCATGACCATGTTCCCTTAGCGGACGGCTCACCAAAGATCGAGACGTAATACAAAGCCGGGTTACGGATCGGATTCTTGTCTTCCATCTCGTGCAGAATCTGTTCGAGACTCAACACGGTTTGTACCTGCATGAAGCCTTTGTGGCTGAGTGCCGAGGAGACCAAACTGGTCGCGAGTGCTTTCTGAGCACCGTTCATTTGAGTCAATGGCAAGCCGAAGCGTTTGCCGGCGGGCTTGATGAATTTGTCCGGCACGAAGTACCAACCTTCGCGTTTGTCGTCTTTCCACTCAAAGTGAGCTGCCGCAGTTTGCTCTTTGTCGAGCGACTTGAGGAACAGCTTGGCGGCCTTCGCCATCTCTTCAGCCGGGTCGTGAGCCTGAACGGTGGTTCCGACGAAGGAAACAGCCATCGCAATAAGGAGGGCAATTCTGGCGGGCTTGTGCAACATGGGTGGGACTCCAGTAGGTGTATCGTGTCAGAAAATTTGGGAGGCGTTGATTGTCGAAAGATAAGCGTCAAGTTGCAACTGATTTTAAAGGAAAGTTCAATTAGCTCCAAATAGAAGGACTCGACCTGAGCAGACTAGATTGATAAGGTGCTTACTAAGCTGATTTGATCTGAATCCTATTTCTCTCGCAACGAGTCAACCCGCATGTCACGGCTGACATCTTATTTGAAATCACTGAAACTTCCGCCGGTACGAGTTGCACGCTCGTCATCCCCACCCAACAACTTTCGAGAACTTCCAAGATAGCTTCGTTGAGTTCTTGAGAAACTTGAAAGAGTATCAAACGGTTGCACAAGAAAAGCGAGACGAGCTCCGAAGGCGGTTTTCGGGCCCTGTCGTCGCAGCAAAATATGCACAAGTCTTTGAGTCACAGACTGGACAGAACACGAAAACAGTTCCCTCCCCTGAGATCTAAGTGCTTAAGACCGCGCACGAAAAAACCGCACGCGAACAATGATGCTCGGTGCGGTTTCGAATTCATCGTTTGTCTGTTTTCAGACTTACTTGTCTCTCCAAAAGAGGCGCCGCCCGGATTCGAACCGGGGAATGACGGATTTGCAATCCGTTGCCTTAGCCACTTGGCCACGGCGCCCTCTAACTCCCTTACGGGTTATACCGAATTGATCGGATATTCGGACATTCTTCTGAAGTCTTTTTCTGTCAAGATGTTGGAGAATTGAAAAATTCCCGTTTTTCAACCGCTCCCCGCACTCTCCGATCTCGTAATCTTAGCTTTTCCCTCCCAGTCATTCAAGAATCTGGAAAACAGAAAGGTGACAAAGGACAGGAAACACGGGCAATCTTTACCGGTTATCACCCGAACCGCCCGTTCTCACGTCGATCAGGAAAAATTCACCAGCGAGCGTGGATTCACAGCCCCGCTCACAGTAGCATCAGGGATTCCAACCGCTTTCGGGTCGAAACACGCTTTCTGACTCTGAATCCCGACACAATTTATCCATCACTGGTTCATCTATGACTGATTCAAACGGCACTATCAACGAAACTGAAGAACAACTGATCCTGACCGCTCAAACGGCCGTCAGTTCCTGCAATTGGGTTGTCGGTGAATGTGCGGCAAAGTGGACGAAAAAATACGCCAAAGGTCGTACGGATGCCGATTTCGCCACAGAAATCGGACTCACTCCCGATCAGGTTTTTCAACGTCGTCGCGTGTGGGAAACTTTTGGCGATGTCTACACAGAATACGCGTCGCTCAAATGGTCACACTTTTACGTCGGCCTGAACTGGGATGATGCCCCCGAGTGCCTGCAATGGGCCGAAGATAACGATGCCACCGTCGCCGAGATGCGTGCTTGGCGTCGCGCCGTCCAGGGAGAAGACCTGACCGAAGATGCGGTCGACCAACAATACAGCGAATGGGGTGGCGACCCGTCGGTCGTCCATGTTCCGTTCGAAAACACGCTGGTCAAAGACCCGGCAGACATGCCAACTCCTGGCGGTGAAGGAAACCGGCTTCGCACCGCGGGTCAACCGGCTGAAACAGTCGGCGCACACGCACGGGAATCGCAAGGTGGTGAGGATTACGCTCCGTTCAAACAAGGTGGCACCACGGCTCCCGGAAAAGAGCAGGGCGTTGCCACAGAAGTTCCTCCTCATGAACAAGCCGAACAGTTGGTCAAAAAGCTGACCATTGCGTTGGAACGATTCGAGAAAGAACTCTCACCTTCTGTCGCTCGTGAAATCACAAAGCTGGACGACAAGATGCGTTCACGCTTGCTGAAGGCCCTGCACGAAGTGAACAGTCGCATCTCGAAAATCTATTAGAAGCTTCATCGGGATTTGCATCTTGATCTTGAAGCTGGACGAAACGTAGCTGGATTCGCAAGAATTCAGACGAACGTGAGAGTAGCGTTGACTGTTCCGAACTCTTGCGAGTTCGGCTACTGACGGGCGAAAGGGCAACGCTGAGCATTCTGAACTCTTGCGAGTTCAGCTACAAAAATTTATCCGATTGAGCAAGGTCAAGCAACCGGTGTGATTTTCGCGCCGGCATTGAGGGGCGAGACGGTCTTCACGCGACAATCGGACCATTCGGGTCGATCAAGAATTTCGAGTTCCACTCGTTTGGCTTGTGCTTCGTGTTCACAAAAAGCAAACAAAGACGGCCCCCACGAACTCTGTCCGACTCCCTGCACGCTTCGAGTCATTAACCAATCGACCAATTGCGCCATGCGGGGATCGGCATAACGGCCACCCTGAATGGGGGCGAAGTAATCTCCCACTTTCGCACCGTATTCGTAAATCGCGTGGGAGAATGCCGGAAAATCGGCTTCCTGTAACGCGGGAAGAAGTTCCAGCAGAACGAGACGACACAAGTGGCTGATGACTTCCCACGGCATCGGGTCCAATTCCATGAAGGCCGCTTCTTCATCTGTCCCAGACAAACCTTGTGAATCCGGCGGAGTGATCAGCAGAATCCGCCAATCCGCATTCATGGTGTGATGAGCGACCAAAGTTCCCAAGTCATTCGGTTGTCGCTTACCTCCATCGACAAGAAACCCACCGCGTTGAAAGCCGTGAACTCCCAAAGCAGAACGTTTCCCCCGACCGACAAAACTCGCCAACTGCTCCAAAGGATGCTGATCGTCGTAGAGAGTGTCGAGGCCATGAGCAATCGACATCGCAAGCTGCGTCCCCGTTCCCAATCCCGAATGTAATGCCGCATCGGCCTTAACACAAATACTGACGGCAGGACATTTTGTATCAGCGACGTTATTTCGATAGTTGTCACGAGACTGAATGACTTTTTCGCAGAATGCATCAGGACAATCGACAGAGTCTTCGTCAGCCAAACGGAATGAGACATCGATCTGCGGCCAATCGATCATCATACCAATTCCGCCAAACAATCGACCTCCTTGCCTGCCGTTTGTCAGCGGGCCGAAATGCAGTCGCGAACCGGTTTGAATTTGGAGGGAATGACTCATTGGGATGAGAGATGATCAGTCGTTGGATGAGAATTGTCAGTTAGTTTTGAGGAGAGGCACCATCATAGTTGGCAATGTATTCCCGAAGCAAATCAAACGCCTCACGTTCTTGATCGCCGGCCGTTTTATCGACAATGGTGGCCAAGCGATCGACTTCCCGTGCAATCTCTGCACCATCGATCATAAACAGTCGCGTCGAGAGAACGGCTAGCTCCAGAACGGCATGTTTGGCCCTGTTAAATCCCCACACTTGACGATTTTCTCCTACATGCAGGATTCGGGTCTCAATCGAAGTGCGTTCTGAGGAATCGTCAATCGATGTGACTTCAAACTCATACCAACGACACGCATCGAGCAACCGAACGCCTTCAATCGTTTCAGCCGGGGTGGTTTCGGGAGCGTTCGAAAATTGATGGGTGGCAGCTTGAGCCAGCAATAAGACATCATCAACGACGTGAAAAACACCAGCACCGTTTCGCTTCAAATTTTGGTACGTCCGTGAAGTGTGAAACGGCCGAAACTGAAACTTCGTCAATTCACGATCAACGATCGGCCCCATCGGAGAGATATTGGGGCTTCCATCTTCGTTCTGTGTCGAGACGACACCTTCAAGAATCAACGGCATTGCTACACCTGTCGAGGACGCGATCAAAGACAGAGCGTAGCAAGAAAGCCACCCAGATTCATCACACTCAGACAATCGATATCAGCGTGTGATACCGACATAGAAGGCAAACAACTGTTCTTCGTCGAAATCCTCGGAGAGCAGGGGAATCGCCCAGTCAAATGCCATAGGAACTGGTCCCATCGCGGGAATTTTCAACCGAACGCCACCACCGACGGTCGCGCGAAAAGAGTTGAAACCGACATCGCGTTCCACAGTACCGAAGTCAGAAAACGCAACGAGGGAAAATGTTTCGTCCGCAGTGATGGGAACTAGATATTGAACAGATCCCAAAGCCTGGAACTGACCACCAACCTGAATTCCATTTTCATTCGGGGAAACCCCTCGGAAGTCAAATCCTCGGAAGCTCGAGTATCCACCTGCGTAATAGCGTTCAAAGATCGGCGTGTCATCGCCGGTCCAACCCACGTCACCCGAGAAGGACAAGATATGCTTACCTTGACCATCAATCCGGCTATAAGTCGTAAAGAATTTACTGGCACTCAAATCGACACGTGGATAGTTAAAGTCGCCAAATCCTTGTTCATACGATGCAGAAAGGATGTGACCTTCACTCGGAAGGAACGATGAGTCACGACTGTCATAGGTCGCATTCACTCGAATTGTCGATAAGAGGTTTGAACCAACCACATCCAACAAATCATCTGGAGGTGGTGCTCCTCGTGGATCATCGACTCTCACATCTTCCAAGCGTAGCGCGACGCCACCCGACCATTCCGGTGTGAATTGATAACCGAGATTAACTCGACCACCAGTTCGCTGCTCATTCCAGTCTTCGAGATAGCGTTGATAGTAAAACCCGCTCAGCCCCAAACTCACATCTGTGTCGAGGAAATAAGGATTCGTCCAACTCGCTGAATACCGGCTGACTTGGCTTCCCGGAACCGCTTCCAGTCGGAAAGTCTGTCCACCACCACGAAACGCACGACCTTCAATAATGTCTTCAACACTGGTCGGAGGACGGAATAAATCAAAGTTTCGCTCATCGAGCACAATGTTTCCGACCACACCCGAGTCGCTATTCACGCCGGCACCAAACATCAGGCGACCAGTTCGTGCTTCTTGCACATACACATCGAGATCACCTTCCCGATAAGGCTGTACGAATGGCTGAGGTGGTGAATTGAGAGCCGGCCCGAACGGATCACCTTGTGGAGAATTATCCCACAACAGGCTACCCGGTTGTTCAATACCATTCTCATAGTTTTGACCACGAATCGTCGAAGGGTAGCTCGGGTCGTCACTTTGTCCACGAATCACTTTCGGCTCTGCGAAGTCATCACTCAGAATCTGCGATAACGGGATTGTGTAAGACGTTTCTTCAATCGATTGACCACGAATGACACCATTGGGCTGCATGAGCGACTGGCTCAAGCGTGTTTCTTCAATCGGCACGGGACGAAACTTAATATCTGGCCCGCCACCAGGTCCGGCTTCCCAAAGTTGACCTCGATTGACTCGAGCCCGACTGCGACGAATTTCAGAAGGGTTCGCCAAATCACCGGGATACAGGGTAATCGGGTTCGTCACCACCGACTCTTTGGTATGAGCGACAGAACGCCCACCATTCCCAACAATATGGACATTCACACGGCGAATCCGCCAGACTTCATCCTCGTCCACCAATAATTCTAAATCGATGACGCCGGGAGTTTCCAGGAACTTGGGAACCGCTTCAACAGTCGCGTTGATACGCCCCATTTCTCCGTATTTCTCACGAATTTCACTAATATCTTCGTTGAGATTACGAGTGGTAAAATAATCTCCGGGCAAGGTTTTCAGCTCGCGACGAATCGCACCTTCCGAGAGAACATTCATACCGTTCAGTTCGATATTTCGTATTCGGTATCGAGGGCCTTCATTGACTCTGTAGGTCACATAGACACTCTCTTTTTCAGATCCCTTAAACTCAATAGACTTATCAATCGTGACGTCGAAGTAACCGAGTGCGTTGTAATACGATCTGATCGCCGTCATATCATCGGTCAGAGAAGACGGATCGTACTTACCACCAAACCATCTCAAGATTCGAGTTTTGGTCTGCAATTTGGTTTTCAGAACACGAGAACTAATATCGTTATTGCCAACAAAATTAATGTCGGCGACAGTCACCTTTTTACCTTCAATGATCTGAAAAACCACTTCTCGCTCAGTTTTACTGGAACCACGCAAGAGCTTCACTTGGACCGCATTGTACCCCAAGCCTTGGTATTCCTGCTCGATTCGGCGTGCCGCTTCGAGATTCAACGCAACGTCGTACGGGCTACCTTTTCGCAAACCCGTCAAGGCTTCGAGGTAGGTGTCGGCGTACTTCTCATTTCCACGAAATTCAACGTGTTGAACGATAGGACGTTCGAGAACACGGAAAATGACGACCGGTCCTTTATTAGAATCTTCCACACGCGGTTCGACACTGTAAAACCAACGAGTGCTATAGAGTTCTCGGACATCTTCACGAATCTGGCGTGGTGAGAGTGACCGACCCGGCTGCGAATTGACTTTTGCGAGGAGTGCTTTCGGCACAATGGTTTGCAAACCTTCAAACCGCACGTCACCGATAATCTCGTCGGTTTCTTCCAGTGCATAGCGTCGGCGTGGCATTGCTTGATTACCAAACGAAGGCCCACCGGCTCCCGGAGGAGGTGCACCTGGCTGCGCCATTACCTCACTTGAAAGGATCAGACAAAGCCCGATAACCAGGCAAATTAGACGACAGAACATCCGCAACTTCCCCGAAGAAATTCGGAAAAGGCGACGACTATCGATTGTGGGTGATAATCCAGATGTCATGCAAACGACTTCCTGATCGTTTCCGGCGTGACGAGTGTCGATTCAGTGATTCATATGGAAGGGAACGACTTCCCCGGAGAGCGTCCGTGCTCACCGGGCGAAGGCGTTAACTCACCTTCACCGATCGGATAAGGTGTGAGCAGAGATTAGTAATGGATAAGTAGAATCCCCACAAGGGGAACCTGAGCGGCAAGAACCCTGGTAGTCTGGGGAATTGAGGAAATGTTCTCTCCCACTGACTTCTCGACTTTTTCCCGCTACAATTGAGTTTTCGATTGTCAAATCTACAAATCCACCGGACGAACAATGCCCCTCTGGAAGTTTCTCAAACAACTTTTCTTCGGACACTCCACCCCCACGCAGCGTCCCTCTCGCAGCAATGAGCAAAAGCAAATTCGAGACGGCAGAACCAAACTGGTCCCCCTCCAGAATGCTTCTCAAAAAACAAGGCTGCCGAACGCCGCTACATCAAATCAGAAGCCCTACCTCTTTGCTCGTAAAGAACCTCGCACGGGACTTTGGGTCGATTTGCGAGAGGGAGGAGATGAACAGTTTCTGAGCCAAGAAGGCTTACCAAACTTCACCACTCCTGAGGAACTCGCAAACTGGCTAAACATCAAACCAGGGCAATTGGCTTGGTTGACTCATGCTTTCGAACCTGGGCAAAAAGCGGATTCTGTCGAAAGCTCTCACTACCACTATCATTGGGTCCAAAAACGGAGCGGTGGAGAGCGACTGATTGAATCTCCCAAACCTCTCCTGAAACAAGTGCAACGACAAATTCTCCACGAGATATTGAACAAGGTTCCCGTCCACCAAAGCTGTCATGGGTTCACCCGAAATCGCTCGATCCTCACCAATGCCAAACCGCATTGCGGTCAACGAGTCGTCATTAAGTACGATCTCCAAAACTTTTATCCCTCCGTGCGACGAAATCGGATCATCGCGATTTTTCGTGGGCTGGGCTATAACCGGGAGGTCTCCATCTGGCTGGGTCGGCTCACGACAACCGCCATCCCCAGTTCGATCCCATTCCCCCAAGAGGGACCGAAAGGCTTACGAGACTATCTCTCGGCCCATTTACCCCAAGGGGCACCCACATCACCGGCTCTCGCAAATCTCTCTGCGTTTTCACTTGATTTACGATTGCATGGTTTGACCAAATCCTTCGCAGCCAACTACACCCGTTATGCAGACGACATCACCATTTCTGGTCCCGATAATTTGATGAAAAGCCTGAAAACACTCATTCCGCTCGTCCAACAGGTGATCCGGGAAGAGCGATTTGTCGTTCAGAATAAGAAACGGAAAGTGATTCGCAACAATCAACGTCAGCAAATTTGCGGCGTAGTCGTGAATAAGCACACCAATTATCCGCGAAAAGAGTTTGATCGGCTGAAGGCAATCTTGTTCAATTGCGTCCGTTTCGGGCCGGATTCCCAAAATCACGAAGGCGTTCCAAATTTTCGCGAACACTTGAGCGGACGAATCGGCTTCGTCAAGCAATTAAATCACGCGCGAGGTCAGAAGCTCGAATCACTCTGGAAGCAGATTTCCTGGTAAAATATTTCATCGCTGGTAAAGTTCAATGGGGAGCTTCTTTCGAATTCTAGCCAAACCGGTCACCCGCTTTTTAGTGGGCGTGATCGCGATCCCGCTGTTTCGCTTATTCATGCGCAAAGTGATCCGCCTGCAACAGTTGGATGCCGAGCTCGAAAAAGATATGGAACAATGGTTCCGTGGGTCTTTGGTTCTGCTCGTCGCGACTCGAAACATGGAAGAGTTTTTCTTCCATTGGCTGCCCGATCTATTTTCCAAATCTGCGGAATTCAATTTTCAAGAAGAACCATTCTGGGTTGCCTTTCTCATGGGAACACGTCTACTGCTTGCCATGAGCGTGATCGAAATGATGCCCGACCAAGAACTCTTTTCGATCATCCATCCCGGCCCTCCGAAAATCAAATACGACAAATCAAAATCAATCTGGCAACACTTCAGAATCTATACCTGGCCGATGCTACGCGGACTTGTGTGCCAGCACCTCAATCGCTCCTCGCCGGTTTTTGCTATTCTGTGTGCAATTGTTCCCGATACCGCCGGATGGGTCTGTTTTGGATTCGCGATCACCCAATATCTCATCATCGGTTTGGTCACGTCGAAAGACAAAGCCCTCGACGCGCTCTCCGAATTTGACCGTCAAGTCGCCTTACGACGGCGGGAATTATTGGACGAATTCGATTACATCGAAGAAGAGGTCCAGCGAAAGAATGCCCAAGCCGCAGAAGCGAATACTGCCGAAGGCGAATAGTTGTTGACAGAATTTCGCGTTCGACGACAATTGATGTCATCCTGCTGGAAAAGGAGTTCCGTATGCGACGCCCATCAATGCTGCTGTTTGTCATACTGATCTCGATGACTCTGCTCTCCAAGTCAAATGCTAAGGAGGATCCTCGACTGACGAAGATTCTGGAGAGCTGGAAGACTGCCCCCGAAGGTCTAGAAAGTTGTCATATCTCAGGTAGACTTTTTCACTACGACCATGTTTTCGAAAAAGAGAGTCGTGCAGAGTTTTGGATTCACTGGGACCGACGGAAAAAGAGAGAATTCTCTATATTACCAGCCGAAATATCTCCACTCGCGGTTTCTCAAATTCTCAATCGATGTGGTACACCCTATCAGTTCGAAAAGTCAGCACCCTCGAAATTCATCTGGTCATTAGACAACTCTATCTCACAAATAGACTGGGAGACAAGAAAAGAAACTCACCTTGGGATTGCCGGGAATGAGTATTACAGTGCCCTTGAACACCTTTATTTTGCAATTCATCCCGCTTTAAGCAAACTCACCGATAAGTACGAATGGCGAATTAAAGAAGAGAAAAAAGATTGTTACGAATTAATCGGAGTCCGACCTTACGCCCGAGGAGAGTTGAGCGTATTTAGCCAAAACAAAGCAAGCAATTCAGACAACACTCAACAAGTCCATCTCATCGTCAGCAAAAACGATCATTCCATTAGGGCGGTCAAGCTTCCAAATCCTGCAAAAACAGTAGAAAAGGTGTTTGTGATAACAAAAAGAGAGTTCAACCCACGCACCACAACTATTTGCTTTTTTGATTGGGATAAGACACCACGGAAAACGGCAACTCAGCCTGAAACTTACTCGTCACAAAATCCGCTTTATGCAGTGATTGAAATGCTCCTTCCCTGATCATTTACATAACCGACAACTTACTCGCCGCGAGTGGTCGAGATTGCTAGAATAAGTCTCTGATATTTTTGTTTTCGCTATATTCTCAGAGACTCCCATGAGCCTGTCCATCAAAAAAATTGACTGCACGCAAGACATCGCCGAAAACCTCTTCGCGGAACTGCGTGAAAAATTGAGCCCTCGCGGAGATGTCGTCTCTGAAGCCGGCAAACAACGTACGATGGAACTGTTCGGCGAACCATTATCGCCCCAGCAAGTGGTCGAAAGAATTTGTAGGGATGTGCAGGAACGTGGACTGAAATCACTCCTCGATTATTCGGCCAAACTCGACGGCAAACAGCTCACTCTCGAAACAATGCGAGTAACAGCAGCGGAACTCGATGCGGCACACGAGGCGGCCGATGACGACTATCTGGAAACCATCCGTCGTATTCGAGAAAGCATCATTCTCTTTCAGAGTGAAATCCTGCCTGAGAACGTACAAATCATTCGCGAAGCCGGAGAGAAGGGCGGAGAGATCGATCTTCGGCAACGATACTTGCCTCTCAAGCGCATCGGGATTTGTGTTCCCGGTGGTGCCGCCGCGTATCCTTCGACGTTATTGATGACAGCCGTTCCCGCACAAACGGCCGGCGTCCCAGAAATTGTGGTCGTCGTCCCGCCGACAGAATTTGGTGGTTATAACACTGACCTGTTGGCAGCGTGCCAAGAAATCGGTGTGACTGAAGTTTATCGCGTGGGGGGCGCCCAAGCGGTGGCTGCTCTCGCTTATGGTGTTGAAGGAATCGAACGGGTCGACAAAATTGTTGGTCCCGGAAACCTGTTTGTGGCACTTGCGAAGAAACATGTCTTCGGTGAAGTCGATATCGACAGCATTGCCGGACCGAGCGAAGTGATTGTGCTTGCCGATGAGACTGCAAATCCTGAATACATTGCCGCCGACCTGATTTCACAAGCCGAGCACAGCCCCGGATCGGGCGTGCTGATTACTTGGCACGCCCCTTTGATTGATGCAGTTCACGCGGCGTTGGAATCCCAGTTAGAAAAACTCGAACGGGGAGACCTCGCCCGTCGTGCTCTCGAAGACTACGGCGCGTTGATTCTCGCCCGCGACGCAGAAGAAGCTGCGCGATTAACTGATTTACTCGCCCCCGAGCATTTGCACATCTCGATGGATGATCCAGAATCGATGCTCGCACAAGTTCAGAACGCCGGCGCGATATTCATGGGACATTTCACACCCGTCGCGTTGGGCGACTATCTTGCCGGGCCTTCTCACGTATTACCAACAGGAGGGACCGCACGGTTCGCAAACGGACTCAGCTCGATTGATTTTCTCAAGCGATCTTCGATCATTGGTTATAACCGCGAGGCTCTGGCCGAAGCCGACCAAGATCTCAAGTTGATGACCGACAAAGAAGGGCTGACCGCTCATTACGCCAGTGCGGCAATTCGCTTGCAACCAGAGCCGTAATTACGATTTAATGCCGACGATGGCTTCATCGACCGAACCGTAGAGCGTCCAAAGTTGATCGAGGTGCGTGATTTCAATCACTTCCTTACAATATGGCATGAGCCCACTCAGGACAAACTTGCCTCCGTCTCTCGCCTGCAATCGATTCCAGGCCCGAAAGATCAACTCGATAAAAGAAGAGCCAAAGAATTTTGTGTGAGAGAGATCCAGCACGACCAGCGGAGGATTGGCCTCATCAACGGCTTTCAGAATGAGGTTTCGAAGATCGATCAGTACCGCTTCATCGAGGTTCTCGTATTCCTCGCCCAGCTCAATGACAGTCACTTCATCTTGTTGATACACACGCGTTGAGGTGATTTCGGTCATAATAACATCTCAATTTCTGCACAATGAACAGTGGCCCTGTCGATCAACTTCTCCATCTTACGATGAGTCGATCGAATATCGCAAGATAGCACCCCCTTCGAGACCGGTTTTTTTTCGTTTCCCGCCAATTGGGCTCTACTGGAGAATCACGGGGACTTCCAGCGGCTGATTCTGACGAAAAATCGTTAAAATCACCTGATCTCCGGGGCGATATTGGGAGAGTATTTGGTTCACTTTGGAGGGATGATCGATTAATTCTTCTTCAATGGCGAGAATAATGTCACCGCTGATCTCCTGCTCGTATTGAATTAACTCCATTCCTTGAATACCGGCTTTATCGGCAGGACCGCCGGGAAACACCGCCATCACTTGAACCCCCAATCGTCGACTCTCACCCGTTTCAAGATGCGCCAGAGAGTCTGTCATTATTATTCCCAATGTCGGAAGTGTTTGCAGAGGATTTTTTGACATTTTTTCGATGGCGTCTCGCACAGTATCTACGGGAATGGCAAAACCGAAACCGGCCGGGGCGAGAATGATGGCCGTATTCACGCCGATCAAACGCCCTTCGCTATCCAACAGTGGCCCCCCCGAATTCCCTGGATTGATCGATGCGTCAGTCTGAATGGCTCTGTGAATTTCTGAACCTCCCTGCAGAGGCAGCAATTGATCGAGTCCACTGATCACACCTTTTGTGAGTGTCAAATTGAGCCCTAATGGATAGCCCAGTGCGACGACGGTCTGACCCACTTTCAAATCAGCTGATGTACCAACAGGAATGGGATGCAAACTCTCAGCCGGAGCTTCAATTTTCAGCACGGCGAGATCTTGTTCGGGAGAGGCGCCGACCACTTTCGCCTCGTAGACCGATTCATCGGCCAATTGCACAGTCGCGCCATCGGCGTTTTGAATCACATGAAAATTGGTCACAATGTGACCGCTCTTGTCCCAGATAAAACCCGTCCCGACTCCCACTTGATTTTCTTCGACGGAAAGTCGAAAGCCGCGACGCGTCTCCAGAGTGTATTTCCGGGTTTGAATAAAGACCGTGGAGTTCTTCAGTTCTTCAAAGAGCTGTATCGTCGCCTGTTCGTCTGCCCCCAGTTCACCGCGAGGTGTGATTTCGCGGGATTGTAGAGGGCTATTCAGAGTCCCCGAACCATCCATGTTCTGAAAAACTAACACTCCCACTAACACCATCAGAATCATAACCAACAGAAACTGTTGGGAACCACCCGTCCGCTGAGGATTGAATTGGGGATCAAGTTGTTGTTCGGAAGATGCGTTCATAAAGTGTGCTCTTAACACTCCTTGAAATGTTATTTGAGTTTACCGACGATCCCTGCTGACAACAAATCCAGTCTGTGGAAACTCTCAAAAGAGTCTTCTCAAATCCTATTCTCACCCAAAGATCGGGTATTCTGAGCCAATTGTGTCTGTTATGATACAAAAACCCTAATTGGAATCTTGCGATGAATGACTCTGCTTCAAAACCGGAATCCGTGACACGACGGGATTTTTTGCGTGTCGGCGGAATGGGAGTGGTTGGCTTGAAACTGGCTGAAAAAGCCCGTGCCATGCACCCCTCTCACAAACCGCGTAATTGCATCCTGATTCAACTGGCGGGTGGCCCCAGTCAACTGGAAACATTCGATCCAAAACCGGAGGCTCCACGCGAAATCCGCGGACCGCTGCGTCCCATTCAAACATCAATCCCTTCAGTGTCGATCAGCGAGTCGCTCCCGAAAATTGCCGAGCGAATGGATCAGATGACTCTGATTCGCAGCCTGTCTCACCAGGAAGCCCCCATCCACGAAACCGGCATGCAACTCCTGCATACCGGCCGACTCGCACGCGGCAACATCCAGTACCCCTCGTTCGGTTCGGTCATTAAACGCATTTTTGGAGAAGAAGGAGAAAGTTTCGCCGTTCTTCCCGGCCACCTCAGCGGGACCGGCGTGAACACCTGGCGGGGACAAGGAGCCGGATTCCTCGGAACAGAATTCGAGCCAGTCATCCCCGTTGATTTCCCTTCAGAACGCGAACAGATTCGCGCCTCGTATGGCAATCATCGTTCCGGGAAATTACTGCTGCAAGCCCGTCAGCTTGTCGAACGGGGAACGCGAGTGGTCGTGGTCAATCTGTACGACCAGTTACATGGTGAGATCTCCTGGGATGCTCACGGTCAACCTCCACACAGCCCCACCACGATGAGAGACATTGTGGAAAAAGTTTGTCCACAATTCGACCAAGCATTCGCGGCGTTGATTGACGATCTTCAACAACGAGGACTGTTCGACCAGACCGTCGTCCTAGCCTGCGGAGAAATGGGACGAACTCCCGTGATTAATCCGTTTGGCGGACGAGATCATTGGACGCGGGCATTTTCCTGTCTTGTGGCGGGTGACGGCATTCCTCGTGGACAAGTTGTCGGTGCCACAGACGCAACCGCCTCAGAAGTGATCGAGCGTCCGGTACAGCTCCCCGAACTCACCGCATCACTTTATCATCTGCTAGGTGTGCCACGAAACACACTATTGACTCTCGATGATGAAAATGAAATCCCCCTCATCGAAGCCGAACCGATGCCCGAACTTGTCGGTGAACAAACCCAATCGGCTTAAGCGTTTTCGGCAACGCAGGGTGGCCCATCCAATCTGAAAGATTGGTTGGGTGACGGAGTCACAAGATGAGTCATCATGATCGATCAAAAAAGTGAGGATCGTGCCTCAACATATTCAACCCGCAAGATGATTCATCCTGTCGCGTTACGACACGTCCTGTTCAGGACGTGCCACCCGACAGTTCAATCGCCTTCACAGGCGCACTAGCTGAATTCGCAAGTGCTCAGAAGGACCGACACTGTCCCCCGCCTTTCGTCTGAATTCTTGCGAATCCAGCTACATGTGTTGCGCACTTGGCGAATTTGCGGACATCATTGATTTCCCCGTGAGGGATCGGTGAACTATTCAGCATGGAAACGAGATGTCCGAGTTACATTAATCTCGGCTGAACCATTTTTTAGCTCTCAGTGATTTCGGCAACGCGAACCGACTCCGGCCACCAAGCGGGCAGGGGAGCAGTGACCGTCACCTCGTCATAACGAATGGGGTGTTTGAACGTCAGTTCTCGAGCGTGCAAAAGTATCCCCGAGTGATCCTCAAGAAGTTCTCCGCCATACAATTCGTCTCCCACGACGGGGAAACCTCTGGACGCCAATTGCCAACGGATTTGATGCATCCGGCCGGTGATCAATTCAATCTGACAGATTGCATAACCGCCATAATCGCCCGGCAACATTTCATACTTGAGTTTCGCCTCTTTAGCCGCAGGATCATCAGGATTGCCGGCGTGTGTGCGTGCTTCAGTGGGATGCTTCTTCATCCAATCGGTCAGCATTCCCGCCGCTTGTTCGGGTCGAGTCTTCAAGATGGCCCAATAAATCTTCTTGATGGTTCTCTCGGAAAACTGTTCGGACAATCGAGCCGCACATTTGGAATTCCGCGAGAACACAATGGCCCCCGAGACCGGCTTATCCAACCGATGAGGAATACCGAGATAGACGTTGCCCG
>JAQWSQ010000037.1 GCA_029243145.1 Planctomycetaceae bacterium | reverse complement strand
ACATCAATGTCGGCAATATCAATCGAGACAATCTCATAAGCCGTCTGAGAATCGAGCCCTTTATCGAGTACCGCTTTGGCGATCAACATGGGATTTGCGAGTACTTCTTTGTGATTTTCACATGACCCAATGGCCGAAACGATCCCTTCACCCACGCGGGCAATGATCGTATCTTCCGTGGCTCCACCGACCAACTGTTGCAAGTTGGTTCGCACGGTCACGCGAGCGCGAGCTTTCAATTGAATTCCGTCGTTGGCGACTCCATCGAGTGTACGACGATTACTGGCTCCACGATTCGGGTCGGGGCAATCAATCACTTTGGGATCGACACTAGTCCGTACCGCTTCCAGCACATTACGACCCGCCAAGTCAATCGCGGAAGCCGTATCCCAGTCGAGTTCGATGCTGGCTCTATGAGAAGCGATTAAAGCGCGAACAACTCGATCCACGTTCCCACCCGCCAGATAATGGGCTTCCAAAGCATTGGTGGAAGATTGCAATCCCGCCTGAACGGCCATAATTTTGGATTGCACAATCGTCGAAGGGTTAATTCCTTTCAAAGACATCATCATCAATCGAAATGGATTGATGTTTGCCTTTGAGAAAACACACTGCACCCACAGCTTGAAGTATCTGGCAAAGAAGTAAAGAAAGATGAGGGAGAACAGGCCCACAAACCCGATCACCACGTACATCACAATATCACTCATCTCAGTATCCTTAATCAGGAAGATCTATCGACCTCTAGTTTCTGCTGAGAATCGAATCTCACACAGATTTGCAATCTCTTTCAATATGAAGTGTTGAACGTCTCATCTTAAGTGCTGGATCTGTGAATTCAAAAAGAAAAACAAAATCCCTCTCAGAATGTCGAACGTTTCGTGAATCCTTACCCGCAATCAATTCGTTTCGGGTATAATGAAATGACGATAATGTCGTTTTGATATGAGATCACGTTTATGGACTATTCTTCGCTGGCAATCTGGTTGGCAATCTTGACTCTCGGCCTCTTGGTTGCAGAATTCTTCATTCCTTCAGCGGGAATGCTGACGATATTCTCCCTCATTAGTGCTGTGGTCTCGGTTTGGTCAGGATATCACGCCTGGTGGGACCATTCACCGGTGGTTTGGTGGATCTACATCATCTGTTTCGTATCGTCCGTCCCGACCACGATTGCCGGAGCTGTTATCGTCTTGCCAAAAACCAGTTTTGGCCGGCGATTACTGCCCGATCCCCCGTCTGCTGATGAAAGTCGTCCTTATTCCAAAGAAAGAGAAAAACTTTTGGAATTAGTAGGATCCATTGGAGAAACCGCTACGTTACATGCTCCAGGAGGAATGACTCTCGTTGACGGACGCCGGTACCATAGTGAAAGTGACGGCTTAATGCTGGAACCTTCCACAAAAGTCAAAGTTATTCGTGTGAACGGAACTCGTATTGTGATCAGTCCTGCAGATGAGAATATTACCGACCAATCGAATATTCAATCCGTTTCTGACGAAACAAATTCTGATGCCCCTGAACGACTCAATGAGGAAAAACTTGACTTTCCTTTCCCTGACGAGTAACACAGACAATCAATAGTGAGCCTCCGACCTTGAGGTATTCACACTTAATCTTATCGGACTAAACCTCATGAATTCAGTATTCGCAACGAACCTTTCAAATTTCTCGGTTTTGGCTCTCGAACCGGGAACGATCGCCGCAATTGGTGTTTTCGCCTTTATCGCGACTTTGGTTCTGTTCGGCATGTTTGCCCGATACCTCTCCCTCTGGATTCAATCCGTCTTTGCGGGAGCCGCCATCGGTCCAATTACCTTGGTCATGATGACGATCAAAAAGATCAATCCTGCGGTGATCGTCAAATGCAAAATCATTGCCGTACAAGCCGGATTGACGGATTACTACCCGATCTCAACCAATGCTCTCGAAGCTCATTACATGGCGGGAGGAAATGTCGAGCGTGTGGTCCGCAGTCTGGTTGCCGCTCATCGAGCCAAAATCGATCTCAATTGGGACACTGCCGCAGCGATTGACCTGGCAGGACGCGATATTCTGGAAGCGGTCAGGACCAGTGTTTATCCAAAAGTGATCGATTGCCCCGACCCTTCTCAAACTGCCGGAACACTGGATGCTGTTGCCGGTGATGGAATTCAACTAAAGGCTCGCGCTCGCGTGACTGTGCGGACCAACATTGCCCAACTCATTGGTGGTGCCACCGAAGAAACGGTCATTGCCCGTGTGGGGCAAGGCATCGTTCAAGCCATCGGATCGACATCCAGTTATGCCACCGTTTTGGAAAACCCCGATAACATTTCACGAACAGTACTGAATCTCGGACTCGAGGCTCAAACTTCTTACGAGATTGTTTCCATTGATATTGCCGATATCGATGTGGGTGAAAATATTGGTGCCCGCCTGCAAGCCGATCAAGCCGAAGCCGATATGCAGGTTGCCCAAGCGAAGGCCGAAGAACGCCGAGCTTCTGCCATGGCTCAAGAACAGGAAATGCGAGCCAAAATTCAAGAGAACCGAGCGAAAGTTGTCGATGCCGAGGCATTGGTGCCTCAAGCGATTGCAGAATCGTTTCGCAGCGGGCGACTTGGCTTACTCGATTACTACGAACTGAAAAACGTTCAAGCCGATACTGATATGCGATCCGCTATTGCAGGAACCGGAAAACAGACATCAACCAAAACCGGTGCCTAACGAACCTTGACAGCCGTGTCGAGCTTTTTGCGTACGATCTTTTTCGGACTTTATCATGTTGTTGGACTTCCCAATCAAACCGATCTTGGCACTCGACTTTACGTCGTTGATGGCAATTTTCTTTGTGGTATTTTCGGTGTTCGGCTTCATCAGCAATTTGCTCAAAAAACTGAACGGTGATGATCAACAAGTCCAAGGCAGGCAACCTCGTCGACAACAGGGAGAGCTTCAAGGCGAGATTGATGACTTCCTGAAAAATGTTCTCGGTGGCAATGCCCCTCAAAAACCGAAACCTCGTCCTCAACGAAAACAACAAACTCGCGGTAATCATGAGGCCGACAAGGTTCCCGAACGCCGCCGCTTTGAAGAATCTCAAGACGACATTGAAGCACCTCCAGAACGACGTCAACAACCGCGTTCCCGTTCGCCGCAACCTCAAAGACGCAGACCACAAAATACGCGGAAATATCAATCTTCGGAACCAGCCAGTCCTGTTTTTGAGGAACAGCCCAAAAAGCAGAGATCGTTAAAAGATCGACATATGAAGTCGTCTGTCGATAGTCACGTCGAAAGTTACATGCAATCCCATCTCGATGAAAACCGGGATGAGGGAGTGTTGACGAGTCAACGTTCTCCAATTTCCTCCAACTCTTTGCTGGAAGGAGGACTTGATGATGATCAACAAGAGACGGACTTCGCTTCAGAATTGCGAAATATGCTCGCCTCTCCCTCGGGGATGCGACAGATGATTGTTGCCAATGAGATTCTTTCCAAGCCGAAGTCACTCCGGTAGAATACGGAGACTGACTTATCGTTTCACCTGGTTTAGTCTCTGACTGAACGGTTATTATGTCTGCTGAAGAACGACCACTGATCCTGTTGCTTGCCGGAGAACTCCGTATGCGTGGAGGGACGGCGTACACTCTGCGACTGAAACGAAATCTCGCCGACTACGGGTTTGATACCTCTCTTATTGCCGAGAGCATGGGGCAACTCTCGCGGGAATTGTGTCAAAAGCTCAAGGTGCGTGAGGTGACACATATGTCGACACCTCTACTGAACCGAGCTGTCCTCCGATTATTTGCTGCCGAATATGAACACAAACCGCATCCTCGACTGATCCACATTCAATCTCGCCGGATGATTAAACCGGGCATGATGCTCGCCTCAATATGGAACATCCCCTGTATCGTGACCATGCACGATTACCTTGGTGAACGAGAGTCTCTTCGTATTCAGCCAAATATCTGTCGACGTGTCATCGCCGTGAGCGATTCGGTTCGCAACGATCTCTTGGCCCGTACTGGTCTCAATCCAGATATCGTCCAGGTGATTCGTAGCGGCGTTGACCTTGATACTGTCGCGGCGAGTGCAGAAATTCTTCCCGGTGACCGACCTCCCGTGATTGGCACCGCCGGCGCGTTGGAATTGATCAAAGGTATCCATTTTTTTCTCGGAGCCGCCAAACGAGTCTTGGAACAATATCCGAAAACCCAGTTTCTTGTTTCCGGTTCGGGACCAGAAGAAATGCGATTACGCGAACTCACTCGCTCACTCGAAATCGAAAAATCGGTCACATTCGTCCCCAGCCTGAACGATTTTTCTGCTGCGATTGAAGCCATGGACATCTTCTGTCTCCCTTCTCTCAAACAAGGGCTAGGTTCGATCATGCTCGAAGCGATGGCCCGAGGTCGTCCGGTGATTGCCACGAAAACAGGCGGCGTTTATAGTGTGGTCAAAGATCAGCAAAACGGGTTAATTGTCCCCGCCGGTGATGTCGAAAATTTAGCCCAACGAATGATCGATCTACTCACTCGGCCCGAACGTGCGCGTGAACTTGGTGAAGCAGGTCGCGAACATGTGCGCAAAGAATACAGCGTCACCCGCATGCTGGAACAGACAGCAACGCTCTATCGAGAACTTCTCAAGCCCGTAACACAGACTCAAAAAGCAGTCTCCACTCCCACTGGTTAATACGCCGATTCACGTTCCACGGGAAAAACTATGACGAGATGCTGTCACTGGATTTGATGACAGCCAAGTCATTCGAACGTCATCAAACAAAAAAAACGGCTCTCAAAATGAGAGCCGTTTCAATGTGACTGAACTCGAATTTCTAAAGGTCTCGCCAGCTTACGCTGACGGCTCTAGAATTGAGATTTGAGATCACTGTTTCATGGCAGCAGCAAGAATTTGCGAAGTGCTTTCTCGCATAATTCGAGGATCGACCATTTCGCCTTTTTGCAATGTTGCGCGAACATCTTTCCCCGAGATGAAAACAGGCTTCTCTTCGGAATGATTTTCCATCAAATCAACTCGGCTCAGAGATTCGTAAAACGCGGCAAAGCCGACATTCACAGTCTTGATCTTCAAATCGCCGTTCAGCTTCTCGAAGATTTCCTGTGCATCGAAATCGCCCCAGATCGCGGTTCCGTCTGCAAACGGTGCATCGGCGTGTTTACGACCAATCACGATGTGCGTATAACCCATGTTTTGTCGGTAGATGCCGTGCATGACGGCTTCTTTTGGTCCACCGTAGAACATCTTGATGTCGAGTCCTAACAGCAAAACGCGGTCGGGAACTGATTCATTACGTGGTCCCCACAATTCGGCATCGCTGTCACCTTCACCCATGCCGCGGTCGGCAATCAATTTCTCGTAGGTTTCCATACGAATTTCTGCGGAGACATCGTCACCTTTGGTTTCACCGATCAGCGGATTCAAAACAGCACCCGCATTTTTTCCTTCGCGGATCAAAGTTTCGAGGCCGTACACGAGTGCATACTCGTGAGCGCGGTGCAACGGGTTTCGAGTTTGGAAAGCGACAGCAGCGTCCCAGCCTTTTGCAGCGAGTGCTTCACGCACTTCCGCAGGAGTAAGAACATACTTACCAAAGGCAGAGTTTTTCGGTTGCGGCAATGCTTGAATTTTACCACCAATCAGGTGGGTCATGTCGGCATCGTTTTTAAGAACCATGTCGGCACCAGGATGATCGGTGCGATCTGTCAGGTAAACCGATTTGAGGTATCGCGGTTTGTCCCATTCAAAGACATCTTCAATGTCCAATGTCCCGACCACATTTCCTTCGGGGCAAACGAGAGCCACTTTTTGACCGGCACTCAGACTGCCTGCGAGTTCGGCTGTTACTGGGAGCGAAAGTGGAATCGTCCATGCGTATTTTTCGCCATTCACTTCAATGACAGATTCATCGAGAACCTTGTTGTAAACTTCGCTTGTCATGGGGCCTTCGAGTGGGCTCAATGTGCCATCACCCCACCGATAGACTGAGGAAAGATCTGCGCCTGAAACGGGAACCTGAGCCAGCCCTTTGGCTTCTTGTTGAAAAGCATCCACCTGGTCGGCGGGGACAGTACAGTTCACGGGAGCATCGAGCCCTCCATGGGGGGCGATCAAATCTGCCATCGTTCGTTTTCCTCGTGGTTTGGTTGGTATTCCAGGTAAGTTGTGTAAGCCTTGATCTGACAGACGATAGAAAACCCCCGAGTCGGCGTCAAGCGGCCCGAATTACCCGATATGGTCGGAATCCTCAGTTTTTCGACGAATTTTTCATCCATACTGCAGGGTGATACGTTATCCGGACTGGAGTTCCGTTTTCCGAATCGGATACACTGGAGTTCGGTTCATGTTGATTTCATCTCTCGCAGATCTCAATCATTAAAACAGATCTCAATCATTAAAAGAGGCGACGCGTGTCCTCCACGATCCCATTTACAACCATTCAAGTTTATCTCGGCCTACGTACCTACGAAATCGCGATCGGCGATGCTCTGTTAAGTGAGGCAGCACGGTATCTGGCCTCCTGGAATGAAAAACTGAATTCCGCAGAGAAAACAACGGGCAAAGCGCTCATAGTGACCGATCAAAATGTCCAGTCCCTGCATGCAGAGACAGTGCTCAAGTCACTCATCGACTCTGGTTGGCATGCAGAAGTCATCACTCTTGAACCGGGAGAGTCTTCGAAAAATATCAATGTCGTGACCGGAATGTATGACAATCTGGTCGAAATGCAGGCCGATCGGCAAACTCTTGTCGTTGCCGTCGGAGGTGGAGTGATCGGCGACTCCGCCGGTTTTCTCGCGGCGACTTACGCTCGAGGCATCCCATTTATCCAAGTTCCAACCTCGTTATTGGCGATGGTTGATAGTTCGGTGGGTGGCAAAGTGGGTGTGAACCTGCCTCAGGCCAAGAATTTGGTCGGTTCTTTTTATCAACCGCTCGGTGTGCTGATCGATACAGATACACTGAACACTTTACCCGCACGAGAATACATTAGTGGACTCGCGGAAGTCATCAAGTATGGTGTGATTCTCGATGAGAGTTTCTTCAAATATCTGGAAGAAAATGTCGAAGGACTTAACAACCGAGAACCTGCTGTGATGAAGCAGGTCATTGCTCGCAGTTGCCGGTTGAAAGCCGATATTGTTGAACAGGACGAGTTCGAGCGAACCGGACTGCGGGCCGTTCTCAATTATGGACACACATTTGCGCATGCCTTCGAGGCTCTTGCCGGATACGGCGAACTTCTGCACGGCGAAGCCGTCTCCATCGGGATGGTTTATGCCAGCCGACTGGCTGAGAAGCTGGGACGCATTACTGGTCAAGAGTCAGCACGACAGGTAAATTTGTTGAAAGCGGTCGGTCTGCCGATTGAATTACCTGCCGGGTGCGAGTTTTCCGCTGATGATATTCTGCAGAAGATGTTACTCGACAAGAAAACGGTGGGAGGCCAGTTGCGGTTTGTTTTACCAACCGAAATCGGAAATGTCGAGATGGTCAAAGGCGTCGCCGAAGAGACTGTCCGCGAGGTACTGTAACGTCGTGAGTCATCCCCCGACCATCATTGTCGTTCATCGTCGCGAACGCCGCAGCAAATGTAGTGTTGAACCATTACGCCAAAATCCTGGCTTCGAGTTTTTGACCTATCCTCAGGATGAGAATCCTGTCCCCGAGAATTACGTGCGTCTCGGGATTGGTGGGCCGATGCTTTCAGAGGATGATGCTGATTCCGGTCTACTGGTACTCGATGCGACTTGGCGATTAGTCCAGAAGATGGAAAAACGCTACTCGGAAATCCCCGTGCGTTCGATTCCCGTTTATCAAACGGCTTACCCACGAGTTTCGAAGGTTCATGAAGACCCTTCTGCCGGTTTGGCGACGATCGAGGCGGTCTACGCCGCGTATTGTCATTTGGGATTATCGACGGCCGGTTTACTCGATGAGTACCAATGGGCCGATCAGTTTCTGGAAATGAATGAGTTCCCGAAATCATAGACTGACTGGAGACACTCGATGTCGAAACGATTCGCAAGCCTCACTCTGCTGTTATTGTGTTTTGTGATCGATGCGGCTGCTCAGGACAGTTCCTCTCTAACCTTGGATTTGCTCGCTGCGAGAAACGGGCTCCCTACCATCAAAACTGCGGGTGATTGGGAGGCCCGAAAAGCACATGTTCTGGAGAAGATGCAAATGGTCATGGGACCATTACCAAAACCCGAAGTTCCAATCCCACTGGGACTGGAAGTGCTTGAACGCAAACAATTGCCCTTCGCTCAGCGTTGGAAAGTCCGCTATCATACGGACGATGCAAAATTCTGGGTACACGCGTGGCTGTTTCTGCCCTCCGTCCAAACGAAAACTTCACCGGCAGTTTTGTGCCTGCATCAAACCACCAAAATCGGTAAGGACGAACCCGCCGGCCTTGGAGGGAAAAACAATTTGCACTATGCCTATGAATTGGCAGAAGAAGGATTTGTGACACTCGCTCCCGATTATCCCTCATTCGGTGAAAGCCTCGATTACAATTTCGACGAAGATGATTATGTTTCGGGGACAATGAAGGCAATCTACGACAACACTCGAGCAGTCGATCTGCTACAGAGTTTACCACAGGTCAACAAAGATCAGATTGGCTGCATTGGTCATTCTCTCGGTGGACACAACACGATGTTTACTGCGGCGTTTGAGCCGCGTATTAAGGCTATGGTTTCTTGCTGCGGATTTACCCGGTTTCACAAATATTATGGTGGCAACTTGAAGGGCTGGGCGAGCAGTCGGTATATGCCGAGGATTTCAACAGTCTATGACAGCAACCCCGACAGAGTGCCTTTCGATTTTCCAGAGATCATTGGAGCATTTGCTCCGCGCAGATTCTTGACGGTCTCACCTCTCCACGATCAGAACTTCGATGTGTCGGGAGTCAAGGACTCGATGACCGCAGCGGCGGCTGTCTATGGATTGTTCAATGCCTCTGACCACTTACAGGCCATCTACCCTGACTGCGAACACGACTTTCCATCAGATGCACGCAAAGTTGCCTACGAATTTTTGCGGATGTCGCTGTCAAACTGAATTTTTCTGAATTCAGAAACGCACAGGGGCCGATATCCCCAAACTGCGCCAATCACACAATCTTCGTCACTTTCATTGTCCCACTCTGATTGGCGGCAGCACTTTATCCCATCTCTCCTATTTCACTCATCATCAACAACCATGATCGCTAAAATAAGAATAGGAAGTTTGTGAGTTATGGGGCCTTCAGGTTCTCTTTTCTAGCAGTCAATCAGTTTCTGATTTCCAGTTGTCCATAAAGGACAGCTTCATCTGGTTTTACCATCTCTAACGTCGGTGTTGGCTTTCACTGGCTTTCTGATTGTGAGCATAGTGCTCTCAGAGACTCCCCTCTTTCGGAGATGCCAACCAAAAAGGAGTGAACTGTTCCTTTACGGAGAGTGGAAGTCCCTTCATCAATTGAAAGCATCAGGTATTACTATGAAAACAACGTTGAAGAATTTTTGTCTAACCTTAGCGGTTGTAGGTGCCATTGGGATTGCCGGCTTGGCGATCACTTCTGAGACGGCAACAATGCCTCGCACTTTTTGAGCATTTGTCATACGATTAGGTCGATCAACAAAGCCATTTTCCCCGTCCGATAACTGCGGACCGGAATCCCATTGATGTCGATACGCCTCACCAATCTTGAAACTCCCGTCGAATTCCCGGAAGCGGAACTGCCCAAACGAATCGCACATCGACTAAAACTGCCGGTGAACGAAGTTCAACAGTGGAAAATTCTTCGCAAAAGCCTCGATGCACGATCTAGCCATAATTTGAAATTTGTCTATTCGGTGATTGTATCGCTACACGATCCCGAACAGCGATTGACTCGGTTCGAGAATGATTCGAACGTCAAACAATACATCGCTGCACAGTTCGACAATCCTACGAGTGGATCGGAACCTCTTGACGAACGACCTGTGATTGTCGGCTCTGGTCCTGCAGGTTTATTGGCGGGATACTATCTGGCATGGAAAGGGTATCGCCCGATTATTCTAGAGCGTGGCCAGCCAGTCAAAGAGAGAGTTGCCGTCAACCGTGATTTTGATCGGGGAGGTGATTTTGATTGTGAAAACAATTATCTGTTCGGCGAGGGAGGAGCGGGCTGTTTCAGCGATGGGAAGCTAACCTGTCGTATGAGTGGTGCCGACGTGGATTGGGTCATTGAACGATTTATCGAATGTGGTGGTCGATCTTCAATTGCGTATGAGAATCGGCCCCATTTGGGAAGCAACAAGTTGCCAATGATCTGCCGTAACTTTCGCCGCAAAATCGAAGCGATGGGAGGAGAATACCAATTCGGATGCCGCTTCGAATCGCTCGATTTACAAGAGGGCCAAATTCGTGGAGTCCACACTTCCAGCGGCTATCTTCCGACAAAACAAGTGTTAGTGGGAATTGGTCATAGCGCTCGAGATACCTACCAGACTTTGTACGAACAGGGGATCCCGATGGAGCGAAAGGCGTTTCAGTTGGGGCTACGAATCGAACAACCACAAGAAAACGTCAATCGCCATAAGTATGGAAAGAAAGAGTATCTCGATATTCTCGGCGCTGCGGATTACTCCATGGTCGCCAACGGAGAAAGAGACCTCTACACCTTCTGCATGTGTGCTGGTGGAATTGTGATGCCCAGTGTGTCCGAGCCGGAACGATTCTGTACCAACGGAATGAGTAACTCCCGACATGATTCTTCATATGCCAACAGCGGCTTGATGATCACTTTAGAACCTGAACAGTTTGGTAGCGATCATCCCTTGGCAGGAATTGAACTCCAGCGCCAATATGAATCCATCGCGTTTGCTTTAGGGAGGGGAGATTACCTTTGTCCATTACAGTCGGCCGATGATTTTCTCAATGATCGCTCCTCTGATACTGGACGAAAGCTGAGATCTTCCTATGAAAGAGGCAGCGTTTCTGCACCGTTGGCAGAACTCCTGCCACCTGTCGTCACTACGGCCATTAAGCGAGGTTTACCGGTGCTCGATCAAAAATGGAAGGGAGAGTATTTGAAGGACGCAATTTTAGCTGGCCCTGAAATGCGAGGTAGCTCTCCCGTGCGAATTGCTCGTGAACGCGAGACATTTGTGTGCCCTGGAGTTGCTGGTTTGTACCCCATAGGGGAAGGAGCAGGGTATGCAGGAGGCATTGTGAGTGCGGCCGTTGATGGATTACGTTCTGCGCGAGAAATTGTCAGAAAGTTCCAATCGTTAGAACCGGTAGAACAATTATAACCACAGCAAAAGCCCCCCCCTTCGACAAGGCAGATCAGTTGTACTTATCTCTCTCAACACTGTTATCCCCTGTTATCCAAGTGTGCTATCCTAAAAGAGTAGGTATTTGAATATACTTCCCCTATGATTTTGATGAGAAGCGGGCGCGATTAAGGTTTGTAGACGAGATCAGTGATATCACCGTACCGCGTAATTTATGATCACTTTAGAGTTCCCTTTTTAAGTTCCAGATTATCGACGTGCGGTAGACCAACAATGGCGGAGAACAAATCTTTCATTCACGCAGCCAGCCTGGCTGCGTAGTTTCTCTCGAACTCCTCCGGCGTCTGGTAGTTTAACGTCTGGTGTATCGCGCCCGTTATGTCAAAAATGACAAACAGGTTGCGGTCAAAATTCTTCCCGAAGAAGTGACCGACGAGATTGTGCTCGGACGCTTTGATCGAGAGTTGGAGATTCTTCGAAAGTTGCGTCACCCAAACATCGTACATTCGTTCGGTGGAACAACCGAGGGATCTCACCGCTTTTATGCGATGGAGATTGTGGAAGGGGGAAGTTTCGACAAGTTGCTCGAACGTCGTGGTGCGTTGCCTTGGGAATTAGCGACAAAATATTTCCAACAAATGACGGCCGCATTGCAATATGCCCATTCGCACGACGTGACTCATCGCGATGTCAAACCGGGAAACTTCCTGATTTCTACAAATGGGCAATTAAAGCTCAGCGACTTTGGTTTGGCGACTTTTGCGGCCGCTCAGAATTTGACGGCTGCTGGTAAGACCATGGGAACATTTCGTTACATGTCCCCCGAGCAAATCCGAGGGAAGAACGTCGGTCCTCGGGCCGACCTGTATTCTCTGGGTTGTGTGATGTACGAAGTCCTCGTTGGGAAACCTCCTTTTGATGGAACCTCGGCAGCAGATATCCTCGATCAACATTTGAATAAAACGGCTCCGCGAGTTTCTCTGACTGTTTTCGATTGTCCCGCAGATCTCGACTTGTTGATTGCTTCCCTCTTAGAGAAAAATCCCGACAAACGTCCAGCCAGCGCTGAAGAAATTCAACAACGGCTGGAAACGGTCTCTCCCGTGAAAATGGTGAGCGTGGATCAGACGGAAGCGACTCGCAATGTCCGAACTACTCCAGCTATGGAGACTCGAAAAGAACGGCAGACAGATCTTACGATTTGGAAATTACCGACTTGGCTAATTGCGACGCTGATCGCAGTGCCTCTTGTATTGATGGGGTGGAGTTTGCAGCTTCAACAAAAATCATATGCTGCAGATGTCGCCTTGGATTCATGGAAAGTCGCTTGGGACAGCTCCGATGAAAACCTGCAGCGCGAAGCAGCAACCGCGTTGGGGAAAATCGGGCGTGTGCGAAGTGAGGCCCTTGAAGTTCTCACCAAAGATTTGAGTAGCACTGATTCATCACAACTTGAAATGGTACTGATTGGTCTCGAAGCAGCCGGCGGATATGCGGTCGAGCACAAAAATGAAGTCTATGACTTACTCCAAAACTCTCCCGAGCCTGAAGTGCGATGTCAGGCAAAACAAACGATCGATGCTTTTGAGGAAAATGTTTCAAGTCGCTCAACAATCGTGCAATTCACTCTTCTTGCGTTGCTTGGCGTCGCTCTCTTCGCCGTCTACGTTCTTGCAGGCAAAAAATCGCAAACTGATTATTTCTCAGTTTACCGGATCGGTCTTTGCTTTTAGACGCCCAGTGGGACACTATCGGGAAATCCGATGATTCATGCGACTCGCTTGCTGGTTCACATTTTGCAGAGGAAACTCCATGCGTTTGAAATTGATTGTTCTGATGATGGCCCTGATTTCTTCGTCGTTTTCCTCAGCAGAGGAACTGATACCGATGAGGGGAACTTATCCCCCGGAGCTTCCTCAAGCGACATCGGAAGTTTACAAAAGAGTCGACGGTGCTGATCTTTCTGCTTGGATTTATCAACCAGATCGCGAAGAGTTTTCAGGCCCAAGACCGGCCATAGTGTTTTTCTTCGGAGGGGGATGGAAAGCAGGAAGTCCCTCACAGTTTCAAAACCAGTGTCGTTACTTGGCGAGTCGAGGGATGGTCGCGATCACCGCCGATTATCGCGTTCTCTCCCGGCATGAAGCCTCTCCTTTGGATTGTGTGGCCGATGCAAAATCGGCCATTCGATGGGTTCGGGAAAACGCAGAGAAACTGAATATTGATCCCGACAAAATTGTCGCCGCAGGCGGATCTGCCGGAGGACATACGGCCTGTTGCACGGGGGTCGTTCCCGGAATGGACGAAACCGGTGAAGATCTCACAATCAGTTCGGTCCCCAACGCGATGGCACTTTTTAATCCAGCAGTGATGGTCGCTCCGCTTGAAAGTAACGAGCTTCTCACCGCTGAAAAATTAAAATCGATTACAGATCGTATCCCCGGCGATCCCACATTGATTTCACCGATTCACCACGTTCGCAAAGGACTACCATCGACGATCATTTTTCACGGAACGGAAGATGATGCGGTCCCTTTCAAAACGGTGCAATCCTTTACAGAGCGAATGATCGCGAATGGAAACCGTTGCGAATTGAAAGCCTTCAAAGGCGAACCCCACGGCTTCTTCAATCCCCGTTTACGCACGGCAGAAACTCAACAACGCGAGCTGAAAAGTTATTTCAAGACGATCGAGCAATTGGACGAGTTTCTTGTTTCGCTCGACTATCTCGAACCACTCCAGCAAACGGTGAATGGTTACAAAAATACAACATTGCGCGGAAACTTCGCGAATTCTCTGCATCAATTCTCACATAAGAAAACCGGGCATGTCGCGTTTCTCGGTGGATCGATCACCGAGATGAACGGGTATCGCCCCATGGTGATGGAGCTTCTTACCAAACAGTTTCCCGAAACCAAATTCACGTTCACGAACGCGGGCATTTCTTCCACCTGTTCGACAACTGGTGCATTTCGTCTGAAAAGAGATGTACTTTCTCAGGGACCGGTTGACTTGCTCTTTGTCGAGTACGCCGTCAACGACGACCAGGATGCCATGCACACAAAAGATGAATGTGTTCGTGGCGTCGAGGGGATTATTCGGCAAGTTCGCAAGCATAGTCCGAAGTCGGACATTGTGATGACTTACTTTGTGAATCCAGGCATGTTGGAGCAATTACAGTCCGGCAAGATGCCATTACCGATGGCCCAGCACGAAAACGTTGCCAAGCATTACGGAGTCTCAACGATCCAACTGGCCCGCGAAGTGGCTGACCAGATTACGGAAGGCGATTTGACCTGGAAGCAATTTGGAGGAACTCATCCCGCTCCGCACGGGAATCGTATCGCCGCTGATTTGATTTACTATCTGCTGACCAATGATTGGAAGCATGACGTTGAGCCAGCCTCACACACCGTTCCCGAGCAATTGGTTGATCCATTCAGTTATGTGAATGCAGGTTTTGTGAACTTCGATCAAGCTGTCAAACGACAAGGCTGGGACGTATCTGTTCCCGATTGGAAATCATTGTCCGGCAGTAAACGGGATCGGTTCACAAGCATTCCGATGTTGCATGCGACCGAGCCGGGCTCATCCTTTGAGTTGACGTTCGAAGGAACGACGGCGATTGCTTATATTTCTGCCGGTCCCGATGCGGGCGTCTTGGAAGTTTCAGTCGATGGAGGAGAGCCACAGAAAGTGAATCTTTATCATCGCTATAGTAAAGGGTTACACTATCCTCGATCAGTAGAGCTGGCTACTGAATTAACACCCGGAAAACATACTCTCAAAGTGACTCTCTCGAAAGAGTCGCATGCTGAAAGTAAGGGGACAGCCGCACGCATCATGGCTTTGGGCGTGAATTAGGGTTCATCCGGGATTTACGTATTCATCCTGCAGATTGATATAAAGCGGACATGTCTTTCCCACGCTGAATTGTTCAACGATCCCTCACTGGAAAATTAAACATGTTGGCAAATTCGTCAACCGCACGATGCAGCAACGAATAGGTAGCTGGATTCGCAAGAATTCCGACGAAAATACGAGGACAGCGTGGTCCTTCTGAACTCTTGCGAGTTCAGCTACGGGGGGAGGTACAAGCAACCGACCTCAGCGAGACCGCTGGAACGGAGCAACAATAAAATCAAGACATTGAAGCGAACTGTTGATGGATATCGAAACGAAAGAGAATTCGAATCGAAACTTCTATCGCTCCGTCAGGCTGAATACGCATTCGTCGGGTGAACCTGAATTAGAGCCTTTGGTGGTCTCTCCTCGCATTAGGCTCGTGGGGGTTTGCTTTTCAAAATTGAAAACGCGCTGCCACGGCCCTGGAAAAGAGCAACTTGCTCTATGTTAGTTCCCAGCGAGCTTGTCTGAGTACCGCCTTCGAAGAATCCTTCAGTTTTTCGTACCAGATCGTTAGCAGCGAGCCATCTTTCAGTTGGACGGTCGACGGGTAGCCCAAATCGCCACCTGCACCATCTCCCGAGATGATCATCGGTTCTGACCAAGTCACTCCTTCGTCGCTACTGAGGCGTGCCTGGTTGCCGTAGGGCGGTCGTCGATGGCCGTAAGACATCAATAGCCTGCCGTCTTTCAGTCGCGTCAGGAAGGACGGTAGTCCCCAGACGCCGATGCTGTGAGGTTGTGGCCATGTCTTTCCGCCATCTGTCGATTCTGTCTGCAGAGTTTCCCCTTTGTTTTTTGCATTATGATTGCGTATCTGGACGACAAGATTTCCGCTTTTGGTCTCCACGCCGTGCAACTCGTGATAGTTGTCGCTGGAATCTCCTTCTCGAGGAGTAATTTCAGACAACCAATGCCAGTTTCGGCCGTCATCGAAGGACTCCGCGACCCCAATTATTTTAGTCTCGCCCTGCCAGAGGACTTTGCCCGGATAAAGCAAGCGTCCGTCCGAGAGTTGAATCGGGCCATGTGGCGAATTGACGACCGACCGAGAGCGCTCCGACCAAGTCGCGCCACCATCTTCGGAACGAATCATCCAGCAGCCGAGGTGTCGTTGACGTTCTTGTTCACTGATCCGGTTGTGGGCACCATTCCAACGAGCAAGACGTGCTGCGTCCCACGAGTCGGGTTTGGCGTTCGCTTTTTCGAGAATGGGGACATAGGCCAAAGAGGTAAATGTTGTCGCGAGGAGAGTTCCTTGTGACGTTTCCAGAATTCCCGCGTCACGGTCATCGCTGGGACCATCCAGAATCACTTGTGGGAACGACCAGGTCTCTCCCTCATCATGAGAGACAATCATTTCCACCCGACCGAACGGGCAAATGTGTGACTCGCGTCCTCCCGACCAGGCACAAACCAAATCGCCATTTTTGCGCCGTGTGACGGTTGGCCAGCCGTGATAATAATCATCCAGACTGATGACTTTAAGATCATGCACTTTGTGGCCCGGCGTCTCGGCGAAGAGATTCGGTGTTCCCACAAATAATCCGGCGGCCAATCTGGATGAAACCTGCAAAAACGAACGGCGTGTCGTGGTGGTCATCTATCATACCTCGAGTTCGAAATCATGAACTTGGATTCACTGTGCCAGAAACTGTTTATACGTTTTCTCGACTTCCCCGGCGTTGGTATCGCCTTCATGGAAATAGATTCCGTATCGTAATGAAAATTTCTCACCGGGTTTGAGGTGGACTGGTTTGGCAGGTTCTTTGCCCTGGGTATAAGCCTTGTCACCAAGAGGACTGATTGAAAATAGTCCATAATTTCGCACGTGATAGCGTGATGGTCGGAGGTTGTCGGGATGATCCATTAACGTCACGCCGAACGTTTTTCCGTCGACTTCACCGATGTAATCAATCCACTTGTTCGGTTGGCCCCAGTTTTCTTTGGTTCCCTTCTTCCCATTGGCACCAAGAACTCGTCCTCCTTCACTTTCCCGCATCGTATGAGCCATGCGGAATCCCAACAGTCCTTCTTTGGTGTCCAGAAATTCGACCTTGTGTCCTGGAGCTTTGAAGGTGATGTCGTAGGTCAGCAGTTTGTTCGGAGCGATGTGGATGGAGGTCTCTTCGATCACAACGGTTTTTTTCGCATCGTCAAGCCAATGATTGACGACCATCAATGTGCCGCCCACTTCATCACCACATGCCGCGGTGCTCCACTTCGCAGAAACATTCTTGATGTCTCCATGTTCGCCCCAATAGTCAATCGTGTTGACTTCATCGACAGAGACCCAGATCCCTTTGTGGTGCGGGTGTTCTTTTTCGTTGGGATCAATAGGGCGAGTGATTTTGGTGCCGCCCATCACGACGGGATCAAAGAACGGTTTTTTCCATTGGGAAGAGGTGTGGTAGCGAGAAAACTCTTCTCCACCGATCGTAACGACAATGTCGTCCCCCGATTTTTCAAAAGCAACGTCACCAGCATCTAGCAAACTGAAAGGAGTGAGTATCAATACAAAGGCGAGAAAGCGGATCATGGTGGGACCTCTTCTGCAGATGGTGGGAATCGGAGTACAATCGATCAATTTACTGTAACGTCTGCACGATGCCGTTGCGAGAAGTGACTGAAAAAAAGTCGTCACGCAATGATGTCGTGAATGACGTGGCCGTGTACGTCGGTCAGACGCCGGTCGATGCCGTTGTTGCGAACAGTCAACCGTTCGTGTTCGATGCCCAGCAGATGCAACATCGTCGCGTGAATGTCGTAAACTTTGGTCGGCTGATCACGATCCAGAGGCTTATAGCCCCATTGGTCACTCGGCCCGTATGTGGTGCCACCTTTGATACCACCTCCACACAACCAATTGGTGAAGCAGTAGGGGTTATGGTCGCGACCTTTGGAGCCTTGCGTCGAAGGCATCCGACCAAATTCGGTCGTCCACAATATGATCGTGTCTTCCAGCAGGCCGCGCTGTTTGAGATCGCGAATCAACGCCGATGCCCCGACTGCCATTCCCTTAGCGAGTGGTCCGTGATCGCGTTTGATGTCTTCGTGAGAGTCCCAGTTTCGTCTCGGAAAGCCGTTATCGTTCCCTGACCAGATTTGCACAAAACGAACCCCGCGTTCAATGAGGCGTCGGGCGACGAGACATTTTCGTCCGAAGTATATGCTCTCTTCACGCGGATTGATCGAGTTGCTGAACGATGAGGGGACATCATCGAGACCGTACATTTGCAGTGTTTCTTTGGTCTCTCCGTTGATATCGAGTGCTTCGGGAGCCGCCAGCTGCATTCTCGCGGCGAGTTCGTAACTTTGAATGCGTGCATCGAGACGAGAATCCCCTTCGCGTTGCTCGGCATGTTTGCGATTGAGTTGGCTCAGCAGATCGAGTGTCTGTTTTTCACTCTTCGCTGAGACAGTTGAGTTCGCTGGTGGAAACAGATCGGAAATAGGGTTTTCACGACCCGGGAAGATGGCTGTCCCCTGATGTGATGCCGGCAAAAACGCCGCTGACCAATTCTTCGGACCGTTGGAGGCATAGCCACGTTGATCGGGTAACACCACAAACGTCGGCAGGTTTTGATTCATACTCCCCAAGCCGTAACTGACCCAACATCCCGCACCGGGGAAACCGGGCGTCTGAAATCCGGTTGCTTGTAGATAAGTGGCCGCACTATGAACTCCAGTCGTTCCCACCATGTTGTGTACGAACGCCATATCATCGACGACCGGCCCGAAATCATTCACGACTTCACTCAGATGTTTGCCCGATTCGCCGTAAGGCTGAAAGTCAAACGGCGATTTCATCCACGGGCCAAGACCATTCTGAAACGCTTCGACATGCTCGCCGAAGTCAGACGGCTCGCCGTGATGCTTTTCCAGCATCGGCTTGTGATCGAACAAATCAATATGGCTGGCGGCACCTGCCATGAAAAGCTGAATCACCCGTTTGGCTTTGGGGCGATGATGGGGTTCAGAGAGAACTCCACCCGCACCGATGGAACCGGATTCCGCAGCCAGCAAACCTTGTTCCTGCAACATGGCAGCCAGCGCGATCCCGCCGAGACCGCCACCCGACTGCCAGAGAAAATCTCGTCGTGTTTGTGTTGGGTACATGGAGCGATTGCTCTTGTAATAAGTGAAGTGATCTTTCCGTAAGTTTAGCAGATCGTTAGAGTGGATTCACTGAAATACGATGACGCATTACCTCTTTAGAAAGCGTTTTATGACTGCCCGGACCGATCTCAACAAAGAAGTGAAATGGTTGGCCTTCATGGGATATTTTGCGTTTTGCTCAATGATATTGGTATCAATCGTGGATATATTCAACTCTCCTCAGAATGAATCAATTTCCATGTTGGTACCCATGATACTTATTGGGACTTTAGGGATTCGTGGCTCAACCATTCTGAATAAACTACTAAAACGCATTGAACAACTTGAAGATAAAACGAATTCCTCGAATACGTTTGAAGATGGATGAAATATTTTTGAGATCAATAAATACCTCAAAATAACCCGCCCGCTTGCAGAGTCTTGGCAAACTTGCGTCCGGTTACCGACAACGGTCGATCATCCAGATCTTTCAGCGGCACCCATTCCAACGGCTCGCCCGACTTCTTCCGACCGGAGACTTTCTTCGCCGTGAAACAAAACAATTCGATGCGATACCGCGTCACCGAATGCTTAATGACTTCGGACAAGGGACCATGATCGATTTCGTATCCGGTTCGTTCCCGGATTTCTGTAATGATCGATTGTTCCAGCGACGCTCTTGGCAACAGACTGACGGAAAGCTTCGGCAATGCTTTCTCACTCGTCCAACGAGGAAAGTCCCACAAGCCGGCCCAGCGTTCATTCAGTTGACGCTGTCGCAGTAAGACCTTCTTACCGTCCAGGATGGCAACGCAGATGTCTTGTAACTCGGTGATTTTCGTTTTCTGTTTGGGGCGTGGTATCTCGGCCTGTTTCCCCAGTTCGGCAGCACGACAGAAGCGGAGCAATGGACAGTTCGGGCAGTCGGGTTCTCTGGGTGTACAGACGAGCGACCCAAGATCCATCAACGCTTGATTGGTGTCTCCTGCATTCTTCTTTGGGAGGATCGCTTCGGCAAAGTTCCACAATTGTTTCTGACCGGCAGTGGTACGGGGGTCATCGGTCATCCCCAAGAGCCGGGCGTACAAACGCAGCGTGTTGGCTTCAACGATGGGGGCCGATTGTCCCATTGCGAACGAGGCAATCGCCCCGGCGGTGTAACGCCCGATGCCCGGCAATGTCTGCAATGCGTCTGCTGATCGAGGAAGGATTCCACCATGCTCAGCAACAATCACCTGGGCGGCTTTGTGCAGATTTCGTGCTCGACTGTAGTATCCGAGCCCTTCCCATAACGCGAGAACGTCCTGCTGGTTAGAGTTTGCCAGAGATCTCACATCGGGAAATCGGTTGAAGAATCGTTCGTAATACGGAATGACGGCGGTGACGGTCGTCTGTTGCAGCATGATCTCGCTGATCCAGACGCGGTAGGGGTCGTCGAGATTACGCCAGGGTAACTCTCGACCTTTCTTCTTGTACCACGACTTCAACCTTCTGCGCATTATGGCAAAATCGAATTGTTCGGCGTGAAGATCAGCGTTCATAGACATGCAGTGTAGGGCAGGCTCCCGCCTGCCTTCCTCAAATCGGCTCACGAAACTCTGGTTTGAAAGAAAAAGCAAACATTGACTCATCGGCAGTCCGAGCATCATAGAACTTTATTTGTCGAGTGGATAGCAAAACTCGGTAGTGGTGTTTGCCGTTTTGCGGAGTTAATATGTTGACAAGATAAAACAGAACTCACAGACATCGTTGATTCGATGGGATAAAATTTTTACACAAACGATGAAACAACTCACTCTTTATTGTTTAGTTGCGTTTTCTGTGCTCAGCTTGTGCTGTCCGGGATGCTCTTCCGACTCCAATCGCAACACTCCGATTCCCGCTCAACAATCTGTGGCCGGCTTGCAACAAGCAAAGCTTCTGGGATCCCCGCCCACAATCAGTGAAAGTCCCAATCCACTCGCTCCCTTGATGGCCGTCGTTGAAGTGTCGGCAACAACCCCAGTCGTGGTGGCATTGGAGGTGAATGATGGCGAGCGCGAATGGGTTTGGAGACCCAAAATGCTCCCGGCCCGCCATCAGAAAGTGGTGCTGTTGGGAATGCATCCCGACCAAACACACCAAATCGTTGTCCGAGTAGAAGATTCCGCCAATCAGCGGTTTGATCGTAGCGAACCCCTCGAATTCATAACGCCTCCACTGCCGAAATACTTCCCTCCGCTAGAAACGACCATCAGCAAACCGGAACAGATGGAACCCGGCTACACACTCTTTCCCGTCAATGTTTGGGACAACAACGTCGACCGTATGGATTACGGCTACATGATTATGCTGGATGCTGCGGGACGCGTGGTTTGGTATCTCGATACCGGTCATCGCACCGCAAGTATTGAAGTGATGGAGAATGGGCACCTGCTGTATAACCATGCTCGATATCGCCGCATGATTGAAGTGAGCCTCGCCGGTGAAATTATCAGGCAATGGCATGCCGCCAATATTGGAGCTTCTCCAAACAAAGACTCGATCCCCGTCGATTGCGATACACTTCATCATGAAATACTCCCTCTGGAAGATGATCGTTTCATGGCGTTATCGACTCGCATGCGTCGCCTGAAAGACTATTACCCCGAGCCAGCCAACTTGCGAAAGCGTGCCGAAGCAGATGTGGTGGGCGACGAGATTGTGGAATTCGGGGCTGATGGAAAAGTGACCAGCAAATTAAATCTCTTCGATCATCTCGACACCACACGCCTCAGCAACGGAGCTTTCGGCAACTTCTGGAATAACAAATACGAAGAGACTGGCGTCAAAAACACCGAAGACTGGTCGCATGCGAATGCCATTGTCAGAACCGCCGAGAAAGATTGGATCATCCTTTCTCTGCGTCATCAGGATTGTCTCATCAAAATGAATTTTGCGACGGGTGAGATTCGCTGGATCCTGGGAGACCCCTCGGGGTGGGAAAGTCCATGGAAAGAAAAACTTCTCACAAAAGTTGGCGATTGGACTTGGCCCTATCATCAACATGGCCCACAACTCACGTCTCGTGGCACATTATTAATGTATGACAACGGGAATTTTCGCTCCATTCCTCCTGCTGAGAAAACATTAGCCAAAGACAACTTCAGTCGCGTCTTGGAATTAGAAATCGATGAAGAGGCAATGACCGTCAAGAACGTCTGGGAATATCGCGGTGGAGAGAAAGACCATGCATCATTCTATACTCCCTTCTATGGTGAAGCGGATGAATTACCCATTACCGGAAATATCTTGATCACCGATGGCGGGCACATCGAATTGAAGGGAGGGATTCCCTCAGACAAAATTCCTTCCGACTATCAATGGGCACGGGTGTTCGAGATCACTCACGGCAAAACACCTGAGCTAGTTTGGGAAGTCAAAGTGGCCAGCCCACCCGCCAAGAACGTCGGTTGGTCTATCTACCGCAGCGAGCGAATCTCTAGCCTGCTCCCGTTCGCTGAAAGCCTGATGCGAGAATAGGGGCAGGATACACTGCAAGAGTGAGATGATTCAGAATGAACCTGTTCGTCGAATTCTTGCTCGAATTGTTGCTTTAAGCGTCCCGCTAGGTCGCATCATTGCAGGTTCCGTATTGGCGGCATACGTTTTTAATCCACCAACTCAATAAGAACTTCATTTCTACGAAACGGTCCTGGAGTCCAAGGAGGATCGTAGCCGGCAACTTCAGCATGTTCATTCACGCTGAATCCTTGATTCTCAATCCAAGTTCGTAATTTTCGTTCCGCCTGCGCGACAGAATCTTGATTGATGCGGCCTGCAAAACGATAAACAGCGAATCGTCCGGCAGAGCGATCACGAAGCGTCACTTGCTCTGACTTTGGAAGAGGAATATTCTCTTCGGCGACTTTATTGGGGATCACAAAGGCCATATTTCCGATTCCAGGATCGTCGTTCATATCCATAAAAACGGGAGTCGTCATCGATATCGACTGCTCGCTTTCGTTGTTGCCTGAAATGTAAGAAAACAGTCTTCCAAAACTTCCATCATTGCCCTGCGATTCCACACGCATCGGAGTTGTGACCAGAGTCAGTGCGGTATAATTGCGAATTTCAAAGGGGGAATCCTTGGCAACAACTTGGTATTCAGCAGTTTCATAGGCATTTCGATTGGTGATTTTCCAACCAGCGTAGGCGACACTTCCAATTACAAAGAAGATGATAAGATAGGTCATTCGTTTCCTGGTCACGAGATATTCCAATACAAACCAAGGTTATCAGAGCGGGTAACAATCTCATGTTCATCTTAGATGGACTCTGTGATCTGGCAAGTTGAAATAGCTCTAAGAATTGCCTTTGGGTTAATGCTAATCCGAGTGACTCTAGAATTTTACCAAATACGAGCGTGAAGAATTGCGAGATGTTATAGTCATACACACTCATCAAGCTATTATCCTAGCACCACTTAGACAGAAATCGAATCTTCTCCTCTCGTATGAAGACATTGGCGGGCAATTTAGATGACACACACAAAACGATACACTTTTCTTGCATTGACTCTTCTCTCAGTATTGAGGACTCATCACTTGAACGCCCAAGCCTCTGACGAACTAGCAAGGAATACGTTCGTGGAATCTCGGCTAAAAGCGATCTACGAACGTGTTGAATTTCGCGGAAACAGACCACGGATGGAATGGTTCCCCAATAACTCGGGGTATGCAGTTTGGGAACGTAACCCGAAAACCAACAACTCGGCTCCGGTGGGTTACGATCTACAGAGTGGCAATCAAGTCGAATTAACGTCAAAGAAACTGGGAGAGCTTGATCACCAAGAACTACTTTCACCGAATGGCAAAAGTCTGTTGGAATACCGAGCGGGTAATCTGTTCGTACGAGAACTGGAGAGCGGACAACGCACTCAATTAACGAATCGGCCTGCGGAACGCGATGTCTCGTATCGTGATCCCGTATGGAGCTCAGATTCTCAACGCATCGTGTTTGTCGAATCTGACCAGACAAACGTCAGACAACGGTCGGTTTTAGTGCCCAGCGATCCGTCCTATCCTGGAGTTCGACATGACCGTTTTGCGCGAGTGGGCGAAAAAATTTCCACATTGCGTGTTGGCGTCGTTAACTCAAATGGGACAGACGCACAATGGTTGCCCCTCGATACACCCGAAGAAGGCTTCTATCTCGGGCAAGTCGCTTGGGCGAACAATTCAACACAAGTTCTCATTGAAAAACTCAGCCGTTTTCGTGACACACGTGAATTCTTGATCGTCCCTGTGGGTGGTCAAGCGAAGCGGATCTATAGCGAAACCAATTCAGCATGGGCCATCGCCAGTCAGGGTACGAACTTGGGATTGACCTGGATTCGAGACGGTCAGGAATTCATCGTCATTAGTGAAAAAGATGGCTGGCGACATGCTTTTCTCTATTCGCGTGACGGAGATGAATTAGCAGTCCTCACGCCGGGTGAGTATGACATCATCGACCGTGCTGTCGTCGATGAACAAGAGGGATGGTATTACTTCTATGCTTCACCGGATAATGGAACCCAGAAATACTTGTATCGAGTGAAGCTAGATGGATCGGGTGGCATGGAGTTGATCACGCCCGCGGACCAACCGGGGACACACGACTATCAGTTCTCGCCAGATGCCAAGTGGGCATTCCATACTTATTCAGGCTTGGATACGCCTCCCATCATCGAGCTTGTCAAAATTTCAGGACACAAAACCGTTCGCGTTCTGGAACACAATCAGAAGCTTCGAGAGAAAATGAAGGGTTTGATATCGCAACCCACAGAATTTCTTCAAATCGACATTGGGGACGAAGTCTCCCTAGACGCCTGGATGCTGAAGCCGAAAGATTTCGATCCCTCGAAAAAATATCCTCTGTTCATTTATGTCTACGGAGAGCCACATTTGCAAACGGTTTTGGATAAATGGGGAGCCGCTCAGATTGATTTCCATCGCGTCATTGCCGACTTGGGATATCTCGTGGTCTCGATTGATAACCGTGGAACTCCCTGCCCCAAAGGGGCGGCTTGGCGCCGTTCGATTTTTGGCAAACTGGGTCCTCTCTCCACTGAAGATCAGGCAGCGGCGTTAAAAGAATTGGGACGAGCTCGGCCCTATGTGGATTTATCTCGCGTTGGGATCTGGGGATGGAGTGGTGGTGGATCCAACACATTAAACGCCATGTTTCGGAAGCCCGATCTCTATCAAGTCGGAATTGCCGTCGTTCCAAAACCACAGCCGCATTTGTACAACGCCTGGTTTCAGGAAATCTACATGCGAACGCGAGAAGTGAATCGAGAAGGATACGAAAAGTCAGCTCCTCTGAATTTCGCTGAGGGACTGACAGGGGATCTCATGATCATTACAGGCTCAGGTGAAACAAACACCCATATTCAGATCATTGAGGGACTGGTTGATCGGCTCATCGAACTTGGGAAGTCATTCGACTACATGGTGTATCCAAATCGCGACCATGGACTGCGAGAGGGAGCGGGATCCTTGGTTCATGTGAGAAAACTGATCATTCGATACCTCCTCGATCATCTTCCTTCTGGAGAAGAGTAACCGACTAAAGTTCTCTGAAGACTTCGAATGGTTGATCCTGTCTGTTTGTTAAGCGGTCGCGATTAACGCGTGAATTTACTGTATTTCACACTTCTGGGACTCTTTCAAATCGCTGAAATACATGTGTTTCCAGCGAGATTCCCCAGAAATTGCTGTCTAGCTCTCGCCTGCTTTTTGCTACGAATCCCCCAAGGACCAGCTCTGGAATGGGGAGAGCTTTGCGGCCATTCCTCTTGCAGTCACGCCTCTTTTGACCTAAAAATCGCGAAATCCAGTCCCCTGCTGAATTTACTACACGACTATGGACTTTCCTCCCTAGTGAGTCACCACTTTTAAAATCGAGCAACTCATGTTATGGCTGGCTTCCTACCCTCGGTCCGGGAACACGTTTTTCCGAAATGTGTTACGAGAAGTCTACGGAATTGAGTCGAGTACGTTTCACGACGAATCCGACTACCCGATCGATCCTGACTTTGACAAATACCCAGTGGTAAAGACTCATCAGCGACCCTCTCAGCTTCCTCATAAACTTCGAAATGCCCCGGCCGTATATCTTGTCCGAGATGGTCGGGATTGTGCGGTTTCACTCGCTTGGTACAGAAAACAATTACTCGAACCGACATCAGATTTCCAAGCGAACTTGATTGAAGCCGTAAAGGCGGCTGACGGATCATTTTTTGGTGGCTGGAGCGAGCATGTTCGTGAGTGGCAAAAGAAAGCCGTGTTGACAATCAAATTTGAGGAGTTGATTGAAAATCCCATAGAATGTATCGAGCGGCTGCGTCCCTGGATCGATTTACCCAAACCGTGTTACGAGAAGCTTCCGAAGTTCGATGATCTTAAAACGAAAGACTTCGCCTATGGAAGCGGAGTGGAACACGGTTTCAGCGAGGGAGAACGAAGACGTTGGCGTGAAGGGAAGTTCCGAAGAGGAAAGGTTGGAGCTTGGCTCGATGAAATGCCCGAGAATATTCAGTTGGCATATTATGCTCAACATGGAATGCAATTGAAAAAGATGGGCTATTGGCAACCGAATTCGACGTTCCAAGAAACCCCCAAATCTCAATCATTCCCAATTGAGACCTTTTCTGATACTTCAAAAACGCCGACTTCAACACAGCGGAAGCCGCAGAAGAAGCGCGTTCTCATTGATGCCTCAAAACTTATGGGAAACCATCAAGACGGCATCGGAAGGTACATCAAAGAATTGTTGGCCGCCATCGTAGAGCTGACATCGGATAATGATGAATGGGAAATTGATCTATCGCTGGGAGTATTCGGGACGCTTCCATTGAAGGATTGCGAAACAGACATTCTGAATAGAAGACCGCCGATATCTTCTGGAAATAATTTTGTTAAATGCAGCCGGATGCAAGATCGAGTCACTCATGCCAGTGAACGATTGAAGGAAGCAAAAGCGACGACACACCTACGGGAAATCATTTCTCGCTCGGTTCGTTTATTTATTCTAAAGCTCATTTTTTCGGTTCATAAAAGATTTCAGAAGATACAGAATATTCTTGATGGACAGGACTCAAAATACGATGTCATCCATCTGACATTGCCCAATAACTACGAATTTTCTAAGCGTTACCCTGGTCAACTCGTCACCACAGTCCATGATTTGTGCCACATTGCTTGTCCAGAACTGCAGGCTCCCGCCAACGTCAGAACATTACAGTTGGGGCTAAATTATGTCGAAGATCGCCATTCTCAGTATATCGCAGACTCCGAAGCCACTCGGCAAGCGATGATCGACGAATTGGCGATCGAGGGAAATCGTATCGAAACGATCCCTCTCTCCGTGAGTCGCGAGTGGTGTAAACCCGTCGTTATCCAAGAAACCATTGATGGAGTGCGCCAGAGCCATTCGCTTCCAAACGGCCCCTATTTTTTCTCGGTTGGAACGATCGAGCCGCGAAAAAACATTCACACTTTGGTCGATGCATTCAATCAATTGGTGGAAGAGCACCCTGAACTTGATGTCAATCTGGTTCTCGCGGGAGCAGCCGGGTGGGAAGAGATGCCCATCATTGAGCAGAAGGTGATGGAGTCACCGCGAATTTATTACATCGGGTTTGTGGATGACAACGATTTGCCAACCTTGTATTCAGCAGCCATCGCAACGTGTTACATCTCCAAGTATGAGGGTTTCGGATTACCGATTCTCGAATCAATGGCATGCGGCACACCGGCCCTTTACGGTGATAATTCTTCGATGCCAGAGGTTGCTGGGAACTCGGGAATTTCAGTTGATGTTGATGATGTGAGTGATGTGGCTCGCGGACTGTATCAGTTCGCAAGCGACTCCGGCCTTCGCCACGAATTGGCACAACGGGCTATCAATCATTCACTCGAGGTAAACTGGAATAAAGTTGCAGATCTCACTTTGAAGAATTACGAGAGCGTCATTAATCAATCTGCAAATGCAACTGAAGCGTCGATCGTTTCGATACCATTTTCGAATCCTGATGTTTCAGCAGGAGAACGACGTGCCTCGTAAATCGAACAAATTAGATCAGGGCAAGCTGTCTCTTTGGGATGCATACAAATACGGAATATCTGTTGTTCGATCTGTGGCTCCGAACCACGCGATTGTGATGGGTATCTCTTCGATTGTGAGCGCACTTCTGGGAACCTTAGCGGTGGTCTTAATGGGACTCATCGTCTCAGAGATCAGTTCGGCGCTCAACACAGGGACAGCCGTTGGCACAACTCTCACTCATTGGGTTTTTTGGGTGAGTGTGACCATTTTTGTAAGTACCATTCTTGGTAGTCTTCGAAGGTATTCACGCCTACGAATGAATGACTCCTTGACACTCAAAATGCAACGCGAAGTGTTGGAACACGCCTCGACCCTTGACCAAGCCGCCATTGAAAATCCGACGAATCAAGAGATTCTGGAAAGAGCAAACAAAAGCCCCGGACAGACGATTTTATCACTCCTGGACGGCTCCATCAAAACAATGTCTGGCGTGCTCCGATTTATCTCACTGGGCGCAGTGATGATCTGGATTGAGCCGCTATGGACATCCGTGCTGGCCGTTTCTGTATGTCCCATGCTTTTCCTTTCATTTTGGCTTTCAAAAGTTCGTCACCAGCACCTTATTTTAAAAACATCTCAACGCCGATGGTCCCGGTATTATGCGAAACTTTTGACCCATCGAGACTGGAATCTCGCTACCACGATGTTGGGGCTGAAAGATCTTATGTTGGATCGACATCATCAACAAATGGAAGAGATCGTTGAAGACAATCAAAGCGTTGCCAAAGTGGAAATCATCAGCAATTTGTTTGCTTCACTCGTGATGACGAGCGCATTAGCAGGAGCCATTTGGTTTGCCGTTAATCGAGCACTTGATGGGTCATTGAAAATCGGAGAATTCGCAGCGTTCTGGGCAGCAGCCTTTCAGTTTTTTCGTGCAGCACGTGAAATTGGAAGTTCATTGTCCACGATGCTTAAGTCGCGATATCATCTTCACGATTTGCAACTTTTCTTTGATCTTACTCCTGAGATGCCACATTCAGGGACCGATATCCCATCAATTAGTGGCCAAATTAAAGTCGATAATGTTTCTTTCCGATTCGCGCCTAGCCTACCTGTCGTTTTGAAAAATGTATCTCTCACCATTGAGCCAGGGGAAATTGTTGCGTTAGTTGGTCATAATGGTGCGGGTAAGAGCACTCTGGCAAAGTTGCTCGCTGGACTCTATGCGCCCACAGAGGGTGATATCCTTTTCGACGGACACTCAATCAGTACGCTCTCGCTAAAGCATTTACAAAGTCAAATTTCTTTTGTTCATCAGCGAGTTCCACGTTTTGAATCAACAGTCGAGGAATTTATTGCGTTCGGCGACTGGGATCGTCTGGAAGACAATCCAGCGGAAATCCGAAGAGTAGCACAGGAAGCCGACCTCGAAGAAATGATCAATGCATTGCCAAATCAGTACCAAACTCGTCTCGGACGAGTTTTGGGAGAGTGTGATTTATCGGGCGGTCAATGGCAAAAAATGGTCCAAGCCCAAACGATGGCTGCCAACTCTCCCATCATTATTCTGGATGAACCGGCCGCAAGTCTGGATTTGATGTCCGAAAAAGTAATGCACGATCGAATTCGAAAACTGTTACACGGTCGAACCACGATTTTGATCTCTCATCGTTTTTCGACCGTACAAATGGCTGATCGAATAATCGTCTTAGTCGATGGACAGATTACCGAGGAAGGGACACATACCGAACTGATCAAAAGCCAAGGAGTCTATTCATCGATGGCAAACATTCATCAGAGTTTTTTCGAAAATGTACAGAGAGATAAATCGGATCTCACAAGCTCGAAGGAGATAAATCGTGACTTCGAAGCTGCATAAATCGGTGAATGTGGATCGACAATGCGTTGTTCATGTTGGTATGCCAAAAACTGGGACGAAGACACTGCAAATGTGTCTGTTTGCCCGTCATGCACAAATCGATTATCTCGGTACGTACACCG
>JAQWSQ010000030.1 GCA_029243145.1 Planctomycetaceae bacterium | reverse complement strand
ATTACGAAACAATCTATTGATGCACCAAAGCCGCCGAGACGCGAAGCATCGGTTGGGTGGCACTGGTCGGCTTGTCCGCCAGTGAGATGGTAACAGAACAATTTCTTTGAACCGCACAGTTCGCTGAGGAAGCGGAGAAATCGTAATATGGTGGCTGGGGACGAGCGCAGCGAGCCACCAGATTTCTGACGTGTTAGACACCAACAACTTACAAGACGCGGCGGCGCAGACGAAAACAAAATAGCGGCTCGAAAAATGAGTCGCACCGATAGCTCGTCTAGCGGGGTGGCGTAGCCGCAAGAGGCCATTACTTTGTAAGCCAGGTTGTGCATGAGGTATGAAGGAACTCACCACGAATGACTCGAATCAAACGAATGGAGGTTTCTCATTCAATGTGGCAAAAACAGGGTGGCGACGGTCGCACCGTGAAATGGAAGCCCCCCGCAAGAAACACAAGAAATCACCAAGAGCATCTTTTCGTGTCTTCTCGTGTTTTTTGTGGCTAAGTATTCCACAGGAAGTCATGCGGGAGTATGACCTGCGAAACTCATTTTTATCCGAGAAATCTGCGTGATCCGTGGTCAAAAGATCCACGGACACTCTCCGGGGGCTTCCGTTTCACGGAGCGCCCCCGCCATCCATCAGGAGTGAGTTCCTTGTCTTTCCTCTGCGCCGCTGCGCGAGACATATTATTTTCGACGCTATCAGCCGGAACGCGCTAGCGTCCGGTCATTTCCTTGAACCGTGGGCTCGCGTTTAGCGGCTGATCTCATCACTCTTTCATCTGCAATCAAGTTAAATTCCTTCTTCTGCGTTCTTGCGAACGCAGCTACGATCTCTTCCACTCTTTGCGTTTCGTTTGCGGCTTGGCGGTTTGGCGTCGAAAAGTTGATCTTGCGGATCATGAGCGACCAGAGTTAGTGTTCGTGGTTCGCTTGACGACGATTCGATCTTTGGCGATTTGAACGTCATTACAACTCGCAGACCCCCGCGGCTTGCGCCGCAGGGCTATCAGGAAAACGCGCCCCTAAAACATAGCATAGCCCCACTGCGCAAGCAGTTGGGGTCGATTCAAATGTCATTGAGTATCGAAGGTAATCTGTACGAGCCCGCGGAGCTTGAGCTCCTCGGCTATGCCTCTTGTGCCCGGCCATAGCCATTGTGCGCAAGCACAATGGATGGGTTCGAGTGTCATTCCGTGTTCAACAATGACGACCGCTGCAACGTGAGAAAGGAGGCGATTTCGCGTGACGTGGAAAATGCGTCCCTAGAATAAGCTCTACTCGCTCACAACATGAAGATTGACGCAAAACGATGAACGCCAACAACTTGCTCAAGGGTATGGAAGATTCGGAATCAAGATTCGGGAACATTTGATTCAAGATTTGGTCAACATTCGGTCAACATTCGGTCAAGGTGTGTCCCCGATTTTCCGAATCTTGACATCTTGAAACGGGCGTTGAATGTTTAGGAGACGCCGACCTTCAAAATCTCTTGTGCCACTTGCAATCAACAGGCTCCATGAGAACAATTGATCCATGATCCTCGTCATCGATAACTATGACAGCTTTGTCTACAACCTCGCTCGGTTCTTCGAAGAGCTTGGTTGCGAAACGATGATCGTCCGTAACGATGCGATTACGATAGAAGAGATCAGAGAACTCAATCCCGCAGCGATTGTGCTTTCCCCCGGCCCTTGTACACCCGACGAAGCCGGCATCTGCGAAGAAGTCATTCGTCAGTTCGGGCCGACGATTCCAATCCTGGGGGTTTGTTTGGGACATCAGGCCATCGCGACCGCCTTGGGAGGATCGTTGAAGCGTGCGGATGAACCGGTTCATGGTTTGACCTCGGAAATTGTCCATGACAAATCGCCACTGTTTGTGTCTCTGCAGAACCCACTGAAAGTGACCCGGTATCACTCGTTAATCGTCGCTGAAGAAACTCTGCCCGCCGACCTGATCGTCACATCAAAGACTTCTGATGGAACCATCATGTCTCTCCAACATCAGTCGTGGCCACTGTTTGGGGTCCAATTCCATCCCGAGTCGGTACTGACGGAAAATGGACATGATTTACTCGAAAACTTCTTAAAACTCAGTGAAATCCCACGAGAGCAGGCCGTTCCACGCGAGGTTTTTCCGACTCAATGTCAAACTGAACAAGATTGGGATATTTATCCGAATATGCGGCCTGTGAGCTGGTAACAATTTCCGACCAGAGTTACGTTCGAGGCAGGTATTTGACTGTAACCGAAGGAACGACATCGAATCAATCTTGCGAAATGCATGGATGAATAATTCGCCTGGCTAGCAGTAGCCACATCTACCACAGCGACACGGAAGTCCTCATACGCTCACGAGCCATCCCATCGCCCTGATGTGCATCTTCTGCCCAACCGATGAAATCGGACGATCTCCATACGAGATCCTCTCTCATCGCCGGACTGTGATCTGTTTCACGACCGATACGCCTCTCGAAACCGATAAACCTAAAGAGGTATTCGGTTCTTTCATCCAGTTTTCGCAGAATTCGTTTTTCCTTCGAACAACGAAACGCCAGGGACGGCGGCGAAACCGGTGAGGATCATCAAATCGAACTGAATATGGATTTAACACAGATTGAGGCGAGGAGAAATTTATGCCGTCCCTGAAATCGAATGTTCTGCTATTGATTGCCGGCTTGCTGATTGTCAACACAGTCTCTGCCGAATCAACATCCAACACTTGGCTCACTGACTACGAAGCCGCCATGAAAACGGCTCGTGAAACACAAAAGCCGGTCCTCCTCCATTTTCACGCCATCTGGTGTGGGCCTTGCCGATCTATGGAACAGCAAGTGCTGCACACTCCCGAAATCAAACAACTGCTGGGCGAAAATGTCATCGGCGTGAAAATCGACAGTGACAAGAATCCTGCCATCATCAAACGATTTGGCATCGGTGCATTACCGAGCGATCTCGTCATCGATCCCAGTGGCAAGGTTCTCTACCGAGGCTCTGGTTTCAAATCCAAAAACAGTTACCTCCGTGTGGTCACAACATCGGCAGACAAGTTTGTTCCCAAGCAACTCGAAATGACGGTGGCTCCGACCGAACCGACCGTTGAAGAAGATCAACCAGTCCTACTCGGACTCGACGGATTCAGCCCGGTGGTCTTGCTCAAAGAACGACGCTGGGTGGAAGGAAACGAGACTTTCCTCGCAGAGCACAAAGGGATGATCTATCACCTGCAAACAGCAGAGGAAAAACAAGTCTTCGAATCAGCCCCCGAGCGCTATACTCCTCAATTGCTCGAATGCGATCCTGTTGAAATGTATTTCGCTGATAAAGCCGTCCGTGGCTCCACACAATATGGCGCTTACTTTGACGGCAAACTATTTCTCTTCCAGAATCACGATAATCGTGAGACCTTTAAGAAAAGCCCTTTGAAGTTCACTGCCACTCGCCACGTATTCAAGACCTCAGACATCGTCTTGCAGTAATCATTGGACAACAATGTCTGAAACGGCTTCTTCGACAGTCGGCTGCAATCGCTGACGATAGCGTTCGTAGAATTTCGTTTGTCGAGATTCTGGCCGATAGGGTTGGCCGTCAATAAATACACCATGGATCTGTGCGGTGTGTTGCAACGGCGATCCATCCGTAACAATCAACGTTGCCCGCTTGCCCACATCGAGCGAACCAAGTTCCTGATCGAGTCCCAGTATTTCCGCGGCAGACAACGTCACCGCTCGCAAGCCAATCTCGGAAGGAAGACCGAACGCAACGGCTCTAGCCGCTTCGAATGGAGCATTCCGCGAGTTGGAGGCATCATCAGAACGGATACAGAATCGAACTCCTGCCGCATGTAATCGTCCTGCATTGGCATACGGAGCATCATACGGATCCCAACTTTCCAAAGGACGTTCCATCACCGGCCCGAGAATCACGGGAATGTCCCGTTTCCTCAACTCCTCAGCGACTTTCCAAGCGTCTCCCGCGCCTCCCAAAATCAATTTCAACTGATGTTCTTCAGCGAAGGTGACGGCCTCCACGATTTCTTTGCGAGCGTGAGCTTCAATGAGGACCGGTTTTTCTCCAGCCAGATAAGGAAGCATCGCTTCATAACGCGGATCTTTCAGTATTGCCTGTTCTTTTTTGAGTGCCGTGACTTTGGCATCACGGTAAACTTCTGCTTCCGCAAAAAAGTCGTTTAATGATTCAATCTTCTTTTCATTTTCTCCTCGCGGCCAATTGATTCGCAGGGCGGCTTCCAGATCGATTGTCATCTGAGGAGTCGTCCAACCGTGTAATTTGATCAACGATGCCTGCCCGCTGATCAAGCCCGATTTGGGCTGTGCAAGAATCGTCGTAATTCCTCCTGCCCGAGAGACGGGGATCAGTTCGGAATCGGGATTGATTCCCACACCGGCGCGAAGGTCGGCTTGAAAATCTCCCGATTCGGAATAGTCGGACGTTTCTTTCACGCGACCGATTTCCGTAAGTCCCAAGGTCGTACCGGCATCAATCAATCCGGGATAGACATGCAGCCCATTCAGATCGATTACTTTCGCGCCGACCTCTTGATAATCGACCTCAGCTCCCAAAGCAGTAATTTTTCCGTCTTCGATGATGAGCGTGCCCTTGGCGATGTCAGGTCCGCTCACCGGATGTAGATGAGCATTCAACAAAACGTATTTACCCGATTCACTGGAAAGGAGGTCCAAAGGAGCAGGGCGTTCTTCCGCAGAAAGTATTTTGATGGGAGTGAGAGGTTCGGCTTTCTCATCGACTTCGGGCAGAACGGCTGTCGAGGCTTGTGCGCGATCAAAGTAGATATCCCCCTCGATCACCGTCATGTCACACCGAGCAAAAGCATGGAAGGGATGGGCGTTAAAGATCGCGAGATCTCCATCCTTACCGACTTCGAGTGTTCCAATCCGATCTTCGATTCCGAGTTCGCGAGCTGAGTTGCGAGTGATGGCCTGCAAGGCGGCCGCTTCCGGCATGTTCCCATAGCGGATCGTCTTGGCTGCCTCTTTGGTCATATGACGAATCAGTTCGGCATCATCACTTTTAATCACAGAGTTGATGCCGGCCTCATTCAGTAACGCCGCGTTCTGAGGAATGGCGTCATACGCTTCCACCTTGTAGGCCCACCAGTCTGCAAATGTACTGCAACTGGCGCCGTGCTCTTTGATCTCGGGCGCAATTTTGTAACCTTCCAACACATGCTGTAATGACCAGACGCGAATTCCCAAGTCAGAAGCCACTCTCAACAACATCAGTATTTCATCGGCTCGGTAACAATGGCTGTGAATAAACTTTTCGTGATTAACGATGTCCGCTAATGCTTCGAGACGGTAATCACGTCGTGGAGGAAGTAGCGAGTCTGGATTCTCAGAATCTTTCCGCAGTTTCTCAAATCCCATCCAACGTCGTCGATAATCAATCGCTTCCAGAAAGGCACGTTCGAGAGTCGCTTCAACGCCGAGCCGAGTATTAGGAAATCGTGAAGTATTGGCTTTGACATTTTCTCCCAAGGCAAACTTCACACCTTGCGGATTATCTTGCAGCAAATGTTCTTCTGCGGATTTTCCAAACTTGAGTTTGACCACACCGTCCTGTCCACCGATCACATTGGCAGAACCATGGAGTAACCGAGCGGTGGTCACACCTCCCGCCAATGCACGATACTCGGCCAGATCATCCGTGCGAACCACATCTTCGATACTCACTTCGGGAACAATCGAAAGTGTTGACTCATTGACGCCTCCCGAAATCATGATGTGGCTGTGTGTATCAATGATTCCCGGAATGATGCATTTGCCACTGGCATCAATAACAGTCATTCCTTCATCCGCGTTCAATTCTTTTCCAATCCCGGCAATTTTCCCGTCACGAATCAGTATCGAAGCATCTTCCAGAACGTCGCCGGTACCAGTCATGATTGTTGCATGAGTGATTAGCAAATTGCCTTTCAAGTCGCGTTGCATTCGGATTCGGTCAGCATGAGTCTCCGTCGGTAAAGCAGTCGAATCCGCGGGATCGTCTGCAGGAATTTCCAAGGTCAACTGAACCGGATTCTTCTCGGTCGCCGAAGGTTCGACGGGCTTACGCTTTGCCGTCCAATCACTCGGCTTACCGAAGGGAGGCGTGAGAGTCCCCGACATATCGTCTTCTTTAACGGTTCCCGAGAATTTCAAAATCAACTCTCTCGCACCGGCACCAATCACAACATTCCAGCTCACCTTCTCGGCGTCGATCTTCCCCGAATCGAGACGACCGTCTCCTTGCTCGCTGCGGAACAAGCCGTTGAGTTTGCTTCCATCCTGCGTGAACTCAATGGAAGCCGCTGTTTCCGCAGAATCATTTTGCAGGAGAAAGTTCCACGTCCCGGCGATTTTCTGTGAAGAGGATGATCCGTTTGCGTCTTCGCTTTTCCAAGGCTTCAATTCTGTTTCGATTTCCTGTTGCCGACCATCGACAAAGACACGAGCAATTTTGGTTTGAGCTACAAACAACGGACCGTTCGCAACAACCAGATGAGACAGAAAACCCGGTTCAATCTTCCCCAGACGCGGCAAATCGAGGATCTCTGCTGGCGAAGTCGTCAGCGCGGCAAGTGCCTCATCAGTCGACAATCCGTGCTTGACGGCAGTTCTCATCGCAGGAAGCAGTTTGTCAGGATCATCGAGCCCAGTCGAACCGACGGCCCAAGAAATCCCGTCCTTATTCAATCGCGAAAACAACTCCACACGTTCTTTCCAGTGATCGAGTTTTTCCTGTTGAACAGTGAGCGGGTCTTTAAGCTCCGCCTGAAACTCTTCTGCGTTCTCGTCAATTTCGATTTTGGGTTCATCACCATAATCGAGGGAGACAATCAATGTGGCTTCAGCCTCTTTGAGTTCCTCAACGGTCTTCCACGCATCACTCACACCCATTAGAATTGGTTTCCCGGGGAGTTTGTGTTTTTGATGGAACTGAATTGTTCGGAGAATATCATCGCGAGAGTCTGTCTGCCACAATGCAGGAAGCTCGGAACGATCAACTTGGTTTAGTAATTCCCAAGTCACGTCATCAGCCGGCCGAGACACTCGCTCCCCTGCGGCATATAACTTCTGATGAAGGGCATAGCGTCGAGCATCGCTGACCGCTTGCCTCAAATGGGCGGTCGTCCCCATTAAGGTCGCTGGATAAATACTGCCGCCGGGAGCAAAAAGCCGAAAGGTGAGACCGGCAGATTCTGTCAATTGCACTTCGCGTAACGGCGCATCTCGCAAGGCGATGATTGTTGATTGTCCGCTACTCACCCGCCCTTGAGGAACGACATGCGCGATGGTGAATCCGTGGGAAGTCAACTTTTTCAAGTGCTTCTCATCCCGCACCAATATCTCACTGGCCATCAGCTCTGGTGATAGTTGGTGACGATGATCCTCACGAGTCGCCGCCAAGGCATAGCGTTCAAATTCAGCTTTACGCTCTTCAGGTTTCGGAAATTTGATTTCTGTCGGCAACAATGATCGACAGCGAGCATCAATCAGGCCTGCATAGAGGTAAAACCCCGTCAAATCGAGTGACTTCACACCGGGAGGCGGTTTGATCTCTGGACCGATGCTCTGAATGAGATCTCCGACGATCAATACATCCGCGACAACTGGCTTCGCCCCCGGCTTAGAAATCACCGTGGCACCTTTGAGCAACCAGCCAGTCTGCTCAAAACCCGAAGTGACCGACTGCCCGACCGTCTCATGTTGTGAGCTGGAACAAACCAAAGCAGCCAGCAATATGACCGCCACGAATCGTAAAATGTTATGAAACGAGCTAGTTTTGAGCATGAATCAATCCAAAAAAGAGTTTCTGAGCGAGGGAGTATCCAAATTTCTGGGCCTCTCCACAATTTCCTTCGCGCGTTAAGATTCGTCCTATTGTGCTGAGTTCTGGTAGTTTATGACAACTAGGTAGACCTGTTTTCCGCAGTTCTCAAGAAAATCAGGGCAGGAGAAGTCTATCTGCAACGACTAGGTTTCTCTGAGAAAAGAGCTGAATGGAATTGACAATGAATGCCGAAGAGATAATATATTAGTAACTTAGGTACTCTTTACCTGAGCCACTTCACCCATTACGGGTGTTCTCCTGGTGTTCATGACCAGCGGGAATCCAAAGCCGACAGACAGTCGTTTGGTCAAGTTGCTTGTTTTCTGGCTTATCAGCAATAAGCCGGATCTTTGTTTCCACTTTGGTGGAGAACATGGCGGGGACTACTTTCCTGTCTACTTCCGCCGTGGAGAATTGATTCACTACGAGTCAGTGAATATCTCGCAAGCAACAAGACTTGTGTGCAATTGACCGAACAGTCAATTGTGAATCCGGAAGTCGAACACTCTTCAATGTTGAATTGTTGAGCCTGCAGAGTCTTCCAATTTTGCGTTACCTAAGAAGGTACGCTGACATCACCGACATCGGAAATGTCGGGCCGAACCCTCCGGTTTGGTGAAATCTGAGACCCGAAAGTGGATTGCATTCGTTCTGCAACCCTTCGACATTTCTCTTAACTAACAGGTTAGACGCCTCAGTGACGAAACAGACGGCCCAATTTGGCAATCCGCTCACTGCTCTCTCGACAGAAGGGGTGATGATTTGCAACATCGCCGCCCCACAGGCGCCCTCTCTAGAAACCTCCATCGCTGGAACCATCCATGGCTGATTCAAACACAGACGAGACGACAGAAACCTCAAAACCCAAGCGCAAACGAGCCGCCAAGAAAAAAGTGGCTAAAAAAGAAACCGCCAAGAAAGATGTTGATATCATCTTCTCTGAAGATGATGGCGGTACTGTCGCAAAGCCAAAACGCAAAAAACGAGCGGCCAAAAAAACCACTCGTAAGCCAGAGCCGGTTGCTGCAGAGGAGTCTGTTAGCATACCCTCGAAGGATCAACAAGAATCCACATCGAACTCTGATTCCGATCAGCAAAGTGTGAATTCGCAGGAAAACGATTCGAACTCGAGTAGCCCCAGCGATGACTCCAATGATCGCCAAGACAATAACCGCGGTCGTCGCAATCGTGGTCGGCGGCGCCGAGGTGGCAGTAATAATGGTGGTGCTAGTAACTCTGGCGGCGGTGGAAACAGCGGTGGCGGTAGTAACTCTGGTGGTGGAGGAAACAGCGGAGGCGGTAACCATCAGAATCGCGGTGGCAACCAAAATAACCGTGGAAATAGCGGAAACAACCGCGGTGGCAACAACAATCGCGGCGGCAACAACAATCGCGGCAAAGGTCGCCAGCGTCGATCAAATGTTGAGCCCAGCAGTACAGAAATCATTGGACCTTACGAAGGTGTGTTGGAAATGCACCCCAAAGGTTACGGCTTCTTGAGAGCAGCCGACGCCAACTATAGCGCACAAGAGAGCGATCCGTTTGTCTCCAGTTCACTGATCGAAAAATACAAACTTCGCGAAGGTCTCAAAATTGACGGAGAAGTCGGCCCCGGCAGTCGTGGACAAGGCCCCCGTTTGAAAACCGTCGAAAAGATCGACGATCGGACCCCCGAAGAATACGAACAGATCAAGTCGTTTGAAGAACTGACAGCGATCAGTCCCAACGAACAAGTGATGCTCGAAACGGGACCTTTACCGATCACAACTCGCGTGGTCGATCTGCTCACACCGATCGGTAAAGGACAACGCGCACTGATTGTCGCACCTCCTCGAACCGGTAAAACCATGTTGCTGCAAGATATGGCTCACGCCATCAGCATCAACCACCCGGAAATCCACCTGATCGTTTTGCTGATCGACGAACGACCGGAAGAAGTGACCGAGATGCGTCGCAACGTCAAAGGGGAAGTGATTGCTTCCTCGATGGACCGCGATGTGGAAAGTCATGTCCGCATCAGTCAGTTGATCTTCGAACGCGGTAAACGGATTGCCGAATCGGGTAAAGATGTCCTCATCCTGCTCGACTCGATCACACGGACCGCCCGTGCCTTCAACAAATGGGTCGGTAACTCTGGCCGTACACAAACTGGTGGTCTCGACATTCGTGCTCTCGACATTCCAAAGAAACTGTTCGGTACAGCCCGCCGCTTTGAAGAAGGTGGCTCTCTGACAGTCGTGGGGACGGCATTGATCGAAACGGGAAGTCGTGCCGACGATGCAATCTTCCAGGAATTCAAAGGAACCGGTAACATGGAACTGGTCCTGAATCGCGATCTTGCCGATCGTCGAATCTGGCCCGCAATTGACATCAGCCTTTCAGGAACCCGCCGTGAGGAATTGATTCTCTCGCCGGAAAATCTGGACGGAGCGACGATGCTTCGTCGTTCATTGGTCTCGATGAACCCGGTTGAAGCGATGGAACAATTAACCAAAATTCTCCATAAATATCCGACCAACAGAGAGTTTTTGGAACGGGTCAAAGCGATTCTGTAACGCGTTTTCCACATGGACGCAAAGAGATAACCTGTTTGGAAAAATGGTTTACCGGTCGGCCCTTTCCGCACGGGTTCCCTCAATCTCACCAATGCTGATGGCAGGAAGTAGCAAATGACGTACACAGCAGGCCAATTCTTGACGCGTCGCTGGCTGTCATTCGTGGCGGGTTGGATCGTCTTCTCGACCGTAGCGGCTTCTTTTGCAGCCGAGCCCGCTCGCTGGACGCTGAGCTATGACTCCGGATACCGCGATGAGCGTGGAGCCTATGCGGGTGGCAGCGAGATCATGCATATCGTGTCGCATCAAGGAAAACTATACGCGGCCAACGGGTATTGGATGGATGCGCATTGGGTCATTCCTCCTGAAGACATGAAGCAATCGGCCCAAGTGCTTCGTTTGGATTCGTCCGGTGGAACCTGGCAAGTCGATCTGGAAATGGGGAAGACGAACGGTTATGGCCTGCGTTACATGAAGGGCAACATCCTCAAGTCGGTGACGTTCACTTATGGCGCAGACGGCAAGCGGTTGCCTGAGCCGGTCAACCTGCTGGTCATGGCGGCGGGCGCGACGTTTGAGCGCGGCGGTTCGGTTTCGGCCTGGGTGCGAGATGATGAGAAGGAAACGTGGGATCACACCATCGTGCGACATGGAGCAAATGCCGGCGGCATTCGCTGGGTTCCGCGCGACATGGAAGTCCATCGAGACAAGGTGACCGGTGTGGAGCGGCTCATTCTGTTGTTGGGTAATCCGGGCGTGGTTTCAGGCGTCTATGATCCTACGCTGCCGGGAAAAATTCGCTGGGAAACGATTCTGGAGTATCCCTTTCCGGAAGTTGGCAGCGTCAAGACGCGTCCGCTCGGCATCGTACAAGCCAATGGCTCGCTGTTGTTCTCCGTGGACGACGCCATCTTTCGTCGCAACGACGGTCCGCGTCCTGGTTACACCGAATTGTTGCGTCTGGCTGACGACGTCGATACCGATGTCGGCGGCATTCGCGGTTTGACCGCCATTAAGAATCCAAACGGTCCTGGCGAATCGATTCTGTTTCTGTGGGCTCCGGGAGGACGTTCGACCAGCCAGGTGAAACGGCTCGATCCCGACGGCAAGGGCGGGTACACCACGCACGACGAAGCCAGCATGATGGACCTGATGAGGAAGCACCTGGATGCCGAAGTGACCTACACGTTGGGCGCGCACAACATGATGTATCCGATTCGCCACCCCAAGACGGGAGAACTGGTACACCTGATTGGTTTTCAAGGGAATCTCGCCGGCAAGAATCATCTGCTTTGGCCCGGCAGCCGGTTGTATGGCGGCGCGCTCTACGCCATCCGCCGAGCCGACCAGAGCTACTCGGTGCATGAAGTCAACAACGCCTATGCGCCGGGAAAACTAATGCTGGTTTCCCCGCGAGCGTTCTGCCTTTCCCCGTTTGGAGACGAGCAGCTCTTTATAGGCGGCCACGATTCCAGCAATCGCATTTCCGACGACATGGCATGGATTTGTAAAGCACCGTTGGATGTCGCCCTGGGTTTGCGCGCGGGACTCGATGTGACCGAGAAGCGGCGTGAGTCCGTCCCGGAGGAACGCCTGACAAAAGGTCCTATTTACGAACTGCGGATCTACAAAGCCAACGAACACCGATTCCAACATCTTATCACTCGCTTTCGTGACTATACCGATCGCATCTTTGCCAGACACAACATGAAAGCACTGGGCTATTGGATCCCCACGGACGGCACGCCTCGCCAGAAACGGCGAATCGTTTATGTGCTGAAGCACCCCTCACGGTATGAAGCCTACGCGAACTGGATTCACTTCACGAACGACCGCGAGTGGCAAAAAGTGTTGGACATGCCCGAATTTAGTGGCCTCCTGGCGGAGAAGCCGACCAGCATTTTCATGACCGAGACCGACTATTCGGAAAAGGTTGCCAGTGCGATCCAGCAGGCCGGCGGTGTGTATGAATTGCGGACGTACACTTGCAACGAAGGCAAACTGGGCGCACTGAATGATCGCTTTCGCGACCACACCACTAGGCTATTTGGCAAAAACGGAATGAAGAACATCGGCTATTGGACGACGTTCGATCTGCCAGAGAGCCAAAACACATTGATCTACATGGTTCACCATGAAAGCCGCGAACAAGCGGACGCCAACTGGAAGTCGTTTCTCAGCGATCCCGCGTGGAAAAGAGTGGCCAGAGAATCTCAAAGAGACGGCAAGTTTCTGGCAAAACCGCCGGATCGCATTTACCTGAAATCGCTGGAGTTTTCGCCGCTCCGGTAGCTGTTAGAGGATTCGCTTTAGAGGATTGATAGATGAATCGTGTACGTAGATGTGTCAGAAGAATGAGGGTGGATATAGGCGTATCGCCAACCGTTAACATCCAGCATAGTGTTGCGGACCTTGGCGATCCACAGTTGGAGTTTTCCTGGCGTTAGACTACGTTCGCCGTGTCACGGCTTGAGTCTTGGAATCGGCTAACCCAAACCAGTAGGTAACGAAATATGTTCCGATGCAGCGTAGCGTTCATGTTGCTGTCTACCTGTGCTTCCGCGCACTCAGCCAACCTTTCGGGTTTGGTCATGGATGGGAGCAATGGCGTTCCTCTCGAGGGCGCAACCATCACGCTAAAAAATGCGGGACTCTCCGTGACAACTGACGCGGAGGGGCATTACAGCTTCGATGGGACGTCCGCGGATTTGGTCACATTCAGCAAAGCCGGTTATGGCTCCGTTTCGCGAAACACCGAGTCGAATGGCGGAACTGAAAACGTGGTGCTTACTCATGCGGGGAAGGTGACCTACGTCTGCACCACGGCGGATGCGAAAGGCCGATGGCAAATCGCCCGAACCGTGTACGACCCTGAAACCAAGAATTCGGATATCACCTACCTGACCGACACCACGCAGTGGAATTTCAAGCCCAACTTCAGTCCTGACGGCAGTAAAATTGCTTTCTTCAGACGCTATGCGGCTAACGGGCCATGTTGCGGCACATGGCTGTCTTCCGTTTGCGTCGTGAATGCCGATGGCAGCGGTCTCCACGAGATCATAGCCGGCGAGGAGAGCTTCAATACCGAACCCTACTGGACACGGGACGGATCGGAGCGGGTTAGCTTTAACCGCATGAATGTGAAGGATCGCGGGCCGCACTGGAACAATTTCGACGGACAGTCTGGTGCGGAACAAAGAATGGCTCCTTGGGGCTGGGTCAATCCACACTTGGCAGACGGGCGCGTCTTTATGCAACGCAGGGGAGATAGCTTTCTCGCCACGCCGACCGATGGTGGCAAAGCCAATTACGTCCAGGTCCAACGCTCTGACGATAAGTTCATTCACAAGATCGCACTGTCCCGAGACGAAACAATGATCGCCTACCAGAAATGGGTCGATTCGAGCCACAACATGTACAAAGGCGGGGTGATGGTCTATGCGAAATTTGATGCTTCCGTGCCTTCCATTACCGATGAAGTGGTCTTCGATGAGTTGGATCCGTCCACCCAGGTCTGGTACGTTTCAATCTCAACGGATAACAAGTTTCTGCTCTTCGCCAAGGACGGAGCCATCATGCAGCACGATGTGGAGAACGGAACGACGACGAAGGTGTCGGCGGATTCGGATCCTTACAAGGCGTATCCCACTTACACGACGTTTGCGAAGTGAGGGGGTCAGGCCGCAGATCGGGGATGAAAACAATTTTGGACCACCCACATTCGGGAAGCCAATCGTTGAGCTGCTTCGGCGCAGTTTTCCGTTAGTCCGGTCCGAAATTCGAGGGAAGCTGCGTCGTAGCGATTTCACTAAGGCGCGCTGGGCGATGCAACCGCCAGCACGAAGCGTGACGGAGCTACGACGTGTTAAAGGCCAGGTACGCACCCTTGCTGACAAACGAGCTTCGTAGGTCACTTCCCTTTGTCAATTGGTCACTGCTGGGTCCGGCGCGAGTGCAAATGATTCGGCGTCTTGGTCACCGGATGATGCGATCCAATCCTTGAGGTAACGACGATGTCTATTGACCGTGTTGGCGTGTTCGGGTGCGGTAGCCAAGTTCTTCATTTCGCCCGGATCATCGCGCATGTTGACGAGAGATTCTCGGAGGTCGCCTTCACGGTAAACACAGTACTTGAAATCTACGCTGCGAAGCATGCGGCCCGTGTGATTCTCCGTCACGATGTAGTCGCGCCAGTGATCGATGTCCCTTGACTCAGCGAGCGGTCGAAGGCTTTTCCCCGACAGACCTTTAGGAACTTCCACTCCGGCGTAGTCGCACACTGTGGGAAGTAGATCGAGCCCGCTGGAGATCAAGTTCGTGTCGACTTGATTGACGATAATGCCGTTGTATCGCATCAAGAACGGAACACGAACCGACTGTTCATAAAACCGGCCCTTCGATGCCAAGCGATGACATGCGTCCATATCTCCGTGATCACTGGTGAAAATGACGAGAGTCTCTTCATCTAACCCGTTTCGCTTGAGCGCATTTAGAATGCGGCCAATGTGTCGATCCACCTGCTCGGTGAGTCGGCAATAGATCCAGCGATATATCTGCCACTGGCGTTCGTCGTAGACCTTGCGCATCGTTCCCGCCGGTGTCACGGCGTTCACCTTGGAATAGAGTTCGATCGCATCGGGCTCAAGCTCAGGAATTCGAAAGTTGTCCGGCAGCGGTGGAAGTTGCTCAGTTTGCATTTCGGATGCCTGTTGAAAGAGATGTGCAACGCTCTGCTTTCCCTTGATCGACTTTCCTTTGTATGCGCTGTACGCGAAACAGATGTCGTGGGGATTGATGAAGGAAGCGACGGCAAAGAACGGTCGGTCCCGCTTCCGCTCAATGAAATCAATGCACGCTCCCGGCAACGCATCGCGTTGATCCTTGAAATACTCGTCGTACCCGGCATCCAGTGGGTTCAATTCGGGACACATATGCACCTTGCCACCGTAGAACGTGTCGTATCCAGCTCGCTTGACGAGTTTTCCAAGGGAATTGTTATCGACCTCCGCTGGAACGCGGGCCTTGAATCCGTTGTTCAGCACGCCGAGTCGACCGGCCATGACGCCAGTCGCCATGCTGATCCGGCTGGGGACGCAGACGGGGTTGGTCACATAAGCGTTGGTAAACCGGATACCGTCTCGAGCCAAGCTGTCCATCGCCGGCGTGTTGAGGAACTTGTTGCCGGCGCAGCTCATCATCGCCGCATGCTGCTGATCGGTGATGATCAGCAAGATATTGGGCCGCCGTTCCTCCGCCCACGAACTCGTCAACGAAACAAGACAAATGACCGCTAGGCATCGAAATCTTGCGAAACAGAACAGAGTCAGGCGTAGTGCGTTCAAGAGGGACTCCGAGCATGGTCGTGCGTGCAAGAGTGATCGTGCCATATTATCCGAAAGCGGCCTGACGGAGTTGCACGGAGATGGCATACGCACTGATCGTCAGGTTGACATGGGTCAGACTCGGTCGATTCCTATGGCAGAGAGGAAACTCGTCCTAAACTACGTGCACGTTTCCCTGAATTTGCAAAGACTGCAGCGAAGCAATTTCGCGAACTCGCGCTGGTCGATGCAACCGACGCGAGTTAGAAAACGAAATGTCAAGACTGTTAAGGCCGGTTTCGCACTATTGCCGTCTTCGACGATCTCGGCCATCCGTTCGCCGCTACGTGTATACACGGGAGTCGACGAAATGAAGTTGAGACCGCTGAAACCGGTCCCCTCGGTGGGCTACGTTCGCTGCCAGAATGAGCTGTGGCGATTCACGAGACAGTACCTAACTAATGAATTTATCTCATTTCCCTTTAGCTCGTCCTTGCCTAAAAAGCTCGAGGCGGTTGCCTAGGTTTGAGGTTTGTTTTTTGGGGCGGGTGACGGGGCCCTTATCGCCTAGGAGAATCATGTTGCGATATTCGTTGACTTGGCCATAGGCGTTTGAAGAGAGCATGAGGCGGGCATCAGGGTGGGCGTTTCGCACGATTGAACTGATGTCGTTAAAGGCGATGTTTTTGGCGGACAAAAGGGAGAGGGCTTTTTGCCAGGTGAGGCCGCCATCGGTGGAGTTGAAGTAGCCGACGTGTGAGCCTGCGTCGTTTTTGTAGCTGAGCAGAAGGCTGATGTGCGTTGGCGAGTGAACGACCATGTCGCCGTCATGATTTCTTTTATTGCCGGGCAGAACGGTGACGGGTTGTTGCCATTTGTCGCCGAGCCAGCGGTAGTAGCGGACTTGGCCTTTGTCGTGCCGAAAGAAGACGTGAGGGGCTCCGTTTTCATCGACCCGGCAAGTGCCGCGAGTGACCCGGCCGCCATGCGTGTCAAACATCATTGTATTTTCGTCGGCGTATTCTTTGCGGATCGGCATCGCGAGCGGCTTGCCGGGGGCGTTGGTCCAGGTAGCATCGGCGGTGTTCATCTGCATGTAGTACGTGTTGTAGCGATCGTTGGTGTGGCGGCCACGTTTGTTGCAAGGATGATAAACATACGAGGCGGTGATCGTGTCGCCCTGGCCCTTCTCGAACCAGGCGTACCACACAAAACGCGAAGAGCCGGGTGAGACACTCTCCCGGCTTTTTTTGTAGATTGTTGCTTAACCCCTCGTACTCGTGCTCGAGTACAGATCACTATCAAGCAAACAATATAGCCTCTATTTCTAAGCGTTCTCTGCGGTGCAATACGACTCACTGCTCGATATTTCCACAACTTCGAACGCCAGCCAATATTCATCAATCCCTTATTGCTCATACCAACCAAAGTCGATTGGGTTGCGACAACGCTTCACTGACTCTGCCCATCCACGCCATCAGTCTTCTCTCCGGCTGAGTTCGCGGCCATTGTCGGCGGGTCATCGAAGAACAATCAGACATGTTGGCCTTGTCCGTAAAATTGTCTTTACAAAAACAGTGACAATGATTCACTGGGGACAGCCTTTATCTTACCTGACTTCATGAGAGGTTACCCGGTCATTTTTTGGCCAGGTCGCAAGTGAACAAGAAGCGCAAGAGAAATGCTCTTCGCATGTTGCGTGGTTGAGAATCAAACGGAAAGTCAGTGCGGGAGCGTGACCGCCACAAAATGTTATTGCAATTTCCTCACGTCTTCGGGAGTCATCTTCACTTCGCCAGCAATAATCTGATCGGCCAACGTTTCAGCCAGAGGTGAGATCACACTGAAATGATCGTGTCCCGGAACTTTGTGAAATTGAATCTTCGGATTCTTATTACTATCGGCCATAACTTGGGCAGCTTCCCAATTCCCCTGTTCGGCCCCTTCAAAGACATACATTGGGGACTCCACGCAATGCAACCAAAGCATTGGAGATCGTACCGCAATTTCGTCTTCGTTGTTAATATCGCAGTAAACGTATTCCCCTCCATATTGCTGAGCTGCGGCAACCGGACCGAGTGAGAATATCGCAGGATATCGATTTGTGCATTCACCAACGAGCATCACCATCGTTCCTCCTGTACTGTGTCCTCCTAGGTAGATTTGTTCCGAATCAACATAAGGCAATGAGGCCAGGTAATCAGTCGCTGCCAAAATGTCGTCGACCTCACCCAGAAACCCTTCACGACGACCATGATTATCGTTCCCACCCCGTTGCGAAGGAAACATCGTGACGATACCGGCCTTAGGAAATGCGGACACCGACTGATCATTGCTGCGTGGATTGGGAGTCCAAACGTCTCCAATCCAGTTATTATCTCCTCCAGTGATCCAAACGATGGCGGGGTGTTTTTGTCCGTCTCCCGGATCTTTGGTCAGATACGCTGCCAGTTGGCCAACAGGGGACTGATATTGAATCAATTCAAAATCGCTATCCTGGGGAGGAACATCGGCAGAGCCATGATTTTCACCCGACTTTGTGATTTGTGTCACAAACCCTTCTCTCGCTTAAAGCAATGTCTGAGAATCCGTCGTTGAGCTTCCGAGCGGAGTCGAAAGTGTTTCGGGAGTCGAGACAGTTGTTGGGTCCAAATCGCACCCCATAAACAAGAGGGCGGTCAGGATAAAAATAATCCGCATGGTAACTCCAAGGAAAAGAGAATATCACACCAAGATTTTTGACTATATCGACACTGTTGAGAGGAGTACAGTTTAAACCTTCAACTCATCAACCACGTAAGTTGTCCAAATCACTTTCCACAACTTTGCGATCGTCGGCGTCTTCGATCTGACTCGCAAACTCAGTTGCCTGTTGCAAATGTGATGCGAAGTTCGCGTGATCGCCGGCAACTCGATAACCTCGAGCCAGTGCTTCGTGAGCACAGGCCAGATTAAAGACGGATTCACCCGCTGAACTCAAACACTTCTGTGCCCAGCATACAGATTCGGCCCCGTTATTTAAGACGCTATAGGCTCGCGACACTTGCCAATATCCCACTGACCTGTTCTCAGGCGTGCAATCGGGCCGTTGAGTCCAATGGAAGAGCGAGGCTAACGCATGCAGCAGCATCTGTTCGTCATCTTCGACTGTCCGATCCTGCTGGTCGAGATAGGACCACGTCTTGTTGAAATACTCCACCGCCATCCATTTGTGTGCAGCTGCTTGTTCAGTTTCGTTCATTCTGTTGCCTTGAGAATATTGTTATTGAACAATTAACCATTCAATCATCAGCGAACTCTCTTCCCAACTTTCGATCAACAATAAATCCAATGCACATTGAGGGCAAATAGATGACTAATCCAAACATGATGAAATAAAGCAGGAATCGAAGCCACAGTTCACCGCCCACGATCCCAAGTTTTCTGAGTCCAACTTCGCTCAACATAGGTATGCCGAGTCCAGCAATGTAAGCGGCTAGATTCTTCCTTATTTGAAACTGCAACAACAGCTCAAGTCGCCTTTTTTCGCGCTCAACCCGTTCGACTGGTATCTGATGATTCTGACAGAATTCTGCGAATTTCAGTTCATCATCGATTAATCCACGATCACATTGCGTCTGCAGTAAATTTTCTCCCCGCAAGCGGCACAACGACCACATGATGGGCAAGGCGATCCATCAATGGGCCGAATAGATTGTTGGCAACCAAGACAGAGCATGTATTTGGTCTCGGGATCACGCGTCATTTCACCACTTCGCGCGCTCGCCAGATCGATTTCAACACTTCGTCAACATGATGTTCATCGGCAAACGGACTCAGCAAATACGATTTGAGAGCGTTGATTGGTTCGCCAGTATCGGATTCGCGATAACAATCGGTCATGGAAATCACGACTCCCTGCCCAGTCAGCGCTTCAGATTGCATCTGCTCAAAGATGCGTCGATTATAGTCGTTGTACTCGCGCAGTTTGTTTGTGAACTTCGGGTCTTTCAATTCTCTCTCGTGAACCTCGAACGTATCGACACTTTCCGGGTAGACTCGAAACAAAGTTACCGGGCCGAAGTTATCGCCATTCAAAACGGTGGTGGCCGAGTGACCTTTGAGATGATCGCGTAGATGCTCGGCCAACGTGACGACATGCCCCAATAACGAGCGCAGGCCGTTCTTACCAAGGAGTTTCAAACTGGCGAAGGCCGACATCGGACCTGCCGCGCTGCGAGAGGTTTCGAGAGAGTACCGACCGGGATGATATTCGCCCGATTGAAAGAGATAAGGAGTCTCATCCTGCCCCCGAGATACGAGAGCCAAGTCGTCCGCATTTTTCGTGAGGAACAGACTCGAGACATAAGGCGTGTAGCCGGTCTTATGAAAGTCGATACCGGTGGAGTCGGCCTTGGAGATATGCTTGATGCGACGCACAGTTCCCGCTAATGCACGGACCGTTCGATTCGCAAAATTGAGCGGATTTTGCTCAAACGAATAATCGTGGAACACCGACCAAGCCCAACCGATCACAGCATCGGCGTGAATGTGGGGGATGTAATCAAGTCGAAATTCATCCACCATGCGATCCCGAATTTCAATCACTTCTTCGAGATCATCGAGGCCGAAATGATCGGTCGTCCCCATCGTGGCCACGATGCCGGCCACTTTTTTGTTCTGTTTGAGCAGATCTCGCAACTGAGATTCCAGCAAGCACGTACGAATTTCATTTTCAGGATTCGCAGGTATCTCAATGACTTGATCGCTACCAATTCCCATCCACTGCGCGACCGTGCGGACGGCGTAATGAGCGCGTTCCGAACACAGAATATAAGCGGGTTCGGTCAATCCGGTTTTACCTGTCTCTGGACACGCTTTTTCCAAACCCAGTTTTAAGCCGTAAAGTAGCGTTCCCGTCCCACCAAAAGTGAACAGGCCGCCGACTTTTTCAGAATCGAAACCCAGAAGATCGGCCGTCATCGCGATGGTTTCAATTTCGCTGAGAACGATTCGTTGCGCCGATTCTTCACTCGCCATGTTGGCATTATAAATCGTCGGCAATAACCCTCCAATGATCGATGGAATGGACGGAGGGGGAATCACATTGATCTGTGATTTCGGATGTCCCCAAATGAACATGCCGTTCAAATGTTCGACAAGTTCCTTAGAAACCTGCTCGACAGTCGATGATTCGTCGGCGACGCGCTGCAGTTTCGCCGCGTCGTAATCCAATTCTCCCGGCGTACCGAGCATGGGTGCCTGGGACTTCAGATCGTCGACCTGATCGAGCGCCCGCATAAACGAATACGCGAAGTAGGCATCATGAACCCGGTCGGAGACCGGTTGCGGAAATGATTGCCGAAGTTCTTGGACGATATGATGGTAATTGGATGCGGTCATTTTGAATCATCCCAAATCGTAGTTGATATCGACCCAGGTTCGTTTCTCGTTGGACTCCAACACGGCGTCCGCAATGAATTGTGCTGACGCGCCGTGATCAAATCCGGGAATCGCATCACGTCCCTCGACGATGGCCGAAACAAACTCCCAGACAAGATCGTAGCGGAAGACGGTACTCGGTTCTCCCGCATGCGGATCGCGGGGTGAGCCGGGAATCACAAGATGCTCTTCCGGGATAGGTACTTTCTCCATGCTGCCGCCATATTTACCAACCAGAATCACGTTGGGGTCAGTCAATTGATACACAGCTGACCCTTCCGATCCATTCACCTCAGCCCACTCAAAGCCAACTCCCTTATTGTGGTGACCTTTCATCACAGTCGATCCTTCCCAGACACCGACCGCTCCACTTTTGAATCGACCGATGAGAGACGACCAGTCATCAACTTCAGAAGGAGCACACGACTTGCCATCGTCGGTAAGATCCCGTGGCGTGAATTGAGCCACAGCACCACAGACCGATTCTATCGGCCCCATCAAATCTTGTGCAAAGTCGATGCGATGAATGGTCATATCGAACAGATCGCCGGCACCCGCTTTATCTTTATATTGTCGCCAGCCCCAACTGGTTTCTGGCAAGTCGAGAAAACGCTGCGAACGGAAATGGCGAGGTTCGCCTAACTTGCCACTGTGAACAAGGTCTCGTAGAAAACGCATGGAGGGTGCAAAGCGATACGTGAACGCCGTCATATGTCGCAAGTCACGATCACGAGCCGCCCGATACATCTCGGCAGCGTCGGAGAAATCGAGTCCGAGTGGTTTTTCACACATCACGTGTTTGCCACCTTCGAGGCAAGCCAACGTAAGTTCTTTGTGAGTGAAGTTAGGCGTCGCAATAATCACCGCATCAATGTTTTTATCATCGGCGATGACTTGCACATCGGTGGTTGTTTTAATCGGCCCCCAGTCGGTCTCCCGTTGAGCCAACAACGCTTCATTCGGATCGCATACTGCGACCAATTCAGCCCGAGGATCGACATTAATACCGGGGACATGATGAAAGCCGGAGACGGCACCGGCCCCGATAATGGCAACACGGACTTTGTCACTCATGGTGTGGATTTCTAAACGAGAGTCAGTCGAATTCATTATTGGTCGAGAAGCCAATCATAACTGAGCCTCGCCACAAATCCAATCCTCTCAAGACTCACCCTGTAGCTGTTTGATGAGGCGCCAGGCGTCATCCGTCGAGTGAATCGACTCATCTAATTGAGCAACGATGACTGCCTGCAGCAATGTTTTGAACTCTATCCCAGGCTTCATTCCTGCTTGGATGAAATCATCTCCCGTCAGGAATGGTTCTGGCGTGAGAACCTCGGGCGGCGTGCATTTCAGATAGTGGTCGCAGAATTCATAAGCCCGTATCGAACCTTCGAGAATCAATTCGTTTGCTCGTGTATATTCCAGTAAATCATCACGGTATTCCGACGACAGCAAACGCTTCAACTTATGCAGCGGAAGATCCTGCGGCTGGTGCAAATCCGAAAGGTGCTCTAGCAACCAAGCCATACGCTGTCGTTGTTCGTTGGAAAGCTTCAAACGTCTCGCAAATTCTGCAACTTCCACAAGAGAAAGATGTCGGCCCAGAATCAC
>JAQWSQ010000028.1 GCA_029243145.1 Planctomycetaceae bacterium | reverse complement strand
AGCGAAAACCTTTGTTGCTATCGGTTCAAATCTCGGCTGGTATCAGAAAGGGTTCTATCCGAAGGAAGTTGGGACGGGTTATCTCATGCCAGAAGTGCTGGAGCCTCTGGCGAAGCACCGAAACGACTTTACGATCTTTTCCGGCCTGGATCATCAAGCGCCGAACGGACATAACAACTGGTCGAATTTTTTATGTGGGCAGAAGGTGGGGAGCTACTCTCTGGATCAGATTATTGCCGACAAGATTGGTTCGGAGAGTCGGTTCACCTCGGTTCAATTGACGGCTGGATCGGGAATGGCTGCCATGAGTTTCTCGAAACAAGGCACGAGGTTGCCTTCCATCAACCGGCCCTCGGTCTTTTACAACAAAATGTTCATCAGCAAGGCGGACCTCAAGCACCAGGAACACATTCTCCGAAGCGGTAAGTCGTCCATGGACTATGTGCTGGAAGACGCCAACCGGTTGCAGAAGAAGGTCTCAGCTTTCGACAGCGATGCCCTTGACGAATATTTCACCGCACTTCGCAGCGTGGAAAAGCGATTGAGCAAGCGCCTCGCCCACATCAACGACCCGGTTCCCACCACACGCTACAAGTTGCCTGAGAGCGACCCGATTGCGGCGAGGCAGCAGATGGACTGCGCCAAATTGATGTACGACCTGATGGTCTTGGCCATCCAAAACGGATCCAGTCGTGTGCTTTCTTTGGCCCTGGGCGGTGGTGGCCCCGTTTTCACCATTGATGGCGAAACCTAAAGTGAGGGTTACCACAGTCTCTCTCATCACGGCAACAATCCGTCGCGCATTCGCGATCTGATTACCGTCGAACAGACTCACATGAAGTGCTTCAATGAGTTTCTAAATCAGCTCAAAGAGAAGAAGGATGCCGAAGGAAATCCACTGCTGGACAGTACGCTGGTTCTACTGGGGACGGGCATGGGGGATGCAAGCCGCCATTCCAATAAAGACTTGCCAACCCTCGTAGCCGGCGGTGGCGCTCGCCATGGCCAACATATCGCTGCTGGCAGTGAATCTTATCTCCTGGGCGATCTCTACATAACGATTCAGCAACAGCTCGGGATCGATTGTGATTCCTTTTCAAACGCATCAAGAAACCTCAACAGCTTATGGAGCGTTTGATGTCCAGCCGATCGCCCAAACCCGAAAAACAGTTTCCGTTACTCGCAGTTGCTGGCGTGATGCTTGCCTTGGCACTGCCGGCAGCTTTGACAGCAGAGACGTTGATGCCCCCGCATGCGGTTGCCTATGTAAACACGTACTGTATCGACTGTCACGATAAGGATACCAAGACAGGCGAGATCCATCTGGAGCGTGATTCTGTGGACTGGAAGTCAGAAGCGGATCGCACGTTTTGGGAAAAGGTACGCACGGCCAATCACGATAAGATGATGCCGCCAAAGAAAGAGTCACAACCAAGAGAAGCGGAGCGCACGCAATTTAGCGATTGGATTGCAAAAGAATTGTCTGAGACGCCAATTTTTGGCGTCACCAAAGCACGCCGATTGAGTCGCGACGAATACCGCAACACCATTCGCGCACTGTTCCAACAGGGAGGGGCCAAATTGCCGCTGGGTTTTCCAGAAGACAACGAGCTTCACGGTTTCGACAACCTCAGCGAAGGCCTGGTTACCTCTCCCGATCTGTTGGAAGCTTATTCCGAAACTGCCGTAACGGTTGCCGACCTCTTTTATCCCCGCAAGCGGTCTCTAGATCTGCAGCCAACAACCCACAAAGCCGGCCCGGAAGACATGGCCAAGAGCTATTCTGCCTCCTCCATTCACGGTGATGCGCTGCGCCTCGTCTCCCGCACAGACTTCAAAGCTTTCAGCGGCACCTGGCTGGATCAGTTCGACGCCAAAGTGGCCGGCACCTACCGCATCGAAATTAAAACGTCGGCCTTCAATGCAAAACGAGGCAATTTCATGCGGGAACCGATGATACTCCACGTTCGCGCAACCGAAAGCACCGCCAGTCCCCGGGCCGGCTACGAGACGTTTCGTCTTCTAAAAGAAATGAGGGTCGACTCCAGCACCCCCAAGACCGTTCATTTTGATGCGAATCTCTATGCTGGGCAGACCCTGATCTTTCACTTCAAGAATGCTCCCATTGATTTTGAAGCCGAACCTTTCGAAGCGCACCTGCGTGAACGCTTCAAAATAGACAAACGCTTTCACGCGGTATGGAACGCCACCTTTGGCCCTCTTGCCACATCTCACCCATCAGTCGTCCGCGGATTAGGCAAGGGGTGGCAGCACTTTCAGAACCAAATGAACGATCCAAAGCTGGACGTTAGCGCCGCAGCTCGCGACCCCAAAACCACGGCAAAAATCTTTCGGTTTTTTCGGAATCCGCCAGGCGCGAAAGACGCGCTTCCATTTTCGCGCCGATTCTACGAGTATCTTGCCCCCGATTACTTCGAGAACGGTCCCGCTCTGCAGCTGCATGCAGCCAGTGTCACTGGACCGCTGAAGTTGATTCCCTCTCGATCCGATGAAACCGCGGCTAAGCTCAAACTCGAGGTGCTCGGCATCCAAGCCGGCAAAGGCTCTGGAGAGGCAATGATCGAGCCTTTTCTGCGGCGCTTTCTGCCGCGCGCATTTCGGCGTCCCGTCAGCGAAGAAACCATCGCGACCTATATGAAAATCGCTAAACAGTCGTTTGCCGAAGGGCATGACGCGGACGCGACCATGCATCTGCTGCTGCGGAAGATTCACATATCGCCGCGATTCTTGTACCGTTGCTACAACGGCGATCAGCTCGACGATTTCGATCTGGCCGCCCGTTTATCCTACTTTCTCACGAAGCAACCACCAGATGACCGCTTGTTGCAGCTCGCATCCCAGTCGCAGTTGCGGAATCCGCAAATTTTGCGTGCCGAAGCCAAACGCTTAATGCCCACGACGTACGATGCGCCGATGATTACCAGTTTTGTCAGTCAATGGCTCAACGTGGGAGATCTCGACGGCATCATGCCGGACCCCAAGTTCGAGTTTTCAGCACTCGATACGGAAACGGCCAAGCGGGAGACGTTTCACTTCTTCTGCGAGATTCTTTCAAAAGATCTGCCCGTCAGCAGCTTCATCGATCCGGATTTTACCTATACGACGCCAAGTTTCTCCCACCGAATCTACGGGCTGGGGCCGGGTCCGAAACGCAAATCTATCGAAAACATAAAACGTCTGAAGCTGGAACGCATCGCTCTCCCCAAGGGACATCGCCACGGCGGGATATTGGGGCAATCCGCTGTGATGATGGCAACGGCTAACGGCGTCGATACGCAAGCGGTATTGCGCGGCGCCTGGGTCTTGGAAAATGTCTTAGGTATGCCGACGCCTGAGCCGCCCCAGGACGTCCCCGCCCTTACGCCGGATACCCGGGGCGCCACCACGCCACGGGAACTCCTGGCCAAACACACCACCGACGCATCATGCGCATCCTGCCACCGACTCATCGACCCCGTCGGCTTTATGTTGGAAAATTACGATCCCATCGGTAAGTGGCGGGACGTCTGGCCCGCCACCCAAAAGCCCATCGACGCTTCAGGCGAGCTCTTCGACGGTACCAGAATTCAGGATACTGCCGCCTTTAAGCGGTGGCTTGTTGCCAACGTCGATTACTTTGGCAACTGCTTGTCAGAAAAGTTGCTTACCTACGCGACTGGCCGCGTCTTGAACTATTCGGAAAAGCAAGAAGTTAAACAACTCGTCACGCAATCTCGACTGGATGGTGACGGCTTCAAGGGGCTGGTTCTGGATTTGATCTCCAGCCGAACTTTTATGAATAATCTCTACAGCGAACCCAAAGGTAGTGACGTTTTAAAAAGGAGCGCGGGTTTTCAACCTGCTTTGGGAAGTAAGGACACGAATGTCCAATCGCCTGCTGACGCATCAATCAAGCAACCGTTCAAAGGACACGAGCCCTTCGACAAAGTCGATCCCAGCCGTTTTCTTAGGTTCAGCCCCGAATACACGACGATACGCAATGGCGCTATGTGGACCCGCGGCCATAGCGGCGGCAAATATTCGCCATTTGTAGGCATTCCCATCGATGAAATCGATTGCTCCATTTCCTTTCGCTATAGGCATTTGGGCGACGGTAAGATGCTCTGGCTGTTTATCGATGGAGACGATGGTTTTGGTGGGCAAGATCATATGTTGCGGGTGCGGTTGTTGAGAAACTCGGTGCATATTCAAGTCGATGCACATACGAAGAACCCGAAAGATCCGAAGCTGCTCAAGGCTATCGCTCAGCGGAGAAAGCAACGCCCACAGGAGAAGGACAGGCCACCCGATACAGTCAGTGGCGCCTATCGGGTATCTGAGAAACTCAAACCAGAGGCCGTCGACCTACAGGACAAGAACTGGCACAACCTGCAACTGGTCTTTAAAGGCGACGGCGTGGTGATCCGACTGGACAACAATCGCTGGACTAAAACCCTCCAGCGCCCTGGCATTGCATTCCGAAAAAACATGCTGTTATTCATGCTGAACGGTGGCGAAAGCGGCATTGAAATTGACGACCTCAAAATTATGTTGAGCGCCACCGATGATCAATCTACTACCGCGAAACAATTGCCTGTTCGAGCGGGGGCAACACCTGAAAATCAGAAGGGAAAAGGCAACCGCCCTGACCCGTTCGCCGGCGTTGGTCTCAGCCGGGAACAGAAGGTCCAAGTCCAGGAGCTCCAAAAAACGATGCAGCCCTTGATGAAGGAAGCGCAGGCATCAAAGGATCGCAAAACAATACAGGCTATCGGGAAGAGGTTTCAGGCCGGTCTCGCCAAGATTCTGGACGAAGAACAATTGAAGAAGTACAAGGCGGCAACGGCCAAAATCCGCTCAGGAGCCAAAGCCAAGAACGGCAACTAATCCCAATCGAAAAGTTCAACAAGTCGCTGGAGCCCGATTAAGAAAAACTAACTTCTCAACACCCTCAATCCCAAATCAAAGGAATCGAACAGCCATGAACAATCACCGCTCAATCCTGCTCCTTGCGATCCTCGCCCTGGCGATAACCGCGCCGTTCTCAAATGCACAAGCTCAACAGCTCTCCGAATCGCGATTGGCAAAAATGCTCAAGCGTTTTCCGAAAGCGGATGCGAACGGCGATGGCAAGCTGACCCAGGAGGAGTTTAAAGCCGCCCGCCAACAGTTCGAACAATCCAAGCAGGGCAATGCGCGCCCGGCCGCAGCAGCACAAACGAGGGCGGGATTTGATCCCGGATGGGAGAAGGAAAAGTTTCCGCCGCACGCGGTAAGCCTCAAAACGCCTGAAGAGATTATGGCAATCTATAAGCGCGGCCCGGCGGGCCCACCTGTGAGCGACGCTCTTTCCTTTCCCAAACCTGCCGCTGGCATCATGCGCATCGTGGGGACGGGCCACAGCTTCATGGTACCCGGCTACAAGACCTTGCCCCTCATCTCCCGGGCCGCCGGTTTCGAGCAGCCCCTGTGCCTGCATGTTGGCGGCGGCGTCAAAGGAAGCGCGCGCTACAAATGGGAGCAGGAAAACGGCATCTTCGAATTCGATGGCAAGCCCCTGCCCAAGCTCCTGGCCGCTATTTCCAACTCGGAGTGGGAGGCCATGATCTGGGGCCCCTATACGGATCGCCCGAAATTCTACTCGTGCTGGATCGATTTCTGCACAAAATACAATCCCGACATGAAGTTCTTTCTCTCCGACGCTTGGCCTGCGCCGGGTCAAGTCCAGAAGGTGTTCAACCTCAAAGCAAACCCGGAATCTGAAGCGTTCTTCACCGAAGCGGTCTACGATCAACTCAGCGCCAACGCGAACACTAGCTTTGCAGGCCTCGTGAAAACGCTGCGCGAATCAACTGATGAAGTCTATATCCTTCCCACGCACGCAGCGATGACAGAGGCCGCCAAACGCTTCATCCGGGGCGAACTCCCCGGCGTCGAAGGCCTGTACAAGGTGATTGGCGGAAAAGAACGTTCTATCTGGAGAGACAAAATCGGCCACCTGGCTCCCGACTTCGAGCGTCTGGAGGGCTATGTCTTCTACGCGACACTCTACGGCAAATCCCCTGAACTCATTTCAGCGCCTATCAAGTTCAAGGATAACCCAAGCTTCCCAGGCGCCGACCTCGACAAAATCTTCCGCGAAATCGCCTGGAAAGCGGTCGTGGAGCATCCCCTCTCCGGCGTTACAGACAAGAACAAGAATGGCATCGGCGATCATCTGGAGTAACGTTCCATTAGAGCGTTGCCACAACTTCAATTCCCGCCGAATCAAAACCGCAGTCGGAGTCCGGCAAATAGAAAAGGAAAACACCCCATGAACAAATCTGAAAAAAACAGACTCATCAAAACGAAAGTCGCGCCAACATGGCAGGATCGCGCCTACATAGCGATAGGGTTATAACGCGAACAGTTCAATGAAGACGTAGAGACCGGAGCGAAGCGTATGGCCACACTAGCGTTTGATGTCTACGGAACGCTGATCGATACCGACGGCGTGGTAGACCGATTGCGCGAGTGGATCGGTTCACAGGCTGAGACGTTTTCGCAAACCTGGCGTAGCAAGCAGCTTGAGTATTCGTTTCGGCGAGGGCTCATGCGGCGCTACGAGAACTTCGCGGCTTGTACGCGTCATGCCCTGGATTATTGCTGCGCCGAATACGAAGTGTCTTTTTCTGCAGGGCAGAAAGACGCGTTGCTGCAAAGCTATCGCGCGTTGCCTGCGTTTGGAGACGTCGAAGAGAGTCTGGTCGGGTTGAAGGCTGAAGGCCATCGCCTTTTTGCGTTTTCCAACGGCAGCTCCGAGGCAGTCGAGGAAGTCTTGCAGACCAATGGTCTGCGTGAATGGTTTGAGGGCGTCGTGAGTTGTGACGCGCTGAAGACCTTCAAGCCGAACCCGGATGTCTACCACTATTTCATGAGGGAAGCAGGCGACTCAAATGACGCGTGGTTGATTTCGGGCAATCCGTTTGACGTGATCGGTGCTGTCTCGGCGGGCATGAAATCGGCATGGGTTAAGCGGTCCAACAGAGCGGTCTTTGATCCGTGGGAAATAGAACCCAGCGTTACAGTCGAAAGCTTGAACGAACTATATGAGAAAGTCGAAAGTCGATAGTCGATTGAAAGCCTCTGTCACATCACAGAATCAGCATTGGGCGTCTCGTCAACTCGCTGATTACGACGCGCGCAGGCCCGGCACGATGTTCGCCGAGGGGGTCGTGCTGGACGTGGCGCAGGGGTATGAACTTCAGTCGGCTGTGGCGCAATTGCGTTGCGGTCGTGGGGATCGGGTGATCGGTTACAAGGTTGGTTGCACGTCGCCGACGATCCGGGCGCAGCTCGGGATCGATCATTGCGTCAGTGGTCGGCTGTATGACTCGGAGCAACACTCGTCGGGCACTGTGCTGTCGCGAAAAGAATTCGCGAGCCTGGCGATCGAAGGCGAGTTAGCGGTGGAGCTGTCTCGCGAACCGAACGAGAAAGAGTTTTCCGAGGTCGAGATTCCCGCATGTGTTGCTCGCGTGTTTCCCGTGATCGAATTGCACAACCATGTGATGCGAGGTGAGCGGCCGTCGGCAGGCGAACTGATCGCCAACAACGCTATTCACGCCGGGGTCGTCGCGGGGAGCGGTGTCAGGCTCACTGATATTTGCGGTGAACGCCCCTTTGATTCAGTGGCACTGTCGATCTTCGCTGATGACCGGCTGCTCGATGAGTGCGCCGGACCGACGTTGATTCAAACGATCAATTCATCGCTGAAATGGTTAACCGAAGCGGTGCGTGACCGCGGCGAGCGACTCAGTGCCGGCCAGACTATCCTGACCGGATCGATCCCGAGTTTGATTCCAATTGCCGAGGACTGCGGCATCCGAGTCGACGCACCGCCGTTTGGTAGCGTAGAAGTGAAGTTCATAACGTGACCCAGTTCTTAAAAGGAACCTGATATGGCTTTCGACGACACATTGATAGTTGATCACATTAAGCAAACACACAGCACGGAGCTGCTGAGTGAACGAGAGAAGCACCTGATCGGTCTGGCTGTGACGATGACGCGCGGTTGCCAGGTCTGCACTCGAAACCGGGTTGAAAAGGCCCGCAGCATCGGACTCACCGACGACGAACTCAACGCCCTGATCGCGGTGACTTCGGCTGTCAACAGCGGCGTGACGGCGGCCACCGCCCGCGTTGCGTTCGGCATGATCGAAGAAGAAGAAGCTGCTGAATGCGGCGACGTTTGTTCGACAGATCCACAGTAGACAAAGACGTTTTGAAGGAAGCTGTTGATATGCAAGGCGTCGTAAAAATTGGCACGGTCGGTGAAGAGCGGTTCGTTGTAAGCGAGCAGCACTTGATCGACTTTGCGCATAACGCGCGTCGGTGAAAACGACCGACCGCACTTCCCACTTATTCTTCGTGCAGCAGGTTGGACCAACTTCAGCAAGTTGCGCTGGACGCCAACTCGCAGAGGTGACAAACACCTCTGCAGCAGCGCCGTCATTTCGACGTCATCGCGAGCATGGTCACGCGGACCATGCGTATTCCCGCCGCTCGTGACCAAGGTGGGCGTGTCCGCGGTCATTTGCGCGACATCCCAAAAGTGCACATGTCGACAACACTGCCACAATTTGGACGTCGTTCTGCGTAGGATTCAACGGTCGCGACATTGGAATGCCATGGAAGCCGAGTTTTGGCAGAAACGCACACGTAAGTCTTGGGAATAATCGGGGGCCCTACTTTCGGTTGAAATGCATTTCCGCACATTGCTGGCCGTCCGACACACCCCAATTGACTGGTGAACCGGCAGCCGTCGTTGAGCAAAGAGGGCCTACCGATCCCCGATCGGTAGGCCCGTTAACGTCAAAGTGTCCCGGCTACCGATCAACGCGGTTGAGCGGTTAGAATTGACCGAAGACGGGGTGGAATATTCTCAGAGGTTTTCTCTTCGTTTCCGTCGGCCTCTCTATGCAAGACAGCCCTTCGGCCGTCCGGCAGCACTCAAACGCGACGGAAGGCAAAGAAGGGGCCTCCCGTGGCCCGTGAAAAGTCCTTCCGTACCGGACGAGGGTCAAGACGGCGTTCCGAGCGGCCAGCCTGGTTACGTTAGCTGCGGCAGCATTGCGTTAGGCCCCGTGATCATGTACTCCGGTTCGGGCAAGACATTGTTGGCGTCTCGATTTGGTACGATTCTGCCTCCGTTATCGTCTGATGAAAGCCTCTCGACAACTCGCATCTATTCGGCGGTTGGTCGACTCGATGATGGGCAATCGTTGGTTCTCCAAAGGCCATTTCGTTCGCCCCATCATACGATTTCGGAAGCAGGGTTGGTGGGAGGCGGAAGCACTCCCGCACCGGGCGAAATCTCTTTGGCCCATAATGGTGTTTTGTTCCTGGACGAATTACCGGAATTCAATCGCAGAACTTTGGAAGTGATGCGGCAGCCTTTGGAAGAGAATTGCGTCACCATCAGTCGAGCGATTGGTTCGGCGACGTTCCCCGCCCGCTTGATGTTGGTGGCTGCGATGAATCCTTGTCCGTGTGGATATCGGGGAGATCCCAAACGAAACTGCAATTGCAATCCGATTCAGGTCGAACGGTATGTCAGCAAGATATCTGGTCCTTTGATTGATCGTATTGACATCCATATTGAAGTTCCGCCGGTCCCGTTTCGCGAACTGACTAACGCCAAAGAGGGAACCGATTCTGCCACGATGCGGGCAAGAGTTTTGGAAGCACGTGAACGTCAAGCACATCGCTTTCAGGAAGACCGCGATCAGCTCAACGGCAAGATGGCTCCTCGCCAAATCCGCACGTTTTGCAAACTCGACACTGAAGCCGAGAATCTCTTGAAAACCGCAATGGAAACGATGGGGCTTTCAGCGCGTGCTCACGACAAAATTCTTCGTGTCAGCCGCACGATTGCGGATCTCGATGGGAGCGACCAGATTTCAGCCATACACCTGAGCGAAGCGATCAACTATCGCACGCTAGATCGTGCTGGCTGGGCGTGAAAGTTTTTCTATGAGCCACAAAAAGCACGAAGAGACACAAAAATGAAATGGGACAACATCAATCAGTTATGTGATATTGTTCGTCAGACGAGCTTCGAGATCCACAAATACCACCGAAATGGTCACTTAGAGAAGGTTTATGAAAATGCGTTGGTTCATCGGTTGAGAAAGCAGGATGTTCCGGTCGAGCAACAGTTTCCTCTCAAGGTTTATGATGAAGACGGGGTTGTCCTTGGTGAATATTATGCGGATCTTTTTGTTGAAGAGAAATTGGTTGTTGAACTCAAGGCGTGCAACGCAATCGATGATTCTCACGTTGCCCAACTGCTCGGATATTTGAAGTCGAGCCGAATTGAGACCGGCTTGTTGATCAACTTTGGCACAGCAAAAATATCGGTGAAAAAATATCTCATGACGCCGACCTAAGTCGCACGACGCCTAATCGATTGACGACCTCCTACAATTGTTGTGCCTTTTTGTGTTTTTTGTGGCCATTCCATCCATTGTCATATCTGATCTGAATCTGGAATATGACTGGAATTGGAATACTTCTGTGCTCGAATTAAAGCCGCGCAGAAAAAATGGCCTCTCAAGAGGGATTCTGAGAGGCCTGTTGATTGTTTCCATCAGAGGTAATCCCATTTCTTAATTCAACAGTCGGTCGATCAGATAGTCTGTCGAATTTTTGTACTGTGGGTGAAGTTGCCCCGGATGAACCAGAACCACATCGACGTCGAGCTCTTTCAACCGTTCTTCCAGTTTGACACCCATGATGCCGGAATGTGTGGGGTCTTTCGGCGATGAGCCGACGACCGGTTTTTCTCCCCCGTAGAACAAGGCAATCGCAGGATCGTCTTTCGACGCACTCGCCATCGGAGAATACTCTTTGATCCAAGGTAGCAAGCTGTCACGGTCTTTGATGACGGCTTCCAGGTTTGGCAAGCCGAAGGCGTGAGCTCCATAGCGATAATTGGGCATCCACTCGCGCAGCTCTTTCGGGTCGAGAGAAACCTGGGCTCCATTAACGGCTGCACAATACAGTCGAGTCGATTCGCGAGAGATCGGGTCATCACTCTTCGGATCGGCCAGGTCGTCGTGAAAGGCGAGCCAAAGTGACGAACAAGCGCCGGCAGAACCACCGGTCGCACCGATGCGTGTTTTATCGAGATTCCATTCGGACGCCTTTGATCGGACGAATTGCAACGCTCTGGCTGCATCGTGTAACGGAGCTTTCACGGGGGGCTGGACTGATTTGTCGAGTTCCCCATTCACGTAGCGATAGTTAATTGCCACGACAGAAATCCCTTTGTCGTTGAAAGCTTTGGGGTTTGTCTTTTTATCACCCCCACGCCAACCACCGCCATGGATATAAAACACAACCGGTGTCGGTTTCTCTGAGACAGCAGGATAAAAGTCGAGAACCTGGCGAGGATGTGTGCCGTAAGGGACATTGAGTAATTGCTTCAGCTCTTCGGCGTGGAGTTGTGTGGCGATGAAGACCAAGACTAGGAAAGGGACAATACGCTTCATGAGGTTGACTCCGAGGTGGTGAATGGATTGTCCGTTTATCATACCGTGAGAGAAACGCCCTTGTGAAACGAATTCCCCAAACTTGCCAATGGTTTCTTCTACACTTTCACTTCACTGAATAGGTCGCTTAATTCGATGCTTTCCCCAAGGTCTTCCGAGTCTGGTAGCTGATGATTCCTAATTCTTGTTTAATGAGTTACTGCGTCTGATACCAACTGACTAAGGTTCAAAGGGTTGAAGCAAGCGAGGAAGAGGGGTATTACTCATCACCATCTGTCTGGGTGTCGGAAACTTTGAATCGAAGTTTCGTGGCGCTGTCGTTTTTCATTTCTAACACTTCGACGACAGCCCCTTCCACTTCAATGGAATCATTTTGCCCCAGAATTTTCTGACAATACTCCATTAACAATCCTCCGACCGTGTCGGCTTCTGCGGATTCATTCAACGGTATCTGCATCTTGTCGCGAGCTTCCTCAATCGGTGTTGTATCGAGTACCAGATACGAACCCGGATCTTCTGGAACGATTCTTGGTTCTGCAGTATCGAATTCGTCATCTACGTCACCATGCCAGTGATGGTGCCGTTTCTTCCAAGATGGAAAGCGTTCATTCAACGTTCTTGTCCGACCGACTCGATAGAAAATACGTTTCCTTCCGGGTCACGAGTATCGCAGACTTTGATTCCCGGTGCGGGGGAGTGGATTTCACTCATCTCGACTCCGGCGTCTAAAAGATACTGTCGTGTGGGCTCAATCTCTTCGACTTTGAAGACGAACTTGGGGGCATCTTCTCCAATCCGTTTTTCTCCACCACCATGCAACGCGAGAGAACACTGCCCAGTTTTAAACACCACCCAGTATTACTCGGAGTAGTCATTCAGTTCGGCAGGATAGGTGATTTTCAAACCAAGAATGTCACGATAGAATTCCACTTGCGCCTGCATGTCAGACACATAGATGATAAGTTCGTGGAGAGGACCGAGTTGCAGAGTCATGGGAAAGTACCTTCCATAAAAAAAGCTGCCCCTCACCAGAAGGGCAGCCTGAATCCAATATTATTGTAGGGCAGGGGCTTCCTTGCCTTGTTCCCGTTTATGGCAGGGGAACTGTTCTCAGAGCCGTTTTACCATCGACTTTTGTCACGATGACCGCATGTGTGTTATTCAGTTTGTCGAGTTGGTTCACACCTTCCCACTGTTTGATGCTCACATAATCCTGTCCCGCCAAGCCTCCACCGCGAACAGGTTCAGTGATTCCTTCATCCCGACCGATGTCTTCGGTGCTAACTTTCATCACACCGCGGGCACTGTTCGCCATCAAGAGGAATTCTTTACCGTCCTGTTGATAGACAACCATGTCGAGTGGTCGATTGCGATTACCGAGTTCGGCAACCGTTGTGCCGCGAGTTTTCTTGCCGGGTAGCAGGTCTTTGACCGGAAATTTCACCAACGGCGTACAAGTGTAAGCGCCAAGGACGGTTGCCTCTCCATTGATATTGAATGGCACAAAAGTATTCATCGCACGATTGTCTTCGTACTTCCCATGTGCTCCATGATAGATTTCTAAGGATGTGCCGGGATCGAATTCGCTCAGAGGATAAGAGAGCAGACGAATTGATGACGGGGCATCGGCTTTCGAGAGTCCCGAGACGAGTACCGCTCCGTCCATGTAGGCGAGGTCAGTGATTGATTGCAGGCGGAGGTTTTGTTTTCCTCGTCGTCCTGCGACCAATTTGTCTTCCGGAGCATCACCGAGAACTGCTTTCGTGTACTTCACGTTGACGGTCGAGAACTCACTGATGGTTCCTTCACCGGAAACTTTGATCAAAGTGGGGCCGGCTTCGGGAGCATTGGTCGTCACAGAGAGATACACGTTTCCCGATTGAGGGTTCGCGGCGAGATCGGTGATGTCTGCAGAGTTCACTTTGAGAGCGGCTTTGATGGCTCCCGTCAAATCTTTCACGTTGATGTTGGTATCGGAGGCCGAGCCTGAAGTATCGCCCGTTTCAATGGCATAGACGGTGGCCGTTTTCGGATCACCGACGAGCAACACACCCTCTGGTGTAAACGAAATGGGACCAGCCGATTGAAGCGTGATGGTTCCATGTTCTGCCGCATAGGCGGCTATATTCATGCCGATGACAACAGCCAACATCGTGACCGCTAAGTACATTTCCTTGATTTTCATAGCATTTTCCTTGTGGATGAGAGTTGCTTCCCCTGGCTATTTCATTGTTTCCAGGGTTCACCTCGGATGCAAAACAAATCTTTCGTAAATAGGAATCAGCCCGATGAGGACTTGATCTGAGGTTTAATGAACATTTGAGACAAGCCCGTAGGCGTGATACACTATTTTCTGAACAGAAAAGGACCTTTGACCCTCTGGGTCTCCAAATCTTGACAGGTGACGAATGGAATCTATAACCACCGCTGATCTCCTCCTCGAACTCAACATCACCGACTCGGAAGTGATTGCCGAACTCGAACAATTTGCCAATGCGATGGAACGCGACGAGTTCGCGATGAAGGCACTCAAAATCGGTGTCCTGGCTCTCAAGCAAGCTCGTGGTCAGATTGATGCCGACATGGTCCGTCGGGAAGGAGAACGACTGATGGTCGATCTCAAAGGCCGACTCGATCAACACGAACAACTACTCAATGAACGAATGGGCTCGGTTCTTAAGGAATATTTCGATCCCAAAGATGGTCGGTTTTCCGAGCGTGTCCAGAAACTCCTCGAAGAAGATGGAGACATCGAACGGACTCTCAAGAAGCAGATTGTCGGCGAGGATTCGACGCTTTCCAAAACTCTCTCCGCTCATTTTGGAGAAGAGAGTCGTCTGATGAAACTACTTAATCCCGATCAGAAAGAGGGATTGTTGTCTTTGATGCGAGAGACGTTCGATGAACAACTCGACTCTCAACGGCGTCAAGTGCTGCTCCAGTTTTCGCTCGACGAAGAAGGTTCGGCTCTCTCACGCTTGGTCAAAGAACTCAAAGACAATCACGGACAGTTGTCGGAAGATCTTGAAGGCAAAATCGACGAAGTGGTGAAGGAATTCTCGCTCGACGAAGAGAACTCGGCGTTGTCACGGCTTGTCAAAAATGTCGATGCGGCTCAAAAGACGATCACCAAGGAGTTCTCTCTCGATGATGAGAAGTCATCTCTCGCTCGCTTGCAGAAAACCCTCACCGAAACTCTGAATCAGCAACAGGAAGCCAACCAGAAATTTCAGGAAGAGGTCAAAGAAGCACTCTCTGCGATGAAAGCCAGAAAAGAAGAAGCCGCCCGCTCGACACGTCACGGCATCAGCTTTGAAGAGACATTGTTTGAGGTCATCCAAAAAGAATCACAACGTCAGGGAGACATTGCATCTCACACCGGCAACACAACTGGTCTGATTCGCAATAACAAAAAGGGAGACGCGGTCATTGAACTCTCTCCCGAGTCGGCAGCACCGGGTGAAAAGATTGTCATCGAAGCGAAAGAAGATAAGTCGTACGATCTCAATACATCACGAAATGAAATCGCAGAAGCTCGTAGCAATCGCGGTGCGCAAATCGGGATGTTTGTGTTTTCTAAAAAGACAGCTCCCGCCGGACTCGATCCGGTTGCCCGCTACGGCGATGATGTGTTCGTGATCTGGGATTCGGAAGACGAACAAAGCGACTTGTATCTGAAAGTTGGCTACACACTGGCCAAAGCGCTTTGTGTGAAAGGAGCCGCTCTGTCAGCCGACCAACAAGCCGACTTTGACGCCATCGACAAAGCGATCAACGAGATCATCAAACAAACAGACGGCTTGACCGAAGTGGAAACCTCGGCAACCACGATCAAGAAAGCGAGCGAGAAGATTCTGAAACGAGTCGAGATCGTGCGGTCGAAGTTGATACGTGAAGCCGAGACGCTCAAGGAGAACACCGATGTCCTGCGCGATGCGATGGGCGAATGATTACTAGACGCAAAGACGCTGAGAGGCAAAGAAACGCGAAGTTAGAAATGTAGGGCAGGGGCCTCCCTACCGAGAATCAGATCAGAAATGTTTTGACACAATGTACTGAGAGTGAACCCTCATTTTCTAAAAACTCACTCGTGATCGGGACGAGTTTTATACTCTCGCACTTTGCCATCGGGGCCGATTTGTACCGTGTATGAATCGCCATTCGGTGCAACGCTCGCTTTCACCCAAACGCCTTTGCACTCCTGAGTGACCGCATCATTGACGATGAATTCGGCAGGCGTCTGTTGATTGGTATCAAGTTTAATGTTGCGATGCAATTGATAGAGATGCTTGAGCGATTTCACTTCGCGCAGTGTTTTCTGAGTCTTATCGTGGCCGCCTTTTGTCGGTCCGTTACACATCACAGCCACAATGGGATCGATGGCCAAAACAAGGGCGGGGTTGTTGCTATTCGGCAGGCCGTGATGCGTCACCATGAACATGTCCACTTTCCCCAGCGGATTGTTGGGAGTGACAAGTTTTCCTTCGATGTTCCAAGTCAGGTCGCCGCAGCAGAGAAACTTAAATTCTCCAAAAGAAACCAGAAAACTGACGCTGGCAGCGTTATCTGATTTGTCAGTCTCCGCTGGTTCGTGCCGATCCGCATAAGGGTTTGGTTTTCCGGTGTTTGGGATGACTTCCCGGCTGGCGGTGGCGATCTTGATGTTCAATGGAGCGGTCTTTGATTTGAACTTCAAGACATCGCCGGCGGTCAACTTCTTGGATTCATTTTGAGACGCCCTGCGGTAGTCGGCGATCCGTTCCAGGAACTTCTGGTCCTCTTGCAAATCCTCGGGAATACCACGATCCCAGAAGTTGTTGACTTTGATCTCGGCAGCCAAGGCGGCGTGGTTGCCGTAATGGTCGAGGTGCCAGTGAGTGACTGCTGCGTGGTCGAGATGCTTTTTGCCGGCGACATTTTGCAGGACATCGAGGATACGGTCTCGGTCGCGTCCACCGTAGTCGGGGTATCCCGAATCAATCAGTAGTGTCTCACCATTGGGAGTAACAAAGAGTGTCGCGGCACCACCTTCAACATCGATGAAGTAAATATCGAGCCGACCATTCGATTCATCAGCCATAACCGCTGTCAATGAACACAGTGAAAGGCAACTGGCGATAACGATTGAGCGAATCATGGCGATATCCTGAGCGGTTTAGAGATATGGATTTCTTTTATGATGCCGCGAGATCTCCAAGGAATCAAGAAGATCTTACGTGATCATTTTTCGTCACTGTTTGATTCATCAGTGACATCGGGAAGTTGCTTGTCAGTGGCGACCTGGACTTTCGGTGTCTCCTCCTTCTCTTTTTTATCGTCATCTTTCGAGAAGGTATCTTTGATGGCCTGAAATTGATCCTTGGAAAGCTCTTTCAGTTCAGTGTTGAAGATCAGGATCAGAGCATGCAGGCAAGAAGCGACAATCGGAGCAATGAAAATTCCCCATAACCCCATTGCTTGCACTCCTCCCAGAACTGAAATGAATGCCAGAAGGGGATGGAGTTTGACATCCGTATGCAGGATGTAGGTGCGAATCAAGTTGTCGAGTGTGCCGATGAAGATGGCTCCGTAGAGCATCAAAAAGATGGAAGAGACCCAATACCCCTGGTAGCCGAGCCAAAGAGCGCAAGGGATCCAGACGACCGGAGCACCCGCTAAGGGGATCATGGCGAAGAAGGTGGTGACAAAGAAAATCAAGAAGAAGCGATTGAATCCCAGGAAGTAGAGCGCGATGGCCGTGCACAGTCCTTGGGCGATGGCTGCGAAGAATGTCGACGACACGACCGCCCGGACAGACTTTTCAAACTGCATCAAAATCTGGGTCTGATGATCGAGTTTGACGGGGATCAATTTTTGGGTCGCATCGAGCAAACGTGGGCCATCTCGCAAAAAGAAGAATAGCGCGATAATAAACATCCCCGTGCTGACCAATCCCATCACAATATTGCCAACAAAAGACATCGCGGCTCCCGCCATCCCAAGAGTTTTTTTCGCGACACCAGTGGCGGTTTGTTCGACGGTCTTTTCGATCTCTTTGGCGATGAGTTGTTCGTCGGCTTTGGGACCGAGCAGTGGCTGGATTTCGTGAGCCAATCGTTCCATCCAAGGGTCCGTTTGTAGCTTTTCGATGGCTTCCCGAAACTCGGATGACGTTCTGACCTGATGCGCTAGTGACAATAATTCTCCCACCGCAAAAAACACGCACAGCAGCAAAGGAATCAGAAATGTGGCCAATGCAGCGGCAGTTGTCAGGCCGGCTGCGGCAGTCTCTTTATTTTTTTCCCAAGTGAGTCGTCCCAAAATACGACGATAGAGCGGACGGAAAAGGAGCGAAACAACACCCGCAACAAAGAGCGGCAACAGAAAAGGAGCCACGACGTGATAAAACGTCACGCCGAGAACGATAATGAGCAGAACTAAAATGCCGAGGGAAACCAGGCGAGCCATAATGGAGTCTAATTCTCTGAAGGATAACTCTGAGGAATGCGTATTGTGACGGGAGAGGAGCCGCAGGTCTAATTAATTTCGCCTGAGAGCGACAAAGATTAAGATTATGGGCAAAGTTTCCATGGGACTCTTTCAGACGTACCCGGAATTGGTCATTCTAAATCTCAGCCGAACCATTTCTGTCGCTCGGTTCTCTGTACGACCAACTGACGACTAAAGTTCACACAATTTCTGGAATGATTCATCATGAAAGCCCTCGTCAAACGCGAAGCCAAAGAAGGGTTATGGCTGGAAGATGTCCCCGAACCGACCATCGGCATCAACGACGTGATGATCAAAGTTGATCGAACCGGGATCTGTGGCACTGATGTGCATATCTACAAATGGGACGATTGGGCGCAAAAAACGATTCCCGTACCAATGGTCGTCGGGCACGAATTTGTCGGAGAAATTGTCGAAGTGGGTTCGAATGTCAGCGACTTCCATCCCGGAGAACTGGTCAGTGGTGAAGGGCACGTTGTTTGTGGGCGTTGTCGAAATTGTCTCGCCGGCCGACGACATTTGTGTGCTCACACAAAAGGCATCGGCGTGAATCGTCCCGGTGCCTTTGCCGAATATATCTCATTACCCATGACCAATGTCTGGCATCACGATGAGTCCATCGACAAAGATGTGGCTTCGATTTTTGATCCGTTCGGGAATGCCGTCCACACAGCGCTCACTTTCCCTGTGCTCGGTGAAGACGTATTGATCACGGGAGCGGGACCAATTGGATGCATGGCGGCGGCTGTCGTCAAACATGCAGGCGCACGCTATGTTGTGGTGACCGACGTGAATCCCTGGCGATTAGAACTGGCCAAGAGAATGGGAGCAACGCGAGTCGTCGATGTTCGCAATGAAAAGCTCGAAGATGTCCAAAAAGAACTCGACATGCACGAAGGCTTCGATGTCGGTCTGGAAATGTCGGGGAGTCCCGATGCGTTTCGCGGCATGCTGGCGAATATGTGTCACGGCGGGAAAATCGCCATGCTGGGAATCCCTTCAGAAGACATCTCCATCGATTGGAACACGGTCGTCTTCAACATGCTGACCATCAAAGGCATCTACGGTCGCGAAATGTATGAAACCTGGTACAAGATGACGGTCATGATTCAGGGTGGGTTGGATATCTCCCCCGTCATCACTCACCGCTATCATTACACCGATTTCCAACAAGGATTCGACGCAATGCTCTCAGGACAATCGGGAAAAGTCATTCTCGATTGGAAATCATAATTCATAGCCCTGGAACGCAAGCTCCGAGGGATAATCCGTAGGTCAGGCTGTGACAGACAAGAGTTAAGTTTCGACGCAAAGTCGCAAAGACGCGGAGAAACGCAAAGAGAATCAGGAAGCCAAGGGAGCGGTGAAGAGGTGCTACGGAAAATTGAGCATCGAACTTGATTCGTGACCTACACAACGGTCCGCACAGCGGACTCTACAGCGACTGGACAAAGACCATGTACGGCAACATTAAAGATCAACTAAAGCAACAATTGGTCGACATTCAGGAAGCGGGGCTCTTCAAGTCCGAGCGGATTATCACCACGCCGCAAGAAGCACATATTAAAGTGGGCGAAGGACGGGAAGTCCTCAATATGTGTGCGAACAATTATCTGGGTCTGTCGGATCATCCCGAGATTGTGAAAGCCGCTCATGAGGGACTCGACCGCTGGGGATTCGGTTTGTCGTCGGTCCGTTTCATCTGTGGTACTCAAAGCTGTCATAAAGAACTCGAAGACAAACTCTCCCGCTTTCTGGGGATGGAAGACACGATTCTCTATACCTCGTGTTTTGATGCCAATGGCGGACTCTTTGAGACTTTGCTAACAGCCGACGATGCGATTATCTCGGACGAACTGAATCATGCCAGCATCATTGACGGCGTTCGGCTCTGTAAGGCTCAGCGATTTCGATACAAAAATAATGATCTCGCTGACCTCGAAGAAAAACTGAAAGAAGCGCAGTCGGCCCGACATCGAATGATTGCCACAGACGGAGTCTTTTCGATGGATGGCTACATTGCCAATCTACCCGGTATCTGTGATCTGGCTGATAAATACGATGCGATGGTCATGGTGGACGACTCTCACTCTGTCGGTTTCATGGGAGCCAACGGGCGTGGCACTCACGAACATCATAACGTGATGGATCGGATCGATATCATTACGGGGACTTTGGGCAAGGCGCTGGGTGGTGCGAGTGGTGGTTATACATCAGGACGTAAGGAAATCATCGACATGCTGCGGCAACGGTCGCGGCCATATCTGTTTTCCAACTCCGTGGCACCCCCCATCGTGGCGGCATCCATTCGAGCGTTGGAAATGTTGGAAGAATCGACCGAACTTCGCGATAAGTTGGAAGCCAATACAAAATTCTTCCGCGCAGAGATCACCAAGGTCGGCTTCGATGTTTTACCCGGTGAACACCCCATTGTTCCCGTGATGTTGGGCGATGCGAAATTGGCCGGCCAACTCGCCGACAAGTTGTTAGGGAAGGGCGTCTACGTCATTGGCTTTTCGTACCCTGTTGTACCTCAAGGAAAAGCGAGAATCCGCACACAGGTCTCTGCCGCACATTCGCTGGACGATCTCAAATTTGCCGTCGAACAATTCGCCGAAGCCAAAGCCGAGTTGGAAGCATGAGGAAAAAAATATCGACGCAAAGTCGCCAAGACGCGGAGAAACGCAAAGAAAAATGTAGGTTGGGTTAGCCGAGCGCAGCGAGTCGTAACCCAACAAGCAATCGGTGCGTCAAAATCACTTCCGAAACAATTCCTCAGGATCCCGTAACGCTTTGAACTCCAACGCATTGCCGGACGGATCAAGGAAGAACATCGTTGCCTGCTCTCCGGTCTCGCCGGCGAAACGGACGTAAGGTTCAATCACAAAGTTGATCTCGGCCGCTTTGAGTTTCTCGGCCAGTTGTTCCCAATCTTCCCACGGCAAGATCACGCCGAAATGCGGGACCGGCACATCATGTCCATCAACCGGGTTACTCTCTGGTGAGGCCGCTGACGCCGAAGGTGTCACGTGAGTGACGATCTGATGACCGAAGAGATTGAAGTCGATCCAAGTGTCGGCCGAACGACCTTCTTCGCAATCGAGCAGGTTGCCGTAAAACTTCCGTGCAGCGGTCAAGTCGTGAACAGGAAACGCGAGATGAAAGGGTGGAATGGTCATGCAGTGATTGTCTACTGGAGGCGGTTGATGCACAAGTGGTTTGTGAGTTAGGAATCTTTTGTCAAAAATGAATTGCTTCAGCTTTCAGGATGGTGTATATTAATATATCGCCTGTTTAATTCAGAGAAAGCATTCCCCCATGCCAAAACTCTTATCGACTCTTCACAGACTGGAACCGCATCGTGGTTAATAATCACTGTGATGAGCTGGATAAGCGGGACTTTGAATCGACTTTTTAATGTTCTTTCAATTCTCTCACTGAACTGTCAGGTTCTATTCTTTACTAACTGAACTCAAAGATTTGTTCTCCGCCATTGTTGGTCTACCGCAGAGAGACACTTGGGCTCCAGAGTGGGGGGCTTGTGAAGCTGAAAGTCGAGGAAGCGATCTGGGAACAGTGGCGCGAAGAAGAAGGTCCTACAGTTAAACACTTGATGTCATTCTGGGATACCAGTAGGCGATTCGGTTGGCTCGCATCAAGTTTGCTCCGATCGATCTCACGAAGAATAGAGGTTGAACATCATAACCTGGAAATCCAATATGATCTCACTAGATATTTACCTGTCAGAATATACTGGGAAGAGGACATGAAGGGCCAAGATGCCTGGCATACTTCTTGGACTCCTCCATCTTAAATCCTACCATGAAGGCAATAGCAGGGTAGCGTAGCGACAAGAATTCCTCATCATGATCGTGCAATTAAGTGAGTCACGTCAACAACAAATCGTACCCGCATGATGGCAGATTCTTGTGCCTGCAGGCACCCGACCAAAATGAAATTTTGGACGGGCCACCCAGCGTTTCTTCTTTCCTTTGAGGCTTGGCGTCGGTCTTCATTTCTTGTCAGGCGGGCGCCTGACCTACAGATCCTGCGTCGCCGCGCCTTGGCGTGAGTCATCTTTCTTCTTGTCAGGCACAGTCTGGCGTCGTTGAACTCACCCGGCATTCTGCTTTGTCGAGAAAGTGCCGTCCCGTTTGGGGCTCACGAAGATCAATTCATCACTCAAACCCAGGGCGTTGCCCTGGGCTGACATATAGCCGGGCCGTTGACCCTGTTTCTACACTGTGTTCTCAGCGAACTCTACGGTTCAACTGATTTCTTCACCAACTTGAGTTTCGATGTCGATTGAGTGAGCGCAGCGTAACCTAACAAGTGCATTCAACATCGACCTTTGTTGTCGGGTTACGACTCGCTTCGCTCGACTAACCCGACCTACGTCTTTGCGTCAAATAATTCAAACTCTCAAAACTCGTCTTGCCATGTGCGGTCTACCAGAGTTAGCGTTCGGAGCTCGTTGGTTTTATGAGCCGCTTGCGCTGGCGGCTCAAATTAAGACTTCGATCTTTGACAATTTGAAAAAAACGTTCAGCATTCAGGCATTCGCCAACTGAATGGTCTGCTGTGAGATGCTGGTTTGTCTAATTCCTGATTCCTGACTCCTCTCATTCACTGTTTATCAATCTGAGGGGAATCACTTCTGTTGAGAGCTGCGAGACCAAAATGTTGCAACCTCGATCACATCAACGGTTTGCTCAAGAGTATGGCAAGCGTATCGTCAAGAGTATGAGATGGGTGTCTGTCTCTCCATACTCTTGAAGACTCTTCAAAGTCGCCGAAGATTCAACGAGTTAGAGCAAATCCAATAGTATCGGGTTTCAGACTCTTGAACGCCAGGCTGTTCGAGAAAAGAGGCGATCCCGTCGGAGTCGGATCTAACGTCTGACTGCCTCATTCGCGCATTGCGCATGAAAAAATCGACCGGGAAAACTCCCGTGCGGCACTCAGATCATGCACAGGGAACGCGAGGTGAAAAGGTGGGATGTTCATAGTTGTTCTGCTCTTTGCGTTTCTTCTTCATTTTAAGGCTTTGCGTCTGACCTGATTTCTTGTCAGGCGGGAGCCTGACCTATCACTGAATCCCGATTCCTGTTTCCTGAATCCTTTCTCAGCGCGCATGAAAAAACCGACCGGAAAAATTCCGGTCGGCTTTTTATCAGTTGATCACCTTGGTGATGTTTCCGAAACGGTTTTCGAGAGTTTTGTTCGCCATCCCTGGCGATCCCGATCACGCTCCTGATCCATCAGGCGATTTGCTTTTTGCGTCCGACGAGCGTTTTGATTCGTTCGGCGAGCAAAGCTGCGTCGAACGGCTTACGAAACGTTTCGTTAAACATGGTTCGGTCAAAACCGGAGGCAGTATCCTCATCACTCAGTAATGCGATCAGAACAGTTTCCGAATATTCGGTGTTCTTACGCAGGTTCTGAGCAATCATGAGGGCTTCCTGTCGGCCCATTCCGAAATCCACCACAACGCAGTCCGGGTGCAATGACTCGGCCTGAATTCCGGCTTCAAATCCACTTGCGGCAACATCGATTTTGAAATCGTTGTTCCCCATTAGTTCATCCAAATTTGATCGCACGTTGCCATCTGCTCCAACGAGCAGAATTTTTCCCATTGCCTCGTCTTCGAGTTCTCCCAAAGGCATACCATGCTCTTTGAGGAATCGAATCAGGTGTTCACGGGGGATTCGACGGTCTTGTGATCCAGGGATCCGGTAACCGCGAAGTCGTCCCGAGTCAAACCATTTGCTGACGGTGCGGGGTGCAACTTTGCAGATCTTAGCTACTTGTCCAGTAGTAAAGATCGTCCTCATGGCGGGCTCTCCAATCAGATTCTCATTGCCAACTCAGAGGGTTGTCTTTTCCCTCATCAAAAATTATCAACCCCGGACTCGATGGTCGGCTGTACTAGCCATGGGTCCTTGACTTACATACCATCGTATAACAAAGTCGGGATCGTTTGATTCCTCTCCGCTTCTCTCCTCAGAAGCTTCCAGAAATCGCTTCATCCCGAATGAGATATCCGTGGGTCACAGACAACTCACTCGGAACCGAAATCAAACACAACTTTGAAGTATTTCTTCTGCTGCTCAATGTTATGTCCTTTCGAATGCAAACTGTCACAACATCCCTGTTGCGTTCTGAGTTGGGCAAGCCGCCTCAGACATCCGCATCTGACCATAAGCATCGACATTCCTGATGTATCGACTTTAGGTTCTTTGAGTGAAGCGCTTGCCAGGACAAATGCAGCAGTTCGTCCAGAAACAACGACAGCCCCGATTGTGACTGGCGGGGAGAAGCGTAATTCCTTGGAAAATCAGGAGTTACATCGCTTGCTCGCCGGGTGTTCCGGCTAATCACTACAGCCGGACTGTGTCGCAAGAGAATTGTCGTTGGCGCGCCAAGAGTATTGAGGGCTTTTTGACTATTGAGTCCGATGAGGGTCAGAACGGTCTTTTCTGATGAGGCAGTTGGTCAGGCGGCATCGCTGGAAGAGGTCTCTCCCGAACCTGTTGCCGGCTTGAACTCCCCGTTGTCGTTTACCTCATCAAATTTCACCGACATCCGTTTGGAGACCCCGGATTGCTCCATCGTGACGCCATAAAGGGTATCGCAGACCGTCATTGTCGGTTTGCGGTGTGTGATGATGATAAACTGCGTCGACTCTTGGAACTCTTTGAGGACATTGATAAAGCGATCAATGTTCGCTTCATCGAGCGCTGCGTCCACTTCGTCCAGGATACAGAACGGACTCGGTTTGCTCTTGAAGATGGACATCAGCATCGCCACGGCGGTCATCGTTCGCTCACCACCACTTAATAGTGAGATACTGCGTAGCTCTTTTCCGGGAGGCCGAGCCACGATTTCCACACCACATTCGAGGATATCATTGGGGTCTTCCAGAATGATGTCTCCTTCGCCGCCTCCAAACAATTTACGGAACAGATCGCGGAAGTGCTCGCGGATTGTTGTAAAACTCTCCTGAAACAGCCGTTTGCTCTCGGTATTGATCTTGCGGATAATCTCTTCCAGTGAATTCCGAGCCTCGACGAGGTCCTCCAATTGGGTGTTTAAAGAGGTGTATCGATGTTCGAGTTCATCCAGATCGGCGAGACTGTCCGTATCGACCGAGCCCATCAGCTTACGTTTGCGACGAAGACGGTTGACTCGTTCTTCAAGTTCCGCATGGATGGATTCATAGTCCAGTCCTTCCGGGTAAACCAGTTCGGCAATATCTGCCGGTGTTGATTCGAGCGTGGCGTCGGCTACTTCAGCATCTTGTGTTGGTTGTTCCTCTGTGCTCAGATCTCTCTGTGACGTTTCAGTAGAGGAGTCAATCACGAGTTCGTTGGTTTCTTCGGAGGTTTCGGATTCCTCGTAACTGATTTGTTCGGCGTGATATTCGTCCAGATAGGTTCGAATCGCGGAGGCTCGGCTATCGACTACATCTTGGATAACCAGTTGATATTCCTCTTCAATCCGCTCCGAGATGGCTTGGATTTGATAATTGAGGTCTCGGAGTTTGATTTCGGCTTGATGGAGTTCGTCGTCGATTTTGCGTCGTTCACCGCGGAGTTCGTTTTCCTGATGCTGTAATCGTCCGCGTTGGAGACGCGCTTCATCTTTGGCCACCAACAGAGCTTCCGCACGCAGAGACAGATCTTGCTCTTCCAGATGTAGTTCCGAGAGTTCCGCTTCGATATTCAGTACGGTTAGCATGGCCTCACGATTTGCGGCACAAACTTGATCGTAACGCCGGTTGGCGTCGGATTGTTGCTGTTCTCGTAATTTGAGATCATCGAGGATTCGTTCGTAGGTCTGCTTCAGGCTGATGACTCGCTCTTCCTGCTTGGCGAGTTCGAGTTTGTCGTCTGCCAATTGGCGATCGTGTTCATGGAGTTGCGATTCGACGGACGTTTCTTCTTCTTCAATCTTGCCGATTTGTGTCTGTAGCTCTTCCAGTGAGTTCACAAAGGATTTGAATTGTTCTTCAACGGTCAAGCTTTCAGTGTCTAATTCGACGATTCTAGACTCTGCCTTCTGGACGGATTCGTGGATCGTCGATAATGTCTGTTGCCGGCGTGAGAGCTCTCCTTCGGAACCCCCCGCAACATTCTTAACTTCACCGAGAGTCTCTCTTGCCTTTTGCAGATTCCGTCGAGAATCTTCGACTTTTTGCTGAAGTTGTAAAATGTCACGTTCCAGGTCGCCGACGCGTGTCTCTTCAAAGTCAATTCGATCATCGAACTTCGTCAGATCAATTTTGAGTCGTCGCAATTCACTACGTCGAGAGAGAATTGCCGATTCCTGACTCATTGTACCGACGAAAAGCGTGCCGTCTGATTCGAGTAGTTCACCTTGCAACGTAACGAATCTCAGATTCTGCTCACGGTCTGACTCTTGCATCAATCGCATCGCGACTTGCAGCGTCTCAACGACCCAGGTGTTTCCGAGTAATTCGGTCGCCAGTGCATCATTGGAGGTGGTTGTGTTCACGAGTCGGTCGGCACGCGTGATGACACCCGGTTCGTCGTTGAGAGCAGACGACTTTTGTACTGTCGTTTGATTGTCGGAGAGGGGCCGAAAACCAACTCGTCCAGAAATGGGACTTTTGTCGTGTTTCAGGTAGTCAACGAGCGGCCCAAGTTCATCAATCAGGACCAACCCGGCCTTGCTGCCCAGTGCCAATTCAATCAGAGGCGCATGTTCGAGATCGACTTCAAAGCGGTCGGCCACACTTCCTTGAATATGATTCCAAGGTGAGAGATCGGTTGATCGCGAGCGTTCGAGAATCTCCTGGACTCCGATGCCGAGTCCTTCCTGCCGACTTTCCAAGTCTTCCAAGACCGATTTTCGAGCTCGTGCCGCAGACCGTTCTTCCCGTAAACGGGTCACGTTTTGTTTGAGTTCTGTGAGGGTTTGTCTGTCTGTTTCACGCTGATTGAGTAGTTGGGAAACACGCTCCTCAGCCATTTTAACCGCTTCGGTGGCAGTACGCACTTCGGCATGTTGTTGCAGTAAGTCTTCTTCAATCGAAGTGATCTTGGCTTCGAGTTCTGCTTGCTCGCGTTGTCCCTGACGCGATGATGATTCGAGATGAGCGCGTTGGTCGGCAATGTTCTCCAGTCGAGATTTTGCTTCGGCCTGGGCGCGAGTTTCCGCCAACAGTTTCTGGCGTAACGATTCGACATTTTGACGGAGTGTCTTCAATGCCTGAATTTGGGATTCGACCGAATTCTGTTTTTGGAGGATGGACAGCTTGAGTGTTTCGTACTCACTCGATTGCTCGTGGAGGAGCGACTTTGTTCTCTCCATCTCTTGTTGTGCTTCGTTGGCTCGGTTGCCGGCGATCTGTCGCTGTTTGCGTAGGCGGACCGTTTCCGTATCCATCTCAAGCCGACGTGCTGTCTGATGGCGAATTGTTGTCTGATGAGCGGTGATTTTTTGACGGTACTGGTTGGCTTCCCGTTCGACATCACGCAGTTGATCATCGATTTGGCTGATCGATTGATCGAGTGTTTTCAGTTGCTCGTCAATCAAGTTCTGACGCTCGGTCAGATTCGTTTGAGCCTCTTGAGACGCTTTCAAGGTTTGGCTGTGTCCTGAATGGAGTGAACTGAAATGTCGATATTCGTCGGCAGACAGTCCCAACCATAACCCCTTGAGTTCCTCTGAAAATTCTCGATATTTGGCGGCTTTCGCGGCTTGTGAACGCCGAGAGACAAGCTGTGCTTCAAGACTGTCGACAATGTCGGTCAAGCGTTTCAAATTCTGATCGACTCGTTCCAGCTTACGTTCGGCTTCAGCTTTACGTCCTTTAAACCGACTGATGCCTGCGGCTTCTTCAAAAACCGCTCGACGTTTGGCGGGATTTGATTGGAGGATCTGGTCAACACGACCTTGCTCGATGATGCAGTACGCCGAGACGCCGATTCCCGACCCGGAGAGCATGTCTTTGATGTCTCGAAGTCGAGCAGTTTGATTATTGAGTAAATACTCGGCATCGCCGCTGCTCCAGATGCGACGACCAATTTTTACTTCTTGGTGTTCGGTGGGCAGAAAACCGCTCGAATTATCGAACGTCAGTGTGGCTTCCGCAAATCCGGCTCCCTTTCGACCACTAGAGCCGTTAAAGATGACATCGGTCATCTCTTTCCCACGTAAGCTCTTCGCAGATTGGTTTCCTAGAATCCATTTCACCGCATCGACGACATTACTTTTTCCCGACCCGTTCGGCCCCACCACTCCGGTGATGCCGGGAGAGAAGGCGAAACTGGTTTTGTCGGCGAAGCTTTTAAAGCCGATGACATCCAGTGACTTCAGCATCAGTGGGTTCCGGGTTTGTGACAAAACGGAACGCCGGGTAAGACGCTCCGTTCGGAAATTGGTAACAGGAGTGGGAAGACGATCATCTTCCCATCAGAAAGATTACTTCTCAGATTTCTTGAATAGTGAGAAAGGGCTGGGGTAGAGTGATTCACGCTCTCCTCGATTGAAAAAATCTGATTTCGGTTTGGGTTTTTCTTCGGTCATTGATTCTTTGACAGAGGCGTCTTCTGTCATGGAGGGAACTGTGGCCGTTGCCGACGACTCTTCTTCAGGAGTTGTCACATCTGCAGAACTTGCCTCACCGACTTCTTCTGACTCGACAGATTCAGAACCTGCCAGCGATGCTTCGTTCGCCTCGATCTCGAAATCTTCCTCTTCTATAGTCTGATCAGAATCGGGATTGTCGTCGTTGAAAATATTCGGTGCCATGGTCGGTCGGCCGATGCGTGACTTCTTCTGGTAGGAGGCTTTGAATTCTTCGTCGGGTCGAATGTAAACACGACCGGCTCTCGGAAGCGCATCAAATTCCAGTCGGCTGACAAGATTGGATGAATTTCGGACCTGAATCAGGAGTTGCGCAACATCCGGGTAGCTGGCACCGAGTTCGGAGACGGCTCGAATGACGGCGGGAACATTGTTGGGGACAACACGACGTTCCGTTTCGTCAACAGTAATGCGAGCGATGGTGATGGTCTTTTCTCCCGCACGACCGGTCACCATGATATCTTTTCCGGCCCGACCGATCAGGGGCATGTTGAACTGTTGACCGGTCCCATAGACGACAATTTCCGCCATTTTACGACGTGTCATATGGACCATCGGATCGCCTTCCACATCAAGAACGTGGAGACGGAAACCGGAGTGCATCAATTCGCCACGCACGAATGGATCGTTAGGGTCGAGTGATTTCAGTGATCGGAAAGCCCCATACCGGGTTTCCGCTGAGTCTCCATCTAATAAGTCTCGCAACGCCATGAAGGCGTCGGAATCATCGACCACAGCCAGAGCCGCCAATGAGAAAATTCGGAAGGCGGGTTCTTCTTTGGCTGTCTTGGCGAGCACTTCAATACCAGAAGGATCTTCCAGGTACGCCAAAGCGATGGCTGAGTAAAACTGGACTTCCAAAGAAGGGTTCTTGAGTCCGGTTTTCAAAACTTCAAGAGCCGGTTTACCGATGGCTTCAAGTTGAATTGAAGCCTTTTCCGACGTGACCGGGTTTTGCAGATCGTCTGCGAGAGTTTGCATGCGGACTCGTTCGGCGACTTCAGATTCTTTCAGAGTCATATTTCTAATGACAGAAACGTAGCGAGGGTAGTTATCTTTATAGCGGCTGTGAATCATCAGTTCGATGAGTTCATTCGTTTTTGCCTCCGCCAACGGAATCCGTTGACCTTCCAATTGATAGTCGAAGAATCGAGTTCCGACGCGATTGGCAATACGGTATGACATACGCTCGCTACGGTAAGCATTTCTCAGCAACAGCGACATGTTCCGGTCGCGAAGTGACATGCCTCCACTCAGGACCCGACCGCGAACGAGTGTTCCCAAGTCTTCTCCATCTTTTTCGGAGTCAGTGGTCGTTCCTGTCAGGATTGGGCCGGCGGCTTTCGCAAAAATATGCCCTTCCAGCATCCCTTCCCCTTGAATGAATGCTTGTTCGCTCAAGTAGGTTTCCAAGAGACGGCCGCCATTCAAACTGGTCGTTTCTGATTCACCCGGCACACGAACTTCCACATCGAAACGCTCACCTTTTTTGACCAGTGGAGGAAGGTATGCTCTGACGAGGACCAAGGCTGTGCTTTTCGATCGTAAGATTTGATTGGGATTACTGATATTACGGCGTCGCATATCTTCGATGAGTCGAGCGCGGTATGGCGAAACAGGCGGGTCACCACCTGTTCCCGGAAGCCCCGTGACTAAACCGACACCCTCCAAAATCACGACATTCAGATTACCGACGTTCACGTATTCGCTAATCAGCGGTGTCTCGACTTTCGTCTGAGTTTCATCGGCGAGGGACTTATTATCCTTCTCTTCCGGAGTTTGAGAGCGGAAGTTCATCAGGTCGAGTTGCCCGCATCCGCTTAACAAAAGTAGACAACTGGCGGCAAGAGTTGAGCTGAATTTCAACATGAAAAAGTCTCCTGGACGACACGGTGCGGCAATCATTGCACGCAACAATCGACGGAAAAGTGTGAAGGTCACTGGATTGGATTTAGGATTTGGATTTCGACGGAAACGTCGAAGAAAGGTGTCTTTAATTGGGTTGCCGGTTCGGAAAAGAACCTGCGGAAGGACCGGAAACATAAGATCCGGGCAGAATCTGGTCAAGATCACTCTGAAGTTCTCATCGGCGCAGAAAATTCTTCAACGGATCAGGCCATGTCAATCTGATTCCCGCAGACAATTCCTCTTCAGGCAGTCGATTCAGCGAATTTTCTCCGAAATACAAAGGAAATCGCCTAAATTTGCCTCCTTTCATGGGTTGCGCCTTGTGACCTTCAGTCTATGCAGGCTAAAATCCGATAGTTATTGAGACTGAGTCTCAGTCGTCAGGAAGGATCATTCATGGCAACCGATTCCGTATCACAAATAGTACCCATCGAACTTCTCCGTCAGGGGGAGCGAGGGCTCATCCATGATTTGGATGGCAACGAAGAGGTCATTCATCGGCTTGCTGAGTTGGGACTTCGTGAACAGGTGGAACTCACCATGATTCTGCAAGGACAACCTTGTATTGTGTGCGTCGGTGATCACCGATTAACTCTGCGACTCGATCCAAGTCTGACGATTTTTGTTGAGGTCTCCCACTGACCCGCCTTTGCGGAAAAGTTCTCTACTTATGGAAGCTCGCGCCTCTCGATTGTTAACCGATCTCCGTCCGGGAGACTCCGCGATCATTGCGGAAATTATCGGTGATGATTCCCTCTCGATCCGTTTAATGGAAATGGGGCTGTTAGAAGGGGAATCGGTTTCCCTCATCGGCTATGCACCGCTCGGCGATCCTATTGAATTTGAGATCCGCGGTTATCGAATTTCTCTGCGTGCCGCAGAGGCCCAACGAGTCTGTCTTGAAGCCATTTCCTGATTTCGACCCTCCCGCTTTCGGTCCTACCATATTAATGTCTGCAAACTCCGACTCCAAAACGTCCAATCCTGATTCCAGTTCCTCCGAAACGGTAAAGCCAACTCGGAAAACGGTCGCCCTCATTGGAAACCCAAATACGGGTAAAAGTACGCTGTTCAATGCGCTTTCGGGAATGAAAGCTCGCACCGGGAATTATCCCGGCGTCACCGTCGAGAAGAAAGTCGGCAAGGTTGTCTGGAATCATCGGGAAATTGACCTCGTCGATCTTCCCGGCACTTACAGTCTCTCACCACGATCTCCCGATGAGTTGGTCTCGGTCGATGTTCTACTCGGACGGCAGGAAGGTGTTTCTGCCGTTGATGCTGTTGTCTGCATTGTTGATGCCTCCAACCTCGAACGAAATTTGTATCTCGTCAGCCAGTCACTCGACTTGGGGCTACCGACGGTTGTAGTCCTTAACATGATGGATGTTGCCCGGTCCAATGGAATCAGCGTTGATGCCGAAGAACTTGCCAAGAGGTTAGAATTACCCGTTATTACGACCGAAGCGCATCGTCGCAAGAATGTTGAGGTCGTCAAGCAGGCCATTGCCGACTCGGTGGATCGCCCGTTACGCACTCCCGAATCATTGTTTCCAGACGAGTTTTATGCTGAAGCCGGCCAGCTTCGTGAATCGTTACGAACTCACAAAGATATCGACATTCCTCAATTTCTCGCGCAACGATTATTGATTGATCGTGGCGGTCAGATCGAACAGGAACTGACGGACTCATCCGCTGCCGGGCAACAGATCAAGTCAGACTTGGAAGCCGCGCGAGAACGACTTGCCGCCGCGAATTGTCGTGTCCCGGCGATTGAAGCTCGCGTCCGATATGGATGGGCGCGTGAAATCTTGGACGGAGTGGTGACGCATCCTGCCGAACGTCCCGCTTCCAAAAGTGACGCTCTGGATCGATATCTGACGCATCGTGTGTTCGGGCTGTTTGTCTTTGCCGCATTGATGATGCTGGTCTTTCAGACTATTTACACTTGGGCTGGCCCCTTGATGGATCAGATTGAAACGGGGCAGGGATTTGTCGCGGGGATTGTTGAAGGTGTTTTGCCGCCGGGACCACTGCGGTCACTATTAGTGGATGGCATCATTGCTGGAGTGGGCGGCGTGCTCATTTTCTTACCTCAAATATGCTTGCTGTTTTTATTCATTGCGACGCTCGAAGACTGCGGCTATATGTCTCGGGCCGCGTTTTTAATGGACCGGTTTATGGCCAAGTTGGGGCTCAGCGGAAAATCATTTGTACCGTTGATGTCGTCGTTTGCTTGTGCGGTTCCGGGAGTGATGGCCACCCGTGTGATTGAAAGTCGGCGTGATCGATTTGTGACCATTTTGGTCGCACCACTCATGAGTTGTTCAGCACGGTTGCCGGTCTACCTGTTGCTCATCAAAGCATTCATTCCCGAACAAACATTGGCGCTCGGTCTGGGGTTGCAAGGGACCGTGCTATTCCTGATGTATGCGATTGGCGCCTTGGTGGCGATTCCCGTTGCTTGGGGACTTAAGAAGCTCTTTTTTCCCGGTGAAACACCCCACTTTGTGATGGAACTGCCCAGTTATAAAGTTCCTTCTGTTCGGGTGATATTTGATCGGGTTTTCGACCGTGGAAAAGCGTTTGTGGTGAGAGCAGGCACTTTGATCTTTGCCACAACCATCGTAATTTGGGCGCTCGGATATTATCCCGGCGATCATTCCAAGCAATACGAACTGCAACGCTCGATTGTGGCCACAGAGACCATTCTGGAGTCGAACCCCGATAATGCGGAACTCCTAGAAGTCACCTTGGAAGATCTCGAAAATGAATATCACACTGTCAGCTCTCGATTGATTGCCGGTAGCGCATTGGGACAAATGGGACATGCCATTGAACCGATCGTAAAGCCGCTCGGTTGGGATTGGCGAATTGGAGTCGGGGCCATTGCTTCATTTCCCGCGCGTGAAGTGATTATTTCGACGTTGGGGACGATCTATTCTCTCGGCGGTGATGTCGATGAAGAAAGCGAAGGTTTGATGGGCGCGTTGCGGACTTCCAAATGGCCCGATGGCACCAATGTTTACAACATACCTGTGGCACTGTCGATCATGGTCTTCTTTGCCTTATGTGCTCAGTGTGCGGCAACGTTGATGGTCATCAAACGAGAGACCAACAGTTGGCGTTGGCCGATCTTCAGTTTTGTCTACATGACAGTCCTCGCCTATATCGGTGCATTAATCACCTATCAAGTCGGCAGTTTGTGGTTATAATAGGAGTTGAGTTTGTTTCCTTCTCTCTTTCTCTGGAGGAGAAGGTGCCCGCAGGGCGGATGAGGAGGTTTTTGACATCTTGAATCTTTGAAAACAGCCTGACCTGATCTTTCAACTATGACACCCATCCTCGAAAACATTCTGATTTGGCTGATCGTCGGAACGGCCACTTTTGCGCTAGGGCGTCGGTTTTATCAGTTCGTCACACAAGCCGGGCAGAGTGGTTCCTGCGGCAGCAGTTGTGGTGGATGTGGTCCTCAGAAAGAAAGTTCTGCGAGTGCGAAACCGCTGGTCCAATTAGAGATGACTTCTGAAAAGTCATCTTAAGTCGTCATTTCTCGCGAAACGATTTCATCGACGCGGTGTTTCAACCTATATCCCTGTATTCACAATACGAGTGTTACTATGTCCCGACTGATCGCCTTGGCCCTCGTCCCTTGTTTGACTCTGACTTTATGTGCCGTCGAACAAGCCAAGACACCCGAAGAGTCTCCCGCCAAAGTTGCGCTGGCGGAATTCAATGATCTGATTGGTGGTTGGCGAGGTATCGGGCAACCACAGCGAGGTTCCGCACGCGGAGCTTGGAAAGAAACCGCCGATTGGGCGTGGTCCTTCGAGAAAAAAGAACCCGCTCTTGTCTATACCGTTGAGGACGGGAAATATCTCAAATCCGTTCGGCTGACTTACGATCCCAAATCAAAGGACTATCACGCGGCTGTCACCACTGCGAATGATTCTAACCGCAATTTTTCCGGCAAGCTGGAAGAGAAGAAGCTTTCGCTCGTCTCGGTTCCCGAGAAAGATCTCGAACGCCAACAGTTAACGATCACTCGACTCAACGAAAAAAGAACGCTGGTTTTATTGGAGCGGGAAATTGCCGAAGATCGTTTTTTCCGCATCGCCGAGGTGGGATACACACGCGAAGGGACTCGTTTGGCCGTTCCGGGGGCCAACGGGCCGGAATGTGTTGTGACTGGTGGCCGTGCCACGTCTCCCGTGATGTATATGGGAAAAACCTATTATGTTTGCTGCACGGGCTGTCGGCAGGCTTTTGATGATGATCCTGCCGGGATTATCGCCGAATACGAGAAAAAAGTGGCCGCTCGTAAAGCCGGTAGCTAGAGTTTGACGGTTTGTGAATTTTGTCCCATCGATCTTGACACAAAATCGACGGCGACCTACCTTACCCGTCCATTCTCGATTCTCCATCGACATTCCTACCGTTCCACATGCGAAAGGATTCGCATCATGGCACATCCTGCCTCCTCCGAGCCTGTTCCCCTGATTGACCTTGCTGCACAATACGCCCCCATTGCTGATGAAGTGATGGAAACCGTGACTGAAGTCTTCAGTTCGCAACGGTTTGTGTTGGGTGACGAAGTGACCGCTCTTGAAGAAGAGATCGCCACTTATGTCGATGCGCGATATGCCATCGGTTGTGCTTCAGGAACCGATGCGTTGATCCTGGCACTGATGGCTCTCGATATTGGCCCCGGTGATGAAGTCATCACCAGCCCATTCACGTTTTTTGCCACGGCGAGCTCGATTCATCGCGTGGGAGCAAAACCGGTCTTTGTTGATATCAAGCCAGAAACCTTCAACCTCGACCCTGAAAAAATTGAAGCCGCCATTACTCCAAATACCAAAGCCATCATGCCGGTTCACATTTTTGGCCAATGTGCCGAGATGGACCCCTTGTGGCGAATTGCCGTCAAGCATGGTTTACAGATTGTTGAAGACGCGGCACAAGCCATTGGTGCGAAGTATCGCGGGCGTTCCGCCGGCGTACTGGGAACCATCGGTTGCTTCAGTTTCTTCCCCACCAAAAATCTCGGTGGGGCGGGCGACGGAGGCATGATTACCACAGACGACAAAGAACTCGCCAAGCGAATGATGCGATTGCGAGTTCACGGTGATGTTGGTGGCTACGAACACGTCGAAGTTGGTCTCAACAGTCGGCTGGATGCTTTGCAGGCTGCCGTCTTGAGGATCAAGTTGCGACACCTTGAAAGCTGGTCAACCGCGCGTCGAACCAACAGTGAGAAGTATCGCGAACTGTTCGATCAATATGGTCTCGATGGCTACTTCGACCGTCCAGAAATTTACGCAGACCGTAAGCATGTTTTCAATCAATACACGGTTCGCGTCCCCAACGGACACCGTGACGCGGTCGTTCAATATCTGCGAGATCGACAAGTCGGGTGCGGGATCTACTATCCGAAGGCGTTGCATTTGCAAACCTGCTTTGAATATCTTGGTTATAAATCCGGTGATTTCCCAGAAGCGGAAAAAGCTTGTCTGGAAGTGATGTCACTGCCGATCTTTTCCGAGTTGACCGACAGCCAACTGGAAACCGTCGCCCAAACATTGTGCGATGCGGCAGCCGAAGCGATCAACGGCGGTCAGGAATTGCGCAAAGCGGCATAGCGTTTCAATGCCGACAATCAGACATTTAACAACAACCCGTGGCGTGATCGTCGCGGGTTGTTTTCGTGGGGCGAGAACATTCTACATTTGTCTTTCTTACAAACAATCACGGTTATATCTGCAATGATTGTCATCTCGGCGATGAGTTCGTCTTCTCCGACCAGCCGATTGTGCCGGTTTCGGAAAGTGTGTTGGCCGCAAAGTTTACCCGGCTTCTCTGACCGGCAGGTAATTTCGGGAAGGGATCGCAATTGAGTGCGCAATTCGCGTTTTCGGCATCATAAGTGGTAAGTTTGAAGGATTGTTGTTTGCACGATGTCTCTGCTAACAACTTGAACTTCCCACCTCATGATCCTCGATTGAATTGTGAATTCCATGATTATGTCCTACCTGCTCACCGGACGTGTCACGCCCACCAAACTGTTTGCGCTGTTGATTCTTCTCTCCGCGACATTCGGACCGCGCATTCCCTTGCTATCGGCGGATGCCGAAGCTACGAAAGCTGTGGCTGAGAAGGAAGCGGCCGAAGAAAAAGCTGCGCTCGAGAAAAAAGAGGAAGCAAAAAAGGCAGAAGAGGATCGTCTGAAGCGTGTGAAGTTGGCGGTCGCTCTCAATTACTGTCGCGCTTCGTTCCATCGGATCAATAAGTATCAGACGAAAGATGTTCTCTATCAGGAACAACAACGGATTCTCAATAATCTCGATCTGAGTAGTATTGATGATGTTGAAGTCATCAAACTTTATACCGATGTGATTCAGGAGATCAATCAGGTTCAGTTGGTCGATTCGGAAGAGAAGATGATTCAATCTCGGCATCGACGTGATTTTGCCGAGCGTTTTTTCTTTAATACGTTCGCGATTAGCGCGAATGTTGCCACGTTAAATTATCTGGGGGCCGTCCAGACCGGTGCTCGCAGTTTTTGGGATCTACAGGCAACCGAGAACCGGGCTGAAACCGATACCTGGAAGTTGGAGAAAAGCCATCTGACATCGCTCACCGCCAAAACGGCCAACTTCATCGAGACTTCTTGGAAGTTGGCACATGATCGAAAGATCCCCGACGAATGGTTGATTCGAGATCGTGATATCGACCAGATGTACGAAGCGCTCAAAGAACCCAATTTGGAAACTCGGTTGCGTATCCTCAAACGCAAAGAATCTTATCTGCAATGTTTTCCACCTTACTACTATTACATCGGTCGGTTGGAGCAATCGCTGGGAAAACTCCAGGACGCTGCAGAAACCTATCGGAAACTCCGCGACCTCGAGCAGGGGCATATGCGGCGGGATGACATGCTGGCCGCTGGTTTAGCAAATCTGGCTGCCATCGAACACCACTTTGGTGATCCACGTGCGGTTGAGACGGCTCAACTGGCCTTACAGGAATCGAGTGAGGTCTGGGAAGCGAACCTTGTCTGTGCGGGAGTGTTGATTGACGCGGGGAAATTCACCGTGGCGGAAGATGCCGTCTTGAGAAATCTCGATGTCGCCTTGGAAACTCATTCCTCGCGCAATTCGTTGGCGGTTGTTTATGCCGCCTCGGGCAACTCCGAGAAGCTGGCCAAGCATTTGAATGATCGCGAATTTGTGGCCTCATTGCGGGCTCCCGTCTTATTGAAATGTGCGTTGGCAATGGGTTCGAAAGGGATGCCTGTGCCTGCCAGTCAGAAATTATTGGCGTCGCTGCAAGGGCATGTGAAGCTTTCAAATGGTCGCGATGATCTAGTGATTTCAGCCAGTGATGAGTGGATGCTAGGTGGTGCTCATCTCAAGATCTCTTACGATGGGCGAGTTCTGGGCCGTCCGCAGGTCTCACATCGAAAAGGCCAACTTCAGATGGTTTATCAAGATGTCTTTGAAGTAGGGTCACCGTGGAGACAAACGCATCAGGTTCGACCTCTCGTGATGGAAGTCACCTTTCCCGATCAGCCTAGTGTGGCCTTTGAATTGACGCCGGGGAGTATGGCTTCGGCTAGAAAAACGATTGAGTTGGCGGGTCAACCGAAGTTGATCGGAGCTCAATCGTACGGCTATCTGCTGACTAATGTACGCAGCGAAGAGTACACGATTGCATTTGATGGCTCACCGGTTCAGCTTCATCAAGGACCTCAACTGGTCACGCCAGAAGAAACGATTGAAGATGATACTCAGTTGACGAAGCAGTCTCCCAAAGTAGAGGATCCTGGCTTGAAAACTTATAAGGCCAGCAAGCCGACGATTCGTTTCAATGCTGTGCAGGAAGCTAACCCTTCCTACAAAACCGAGCAACCGGTTCAAATCGATGCTCCCGTCGAGTTCTTGTTTCCCGAGGAGTGATTACTCACGACGATAGATGGGAGCGTGGCGATAAGGTGTCTCCAAGATCAGAACAGACATCGCCGTGATGTAAAGACGCCCGGCTTGTGCAGCGTATTCATGATAGGCGCCGGCTGGGTTGATGGGATCCCAACTTCCGCGCACATCTTTTCCCGCCTTGGTCGAGCCACTTTTGGTTTGTGCTCGGACAATCTCGCGAGCGACAGTTTGATACCAGAGATACCAATCATCGCCTCCCAGGTTATGCAAAGTTTGGGCGGTATAATACCATTCGTAGACATTACGCCGTCCTTCTTTCCACAGCGGTTCATTGACGGAACTCAATAACCATCCCGACCCTGATTTCATCGAGAGACTGTCTGGACTTGCACCCAGATATTGCCGTGACAGCAACCCTTCTGCCGTCATGGTCAATGTCACACTCTCGGGGGGATCGCTGGGCATATATTTAAATCGCGTTCCCTGTTTTTCAGAGACACTGTCCAGAAATACGCCCGCTCGGAGAAAATGCGATTCGGGGAATTCAAATCCGGCCGCGCGGGCGGTGTGTAACGCCATCAACGCCCAGCCAGTCACGGAAAGATCACCTACCGTTAAATCTGTGGCTGGTCGATATCGCCAACCTCCCTGGGTGGGGTTTTGTCCCGAGAGCAGGTATTTCAGTCCCTTGGAGGCGGGTTCTCGGAGTGATTCATCCCCGGTGAGAAGTATCGACTCACACAAAATGATCATCGCCTGAGCGTGAGCATAATAAGTCGATTGGTGACCGAGATCGTACCGGTCGTGGAAGTTTCCATCTTCGCGTTGATTTCGGACTAACCAATCGAGCCCTCGTTTGACGGTCTTACGGTGATCTCCTGCGACGTGCGTGTGTCCGGCTCCGAGAAATGCCAACAGAGCAAGAGTGGTGGCACCGGTTTCAGTTTTCATCGTTGGTTCACCCGCGTCGGGATAGCCATCATGAAGAATCCAACTTCCTCCTTCACTTTGTTGTCGCTTCAACCAGAGCAACGCTTCTTCAATTGTTTTTTCGGTGGAGATCCCTCCGCCATGCTTTTTGACAATCTCTTTGCGTAGCTCTGGGTTTCTCAAGGAGAGAAGCTGATCGACGTTGACGGGCTTAATCCCTTCGGATGCCGGTTTGTCGTCGGGAGTCTCTTCATCTCCGCTGCCGGTTTTGTCTGGTGTGAGCTGGAGTGGTTTGCGTTCCACGGGAGAATCGGGATTGAGTTTCATGGCTCCCACATTGACGGGACCGCGCGCTTTCTGAGCCATTGCGGCGACCGGCTCGGGAGTCCAGCCCATCTCGAAGAGATAATCGTCCCGGTCGGATTGGATCGTAATGACTATCAAGGCAAGAATCGTCAACACGACAACATGAATGACAATACTTCCGACCAATCCGCGTAAGCCATGTTTGGCGTCACGTTTCAAGTCGCTCCAAAAGGAGAGTGTGGGGAGGACCAGATCTTCGGGATAGACCTTAATTGTGGGTTTGCGAGTCCGTCGCATCCGTAAAGGCTTTTTCTTCTGCTGAGGCGCATTACTCCTGACATTTGTTTGTTGCTTTTTGGCAAACCAGTCAGGTTTATTCGACGGAGATGACATGGATGGGATCGTTTGAATCGAAGAATGTAGATGACAGACATCATACCGAAAAAGTGCCCCGGAAACAGGATCTCTTGACGAGAGTCCTGATTGATCTGGACCCTGTGGTACTGGTGATCTAAACTCAAATGATGACTTTTCTCGCAAATAATACGTCCAAACTTTCTCTCAAGCGACTTGGGGCCGTGGTCTGCATGGTGGTGCTTTGTCTGGTTCAATGCGCACAAGTTGCCGAGGCACAGCGATTGGGAGAAGAGGAATACCGAAAGAAGTTCCACGAAAGCCAGAATTTGTTCTATCTGGAATCTGATCAACTGGCGGCCAATCTCAGTGGGGTGGGGCAAACTGCACATGCCAAGGAGATCGTTGATAAGCTTGAGGCTCTCTCGGTCAGCGGTCATCGTCACAGCAAACTTCCCGTTCAGGTTCAACCCTCCATCAGTCCCGAGGCAACACCTGAAAATGCGTGGAAGCAACGCTGGCGACGTATGCAGAACGATCATGCTGCCGAAATGTACTCGCTCTCCCATCAAGTTTTGAAACAACAGATGGTCGGGCTTGGCTACCGAATTCTCCGTTATGTGTTATTGGTGAATTCCGATCATGCAGAAGCCCGCAAAATGCTCGGCTACACTCGATTCGAAAATGAGTGGATGACACCGTTTGAATTGCAGAAGAGAAAAGATGGTGAAATCTGGGATGATCGTTTCGGTTGGATCAAACAAAATGATTTGAAAAAGTACGAACAGGGTTTACGCCCGTTTCGCGACCGGTGGATCCCTGAAGAGCAGGATCAGAATCTGCGATTGTCTGCCAACGATCTGTGGGAAGTACGCACAGAACATTGGATCGTCCGCACGGATCACTCTCTGGAGAAGGGAGTTGAAGTTGCCAAAAAGCTGGAGGATTATTTCCAGTTCTTCATTCGAGAGTTCCCGGATTTGTTTGCGTCACGCGGACAAATGAATCAATTGTTCAACATCGGGCAGAACGGACGAGCACGCGTCAATAAAAATCCGATGCAGGTCAATTATTTTCGGTCGAGAGACGGGTATCTCAAACGACTGGAAAAAGTGGGGCCGCTAATTGCCTCCACAAACGGCATCTATCTCCATAAATTGGGAACCTCTTTTTTCTACTCACGTCCAGATAACCTCGAAGAGGAAGAGTCCACCATCTATCACGAGGCCACGCATCAGATTTTGTTCGAATCTCGAGGCAGCAAGAGGGACATCGCCCAAGAGATGCATTTTTGGGTGATCGAAGGTTTTGCCTGTTACATGGAGTCGTACCGTAATCAGGAAGGCGAAATCACCCTTGGCGATCCTCATTACATTCGATTCAATAATGCGATGGTACGCTTGATTGTGGACGAATATTTCGTGCGATTTGAAGTCATCACATCGCTGGGACAACGCAATTTTCAGGGCCAACAGGATCTCCCCAAACTTTATTCACAAGCCTCCGGCATGGTCCATTTTCTGATGCATGCGAATGAAGGAGCATACCGCGATGATCTCGGTAAATTCCTGGCAGCGATTTATTCCCCCAACCTGCGCAGTGAGCGACATGTTCCAACTCTGGATAAATTGAGCGGGAAAGCTTATCTCAACCTCAACAAAGAATACATTGCCTACATTGCACGATTGGCGGAGGAAGTCTCCGTGACGGAATCCACGACAAACACAGCGGAATAGAATCAAGTTTTTTAACGGGCTGCTAACCATTCTTTCAGAGTCAGCACATTATCCTGATTCTTATCAAGAGACCGAAACCGCTTTGTGAGCACAGGGACGTTGCGAGTTTTTGGGTCGCCGATCAATTCTTCGAGTGTTAATTGTCCATCCTGATTTCTGTCTCGTTGCTGGTAGATCTTCTGGGAATCTCGCTGGAGGGTGGCCGACGATAGCTTTTCTGCGGAATCCGATTTCTTTGTTAACGGCGGTGCCGGTTTCCCTTCGAGATAGAAATCGAAGTACTTGGCCCAGGTTTCGGCAACTGGTCCAGTTGCCAACCCCGGTGGTTGTAATTCATTGGTCCAATTTCTTAATTTGACACGCAGGCGTTTGGCGAGCTCTGGATGTTCGGAAATCAGGTTATGTTTTTCTTCTTTGTCTTGGGAGAGATCGTACAGATATTCTCGGGAACCACCGATGAGCAATTTCCAGTCTCCTTCTCGAATGGCCGACTGGGCGATCCACCGCCAGTAGAGTGTTTGATGGGGAGGCTCTGCATTCTGACCAGTGAGATAGGGAATCAGGTTCACGCCGTCGAGTTTGGGATCTGCCGGCATCTCAGCCAATGCGATGGCCGTCGCCGCGACATCGAGTGAACTGACGGGATGATCATAAGTTTTTCCTCCCTTAATTGTTCCCGGCCAACTGACGACAAACGGTACACGAATTCCTCCTTCGGTCAGCATTCCTTTTTCACCGTTCAATGGTTCATTAAGAGAACCATCCCATCCCGGTCCTCCACCCGGTGCATCGAGTTTGTGAATTTTGAGTGGCGCTCCATTATCGCCGATGAAGAAAATTAATGTTTGTTCGAGTAGTCCTTCTTCTTTGAGTGTCTTGCGAATCAAGCCCACTCCATCATCCATTGCTGAGATCATGGCGAGCGCCTGACGACGGCGTTCTGGCATCTCTCCGGGAAATCGAGAGAGATATTTCGGTGGTGCATCGAGCGGGACATGAGGGGCGCGGTAAGCACAATAGAAAAAGAAGGGTTCGTTTTTGTGGGTTTTGATGAACGCGGCCGCTGCGGCTGAGTTGGCATCCAAGTGATAGAGCTTCGACGTTTCAGGCCCGGGTTTCGCTCGGTTTCCACTCAGGTCGAAATTGGCCCAGCCAGGACGATTGGTGTTCTTGTAATAAACATCCTGAAATCCATGATTAGGGATTTGAGGGGGCGGTCCGAGATGCCATTTTCCGGTCATACCAGTTGCGTAGCCAGCTTCTCGCAGTCGCTCAGCGATTGTGGATTCGTTATCGAAACCTTCCAGTGATAAGCCGTTGCTCTCAACGCCAAATCGATTTTGTGATTTCCCCGTCAACAACCCGGCACGTGAAGGAACACATTGGGGGGCCGTGACGTATCCATTGGTCATGCGTAACCCCTTGGTCGCCATTGCATCGATATGCGGTGTTTTCAGATCTTCCCTGATGTCCTGAATTCCGAGATCTGTCCAACCATGATCGTCAGTGAAAATGACAACCACATTCGGGCGACGTGCGTCGACAATAGAAATCAGGCTGAGTTGAGCCATGCAGATGGCAATAAGTTGAGATCGCATGAGAGACCTTTCCAGAAAATGATCGTTACAGACTACCCCACTGAATGGTGGGGATCCAACCTTGCAAGTGTGTGCCGTTGGGAAAATCCTGATGCCGGAGAAAAGAATATTCTTTGCGAGCGAAAAAAACTGGTCAACCGTTTCTGCAAAAGCACGAGACCGGATAACTCTTTACGTCTCGTGAATATCATAGGCAGGGCGTCAAGTGCCTCTTGGAATAGGCCACTGGGACAAAAAAATGTGATCTCAGTGAATGACAGGGATCGATCTGCGGTAATAATTCCACCGAAGAGATGAGCGAGGCATGGCTAGCCACTTAGTGTACATCTTGACGACTCTTCAAAACACTTTCAACTATCAAACAATTAACGACTCTAAGGATTACTATTATGAAAATCGCAATTGCTCTGGCTCTTACCCTGGCACTTTCCGTATCTGCTTACGCTGGAACATGTAAATCAAAAGCACAGGCTTCAAAGAAGTCACACGCAACTCAAAATGTAGCTGCAAAAAAACCTGCTGATATCGTAGACACCGCTGCATCAGTTTCAGACTTCAGTACTTTGGTCGCTGCCGTAAAAGCTGCAGGCTTGGTTGACACCTTAAAAGGAAAAGGACCATTCACAGTTTTCGCTCCAACAAACGCAGCATTTGCGAAACTGCCTGAAGGAACCGTTGAAAGCCTCTTGAAGCCTGAGAACAAGGACAAGCTCATTGCTATCCTTACATACCACGTTGTTTCTGGAAAAGTGATGGCTGCTGATGTTGTCAAACTGAGCTCAGCGAAGACTGTTCAGGGAACAACCGTTGACATCAAAGTTACTGACGCGGGTGTCATGGTTGACAATGCCAAGGTCGTCAAGACTGATATTGAAACATCGAATGGAGTGATTCACATCATTGATAGTGTGATTCTCCCTTAATCTGAGATTCAATAAGGCTTAGCATCTCCAGACCAATCACCAGATTACGGACTGACCCCGTCTCTGGTGAATTGGTCTTTTTTTGTGCGCGGAGTCAAAAGAGTCATCTCTGGGGAGACTGACATTTCTGGGAGATCATTGTATGCTGGAATCTATTGAAGCTGGCCGAATTCGCACTCACGTCAGGATGATTCCATGAGCGGACTGAGTTACAAAGACTCGGGGGTTGACCTCGATAAATACGAGCAGGCAATGCAGAAGTTGCCGCCGTTGATGAAACGCACTCATTCTTCCCGTGTGATGGAGTTGACGGGAGGATTTGCTGGCCTGTTTCGTCTGAATGGTGAGACCGCCTACACCGATCCGGTCCTGGTCTCGGGAACTGATGGTGTCGGCACGAAAATCAAAGTGGCCATGCTTTCACAGACTTACAACACCATCGGAATCGATTTAGTGGCGATGTGTGTCAACGACTGCCTCTGTTTGGGAGCCGAGCCGCTATTCTTCTTGGATTATTTGGCGTTAGGCAAAGATAATCCACCGTTGATTGCCGACTTGGTCGAAGGTGTCAGTGAGGGATGTTTGCAAGCGGGTGCCTCATTGATTGCCGGGGAAACGGCCATCATGCCCGATGTCTACGGCGAAGAGGATTTCGATCTTGCCGGATTTTGCGTCGGTGTCGTGGAACGCGAGCGACTGATTGACGGTACCCAAATTGAGGCTGGCGATGTTCTCATCGGGTTGCCTTCCAACGGGTTTCATTCCAACGGCTACAGCCTCGTTCGGAAAGTGGTCTTCGACCATGCGGGGCTCACCATCGACTCCTCTGTTGATGAGTTGGGAAAAACTGTTGCCGAGGTGTTGCTCACGCCGACGAAAATCTACGCCGCCGAAACAGTCGCCGCGATGGCTCTCAACGATGACACAAGCGCAGTGACCGGAATTGCCCACATCACGGGGGGAGGGCTCGCAGAGAATCTGGAGCGCATTCTTCCTGAAGGCGTGCGGGCTCAGCTTGACCGAAACAGTTGGACGGCTCCTGCTTGTTTTGACTGGGTTCAGAAACTCGGCAATGTTGATCCTGCCGAGATGGATCGTGTCTTCAATATGGGAGTCGGGATGGTGTTTTGCGTGCGGGCGAATCAGGCTGATCAACTGGAAGCAGCGTTTGCCAGTGCCGGTGCTGAATCATTCCGCTTGGGCGAGATTCAAAGTGGAGAACGCGGTGTGACTCTCAACTGAATCCCATGAAGTAGCCACGGCATGACTTTTTCCCCCGATTATCTCCGCGTTCTGTTGACGTTCGTTCGTAATGCGCTGATTCGCGAGATGACGTTTCGGGGGAATTTTCTCATCACGATGTTCACTCGCGCGTTTTGGTTTGCCGCTCAAATCATTCTATTTGAAATCATCTTCCGAGAAGTCTCTAACATTGCCGAGTGGACTCGCGCCGAATACTTCGGATTCATGGCGACAGGGATGCTGATCAATTCGATCGTCGAGACCTTCTTCATGCCGAATTGTGCCAACTTCAGCGAACTCATCAGGACCGGCAATCTCGACTTCGTATTGCTAAAACCGATTGATACACAGTTTCTCGTTTCGTGTGAAAAACTGGAGATCGCCAATTTAAGCCAGACGGCACTCTCGTTGGCGTTACTGGTTTACGCCGTCATCAACAGCGGCGGCGTTCCCGATGCAACAATGATACTGTCTTACATCGCATTGGTGCTGATTGGAGTCGCGTTTTTTTACAGTCTCATGATTTCGCTGGCGTCCACGAGCATCTGGTTTGGCCGCAACCAGGGATTGTATGACTTCTGGTTCTACATCACCGTGTTTGCTCGCTATCCGCGTAGCATCTACACAGCACAAGATACTCTCGCCGGCAATCTTCTTTCGACCGCATTTACCTACGTGATCCCGATTCTGCTCGTTGTCACTGTTCCCGCTCGCGTATTGATGGACAAAGCACTCGATCCAAGCTGGCTGGTGTTCGTCGGCGGAGGCTTGACGCTTATCGGGTTGGTGGTCTCCCGGCGGATTTTTCAGTGGTCTCTATTGAGCTATCGTAGCGCGAGCAGTTAGCAGTCTGTTTCGTGACACGCAGTTAAGCGTCTTTGAGATCGTCTTCGTCAAATTCCATGTCTTCGAATTCGCTGTCGTCCCATTCGTCATCCGCATCGTCAATCATTTCTTCATCATCAAAATCTTCAATCTCATCTTCGTTAGATTTTTTCTTCTTGTCTTTCTTGGGAGCAGAAGGACTCTTTGGTCCCATGATGAATCCGAGGATCGGCAACGCGACCACTCCGACACCGGCAAGAATCCCCACGCCGGTCATTATCATTAACATGCCCGAAAGGCCGCCCATCATGCCCATGATTAAGAGATAGAGCATGAATGCTGCCGGAATGACGGCAACTAACGATGATAATGCAAAACCGACTTTACTCACGGCAATGACTCCTGAGATTAAGAACCACACAAAGGGCTTCGAAACTTCTTACACTCTATGGTATGTCTTATGAGAATCAGTTCGCAAGCCGTCATTCTCTTGAATGTTGTTGAGCGGCGTGCGAGAGTTCCAGTGAGACCGGTTATAGCGGTCAGGAAATCTTGGAAAGAGGGCTCATCCATGGGAATCGGACGCAATCGGCAACTCCCCATTGTTGCTTGGGATAGGTTGAATCGGCAGATCTCAAATTGTCGAGCCTGTCCTCGATTGATCGAACATTGCGAAACCGTGGCTCACGAGAAACGGCGCATGTTTATGGAGGACAATTATTGGGGCCGTCCGGTCCCCAATTTTGGTGATCCGAAAGCACGATTGTTGATTGTCGGATTAGCTCCCGCAGCCCATGGGGCGAATCGGACCGGGAGAATGTTTACCGGAGATCGGAGTGGCGATTGGTTGTTTCGAGCACTCCACAAAGCGGGTTTTGCCTCTCAAGAGGAAGCCGTTTCGATTGATGATGGTCTCAAACTCCACGATTGTGCAATCACCGCCACCTGCCATTGTGCCCCTCCTCAAAACAAACCGACTCGCGATGAAATTGAAAATTGTCGCCACTTTATGACCGAGACTGTCGAGATGTTACCGGTCAAAGTGTTCTTGGCATTGGGGGCGATTGGTTGGCGAGCCGTCATCGATTATGCAAAATCCGTCGGCTGGTGGAATGACAAACTTCCCAAGTTTGGACATGGAGCAACGGTGCAATTTGAAAATGGGTTATGGCTGGTGGGGAGTTTTCACCCCTCCCAGCAAAATACATTTACGGGAAAGCTGACTGAGCCGATGTTCGATGACGTCTTTGGGCAGGCAAAACGATTATTGGAGCCTCCTGTTTGAATCTGGGAATAATCTGCAAAAATAATTCAAGAGCAGATCCAAAATGAAGCGACTTCGGATGTTTCTTCGACACCCATCGCGGAGTAATCAGACAGTCATTGTCTGAATGGTTTCGCCGAAGAATTCTCGATCAAGTTCTTTGCCGCTGACGGCCTTGAACATGGCAGAGAGATAATCATAGCCCAGTTCTTGCGGCGGGATCACTCGGCATCCACGATCAACGGCTTCTTGGGAAAACTCTGTTTCTAAGGGGAGTCGGCTAAAGTCGGCAACGGTCATCTCAGCACGGAAGAAGGCCGGGTTGATTTCGGTTTTTCCGATGCCGGGCTTCAATGTGTCATCGGTAATCAGGGCGACGTCGGTGTAAGTATCGTAAAGATTCATAAACGGAACTTGACGAACTTTCATCGTTTGTGCAATTTGTTGGGCGGCGATGTTATCGGGAGAGGTGACACTCACCACACATCCTTTTCGCGATAAACCATAAATCAAGCTGCGGGCTAACGGGTTCGTTCCGAAGACGAGCACATTTTGTTTGCCGAGTTCTTTGTTTTCTTGCGCAAGAGTGCGTTCGACGGCTTTCAGCATCACTCTCCAAATCAGATTGAAGCCTTGCCATTGATTCTGTTTTTGGAAGAGCAGGTCGCAGGCTTTGGATTGTTGAACAGACTCTTCGTCTTTGTCGGAAAATTTATGCAGGTCGACATCCAAAGTGGGGTTCACGAAAATTCCGGGGATCTTGAGCTTCTCCAGACGTTTGCGAATTTTCTCTAAGTTGCCCACCTGAAAAGGCAGGCATCGATAGGACGAATCAATTTTCTGGAACCCGCGATTCAGGACCTTTGCAATCAACGGTTGGGTTTCACCATAACCGGCTAATCCGAGAAAACGGGTCTTGGGTGTGATGTTTTCGAGATCGTAGATCTCATTCAGATCAAACGCTGATGTTTGACCGTCGAATGCTTCCATCCCTTTTTCGAGTGCCGCATATAACCAGGGTGATCCATACTTGCGACCCAACAATGAAAACGTGATGCCCGATTCCCCGACACCCATCCCCACGACGGGTAACTCCCGTTTATCAACGACGGCTTTCAGTAACGGCCATGCATCTTCAAAATAGCGAGTGGCCCATGTGAACTTGACGACATCCGCTTTGGCTTTCCAAGCTTCTTCAAACATCTGGTTGACGTCGTCAATCGGTTGATTGAGACTTGTTACGCTGATCACTCGTTTGGTCTCACCAAATCGAGGAATTTTTTTGGCGGTTTCGAGGTCCAGTTCGACGTAATCAGGGCCATTGATAATCGCCTGCCGTAACATGGCAATACGTTCGTCTTCCGACCCGGAGAATTTCCCTCCATCGACTTGTCGTCGGCACGAGATAATCACAGGTTGTTCGATACCCTCCGTCAGCTCACCCACATCGGGAGCTTTGATCAATCGGTCAAGGCACAGTTCAATCATGTCTGCGAATTGCGCTGCGTTGAACATGTCAACTTTTGCCAAATTGCGTGACTCGGGAGTGACAGAAATACAAATCATCAACTCAGCTTTCTTGAAACATCAAAGAGGGGGAGCTTATTCTGCCACACTTTCTGCGGCAATGGAACGATAGATTTCCTTCGCTTTTTCATAAGCAGGTTCTGCTTGTTTCTGATCGGCTTTAGAGATCAATCTTTGCTTGCTATTCCAGCAATTTTCGACCGCTTTGACGCACCATTCTGCCGAGCGTCGACTGGAGCGAATTGGTTTTCCACCCACTTCGACGAAGATCGGGTTGGTATGACACGAAGGGAGGATCCGCACCGCCACCCAACTGGAATGAGGGATGTCGATGTCAAATTCCATGGGAACCGTGTACCCGTCCGCAACCAATTCCTGTTTGGCGACGACTTCACCATTCACGACAATTTCGACAGGAACCTTCCGAGACTCACCGATACGACAACGCTCAACGTTCCAGTAAGGCTTCTCATCAAGACGACGATTGCGAATTGATTCTGTGAAAGGTGTCGGTTTCGGTTCCAGGAATGCGGCAGCATCGAAAGTGACCTTCACCTTGCCCGGTTTCTGCAAATCGAGTTGACTAATTATTCCGTCAGATCCCGGCTCTCCCAAGGCAACATCATTTAGTTTGAAGTCCAGCAAATGGGTCAAGCCGTCTCCACAATAACTGCGACCATCTTTCAGGCCTGCGACCCAGTTATCGAAAGTAAATTCTTCGGAATCATCCAGCTTCACGTAAATTCGACCGAGCCCGACTCGGTCACCAAAAATACAAGGGAAGTCAGTCTCACCACTGATTCTTGCTTTCATGCCGCAGTTCAAAGTGTGATACCAGATGTTGAGTTCCCAGATCGCGGGAGTATCAACGGCCGAGATAAAGTCACAGACTCCATGAGCCACTGTGACGATGTATTCATTCGCGCCGATGCCATCGAAGCGGGGAACTTCATAATCGGGTAGCTTGTAAGCTGCCTTGCCTCGTGGTCCCGGTTGGCGACGAAAGATATCAATCCGTTGTCCGTTGTCGGCATAATCGGGCAGTGCGAGTCCCCAACCACTGTGCGAATACCCGACCACTCCCCCTTGTTCCTGTCCCCATTTCAAAATGGGTAAGGTCCACGTCGGCCATTCTTCGATGAGTGTCGTGCCGGGGTAATCGTCTTCCTTCAATCGTAGCAGACATAAATGCCCCGCATGGGACGACGGAAAACCGCTCACTTCGACATCGTACCTCATCAGATAATCGGGCGTCGAAAGATCGGAAACACCCCCTTCAAAATATTTCTTCTGAGAATACCAGCACGGTCCCCAAGTCAGTACACAACCAACATTCAAATCTTCACCCAGAATATGTCGCATCATGTCGGCGGGAGTCACGCCTTCGGTCGGTGCATCGTAATGCGCACATCCGGCCGCATGAACGTGATGATCGCCGGAGAACCAATTGCGTTTTGCGGGATGAACCCAGCGTTCAAGTTGAAAATCGAGATTGAACGTCGGCGTTCCATCGGGGATCGTGACGGTTGTGGTTTTCGAAAGATACTCCGGTCCTCGGGTCACCGTGATGCGGTAATTACCGGGAGGTAAAACGATGGATTCTCCATCCTCGCGATAGATTTGCTCGTGAAAGAAAAAGTCGGGCGCTAAACGTCGAGAAGGAGCCGGATAAACACGACCACGATCATCTTTGACGACGAGGGAAGCCATCGCTGGCTGGCCGTCGAAATCTTTGATGCCCAGTTTGACTTCAACCGCGGGAGCACATTTAAAAAGAATTGGCAATTCGTTGCGAAAACCAATATCCTGAGTTCCCTGTCCGACATTGAACGAAAGCTCGGCTTCTCGTTGTCCACTATCGCGGCTATAAATCTGGATGATTCGATATTCGACTGGCAAACCGGAGAGAGTTTGTTTGAGGGGCTGTTTGTCGAACATCGTCAATTCGAGAAAGCGATTCGTCGTTTGATTGGGACGCACCAATTCGGGATCGTCACTGAGCGGTTTTTGTCGTGCGCCTCGTCCACGTTCATAAATAGGGGCGGCGTTCGGGCTTTGAGCAATCAGCTTCGCCGTCACTCCAGCTTCGTTATGGACTTTGATCAGAAATGTTCGCCAACCATGTTTCATCAATTCTTTTTTAACTGGTCCTTCGGCGACCTTCACTCGACTTTCTGGGTTGATATGGACCAAGGCGAGACATCGGTGATCAAGGATGCTCTGAATGTCGGCAATCGATTTCGGGATGTCTTCATTTTCCATCGCCGTTTTTAACGACTCGGATTCCATATCACTCAACGGCGAACCCACATAACGGAGAGCCGCCTCCAATCGCTTGGTCGCCGCGACAAACGGTTGATGAGCCACGTCCTCGATGATGGCTAATTCTGGACCGTTTGCGAAGAGCAAGGCAGAACGACAAAGAGTAAGACCGACTGTCAGCAGCAAACATCGTGCAGTGAGCGAATTTCGCATTTTTCTCTCCCGGGTGAGAATCGTTTGATCCATTCTGAACCGCCCGGAAGGCGCATGCAATTCATTTCTGGAGAGAGACGGGCCATCGCCTCTTAACCCTTCGTCTGAACTGCGTTTCTGGGAAGCATGAACCCGATTCGGGCCGTGTTTCTGCCTAGATTGATGGCCTCATGCTTTGTCTGGTTTGACTCTTCCGTTCTTCCAAATCATCCCGCCGAGAGCCACGCCGGCAATTAACATGACCGCACGCCACCAAGTTGGTCCAAACACGGCCGTCGCATTCAACACGATGAAGGCGAGATAGCCGTGAACGGCGATGAAGGCTCTCACTGGCCATTTTGTTTTCCAAGTGACGGCAACATCGATCCCCCACACGATCAGAAACAGATAGTTGAACCAAATTCCGCCTCCCCAGTACCAGCCCGTGAGATTTCCTGTTTGCTCGGCGGTGTGTTGCCATGCCGCGGTGTGACTCCATTGGTGGACATATTCAAAAGCCGCCCAGACATGCACGAGAAAGACAAAAAATCCAACTGTCCAGACAACTTGGGACAGTTAGGAATCATTCTTCCAGAAACGCAGGCCCAGACCAACCAGATAGAGCATCACGGCAAGTCTTGCAGTCCAAATCACATAATTCATGCCGAATTCACCATAGAAAAATCCTGTCCGATGTCGAAATAAAGAGTAGGAATTGTTGAAGGTCTCCCTATAAAGACTTTGTACATCATACCTTTAGCGAGGTCCGAACCCGATGATCATTCAAAAAGAGTACAAATTTTACGCCGCGCACCGGAATGAAGAATTACAGGACAAATGTCGTAATCTTCACGGTCATCGGTACGGCATCACC
>JAQWSQ010000021.1 GCA_029243145.1 Planctomycetaceae bacterium | reverse complement strand
GCTCGACCAGACTTGCGCATTTACTTGCCTGGGCCTTTGCTCACCTTGTTCGGTCTGTTCATAGGGATGCTACCGGGGGTAATCGCGGAGCAAGTAGCGGAAGCGGCGAGCGCGATACCGATCGTGAGCAAGGGATTGTTCGTGGTGGTCACGGCGGCTGCCATGGCCGCAGTAATCTGGTCGGCTTTCCGTCAATCGACAACAGCAAGCGTCTCAAGTGGTACCGAAATTCACGGCTAACAATTACGTGAACCGGAGCCGCCGTCCGGATCAAACTAAATGGTAACCGGCTTGGCGGCGGCCCGGTTACGTTGGACGTTATCTGAAAAGATCATGAACGCTTTCTCTATCATCGCAACGCGGGGTGGCCCGACCGATCTGTAGATCGGTTGGGTGACTTCAGTCACAAGAATCTCCCCATCATGCGAGTGAGAGTGATGCTTGACGCGGCTGACCTGATTGAGCGATCATGATATGAGCTTCTTGTCGCTGAGCGACCCAGCCGATGCCGGCTGGGCCACCCTGCCAACTTCCCTAAGGACGGAGGGGCAACGAATATGAATACTCAATGACACTTGATCCCATCCCAATTGCTTGCGCAATGGGGCTATGTCCGTACTCCTGCTGGGTTTTTCTCTGCTTCCTCCGCGATCTCTGCGGTTCATCATTCCTCACTTGTCCGAGTGCTAAACTCTCGCTGACAGCGCACACTCTCCCAGCAAGAAAGTGCACCGTCAGCAGATGAATGTGACTGGCAACTGAACTCCCTCAGCAGGTCCATTCTTCATCACCTTGCTCTTTTGTAACTTGATTTCACTGATCGTTTTGCTCTTGTCATTGCGTCTCTACCAGAGCTAGCGTTCGGAGTTCGTTGTCACGCCGACTGTGACTTAACTCAAAACAGTCGCTCACGGCCACAACGTCATCACGCCGAGGATGATGCCCTGCCAGCTTGCGCTGGCGGCTCAAAGACGAATAGCGTGTTTACCAAAAACGAACTCTGAAACGCGAGAAAACAAGAGATCTCGCGTCACGTGGAAGGAACGTCCCGACAAAAAACGGCTCATAGTCACAATGTGAAGTTTGTCGTAAAGCCACGAGCATCAACAACTTGCTCAAGGGTACACAAGATTCGGAATCAAGATTTGGCAACATTTGGTTCAAGATTTGGTCAACATTCGGTCAAGGTGTGTCCCCCATTTTCCAAATCTTGACATCTTGAAACGGCCATAGAATGTTTTAGAAAAGGCTCGGGTATCGTGATCCTGATTGTGATTTCACGCGGCCCGACGGAACAATCGAAGCGTCACTCAAACTTAGTAGATGTCGTCTCTTTGGTGCTGTCCAGTTCGGATGGAGCTGTTTCGACAAGCACTGTCGCGTCGGAACTGACGTAATTTCGATAGAGGCCAACTGGAAAACGGAGAACTCTGAAAGGCGTGACGCCGATGAGCTGTACGACGATCTTGTATGTCGCATGGGATTCTGGTTCACGGACCATCCTTGCCAGCACTGCGGCAATCAATCTCAAAATCAAGCTGACCAAGAATACGACTTGAAAATTATCCATCGCCATATTTCCGATCTGTAAACTCCATCCGCTTGTTTGAAGCAAGATCAGCCCCGTAACAATCGAAGTGATACCTCCGACGACTCCTGCGACACCCGTTCCTGCGGCGATGAACATTGTGCGATTTTCGGAGGGCGAGTTTTTGATCATGAAGCCGTTGTTGGCGATGGCAATACCTGAATTGAGAATCGCATCAATGACGAAGACCGGAACCATGACCCAAAACGCCAAGTTGGGATCACGGGGGATCAGTAACAATCCAATCATGTTGAGGGATTTGAACGCGGTACAGAAAATAAGAATAGGACGATTTCCATATCGCTCCGCCAAATGTCCCAGGCGTTGCGCAAAAATGGCGCCTCCCACCCAGGAACATGTCCATAACAACATCAATTGTAGAACATTCATTCCAATGACATCGAGGAGATAGAAGCTGATGAAGGGTGCTCCGACCATCGCCGCAAAATGCCAGAAGCATGTGTATAAAATAAACGAACGGAACTGACGATTCCGAAACGGTGCGGTTAACACTTTGCCCAGTTTTGGCTCGGGCACGCGTGTGACAGGCGGTTCTTCCACTTTCAGAAATATCAGAATGTCGGCGACGCCAAAGATTGCACCGCAACAGATCAAAATTGTAAAACCCTGTCGTATTTTAAAACCTCCGTACGAGAGACAAACTGCCCCAGCCAGTAGCGAGACAGCACCCGCCCATTGCATCCAAAGATGGCGAGTTCCCCAATATTGATTGAGCCCTTTATGAGGTAGATAGTCTCCCATCCATGACATCCACATCGGTGTCGTGAAGTGGAGGAGGGCATGGTTGACCGCGGTGATCGCGATTAACCACCACATCCAGGTCTGGTCTGTAACATTGGGAATCAGAAGAATCGCGGCCACGAGTGGTAGAAAGATGATTCGCTGGAGGAGAGAGACCCAGAACCAGACTCGCCGTCGGTAGTTGAGGTGATTCACCAGCAACGCGGAGACGAATTGCATAAATAGCATCAAAGTGGGTAATGCACCGAGAATGCCGACGTGTAATCCAGTCGCTCCAAATGACCGTGCAAACTGGATCGTAGCGGGTGACATGGTGAGCTGGGTATAGCTCATCGCCAGGCACCCGGCTATGAGAATTGCCTTTTGAGATTTTTCTTTGAGACCACACAGTGGACGTTCTTTCTCACTCATTACAACTGAAAATGCATCAGAGACATCTAGCAATCGTTCGGACACAAGTGATTGAAGTGGCGACTAGGAAGGAGATTCTTCGGTTGGATTTGGAGGCTTCGTTTTTTGTGGTGTTTTATGATCGGTCTTGATGAAGCGAATGATATCGCGTCTTTCGAGCAGACCAATGAGCATCATCGTTTCGACCGAATCGACCACGGGGATCACATCGTCGATGGTTTTTTCACATCGATCAAAAGCCTCCTGAATCGCAATATCGGGCGAGAGGAACAAGTTGGTCTCGACGCTTAAATCCTCGGCTCTGACTAGCGAAGCCACTTCCCGGTCGAATAAAACCGTTCGCAGATCACGATACCGAATCACACTGACGAGATTCCCATCGGTGTTGGTGACGGGGTAGACCTGATGCCGACTGTGTTCGATAAATTCGAGGACTTCGAGAAAGCCTGCTGAGTTTGAAATGCTTTTGACATTTTTGCGCATCAGGTCGCCAACTTTGAGGTCACTGCGATTCTTTTTCATCAGCGGGTCATGACCGAATGATATCCGAATTTGACTCACCACATTATGAATAGAACGCCGAAGACCGGGACGCTCAGGATGAACGAGATGAGCCACGGGAACTTCCCCGGCATGCACCACTGCGAAACGAGTCAATAATGGCCCGATCACTTCGAATACCACCACGGTTCCAACAATAATTGTTGCCAGATGTGCTCCGAGTACAGGATCTCGATCTGTGGCGATTGCCACGAGACCGATGGCGGCACCGGCTTGAGCGATCAAAGTTGAACCTAGCCAGCGTTGAACTTCGATTGACTCTTGGCGCCACTGAGCGATCAGACGAATGCCAAAGTATTTTCCGAGGCAGCGTGTGATCACATAGACCGCACCGATGGCCCCAACTGACGAGAGTGCTTGCAGATTTAATTCCGCCCCAGCGGCGACGAAAAAGACAACATACAACAACGCCAAGACCGTCCCTAATTCTTTGAGCGTTTCGGCAGTGTGTCGTGACGCATTGGCGAGAGTGATACCCATCGCAAGAAATGTCAGAAGGTATGGAAGTTCGTACGATTCACAAAAACCTAAAACAATTGCCGTGATGGCAAATACGACGACTGTACGCTGTTTTTCGCGTGTCAACGAGGAAGCAATCGCGACCAGAATCCCGGCCCCAATCCCGAGCAGAGTTGAACCAACCAGACTCACTGATAGCCAGGTCAAAAGCCCCATCACGTCGACTTTGGCCCCTTCATCCAAGAGAGACGTCGCGGCAAACAGAATTTCAAAAGCAACGATCGCTGCCAAATTGTTGAGAGCCACCAGAAAGAAGGTGTATGCCGTCACGGGGCCTTCGGAGTCATATTCTCTCAACACCACGATGGTTGTCGCCGGTGCCGTTGCCAAGGCGAGTCCGCCCAGTAATAACGCAGGACGAAGGGGTTCACCAAACATGTAGACGCCGCCCGAAACAAGGACGAAGGTGAACACCAACTCTCCTACTGAAAGGGGGACTGCCGAATGGATGATCCGCCGAATCATCCCCACCTTGAAACGACTGCCGATCTCCAGCAGCACCATTGCTAAGGCAAGTTTCAATACAGGGTCGAGTTCATGCAGATGATTGGGAGGGATCCAACCTAACAGCGATGGTCCCAGAGCGAGTCCCGCCAGAATATATAAACTGACTTTGGGGACACCGATCCAGCCTGCCAAGTAACCGGCAATCACGCCTGCTACGAGTAACATTCCGAGGCTGAATGTCAGAACCATCCCGCTATGGGAAGTCACATCCAGAGTGGAAAGGCCCGCGGCGAGAGTGAAAGACATGAAATATATCTCGAAAAAAAACAGAAGTCGTTGTTGTGACACAGGATAGCGGTACTCGGATATCAGGACTATGCCGATTTTCGACTTTCTTGATGGTTTCCATATCAACTATCGTCGATTTCTTCCGACTCTGTGACTACGCCGTTACACTGGAGCCTGACAAATTCGCGGTGATTTGCTGAGGAGAGCAGAATGGTCGAGAAATCAATTCTCGTTTTGGCGGGAGATTATGTCGAAGATTACGAGTTGATGGTCCCTGTGCAGACGCTTCAGGCGGTGGGTTACAATGTTGATGTTGTCTGTCCCGATAAGAAGTCGGGAGATCAGATACGCACAGCCATTCATGATTTCGAGGGGGATCAAACCTACTCCGAAAAACGGGGCCACAATTTTACTCTGAACGCAACTTTTGCCGATGTTGATGAATCGAGTTATGACGCATTGCTGGTTCCCGGCGGACGGGCACCCGAATACCTTCGACTCAATATGCGTGTGATTGAGATCGTGAGACATTTTTCTGAGAGTAATAAGCCAATCGCGGCAATCTGTCATGCTCTGCAACTTCTGGCGGCTGCCGATGTCTTGAAAGGTCGCACATGCACGGCCTATCCCGCATGTGGCCCGGAAGTCACTCTCGCAGGTGGTGAGTATGTCGAGATTCCTGTCGATGGAGTGCATGTGGACGGGAATTTGGTCACTGCGCCTGCTTGGCCCGCTCATCCCGCTTGGCTCGCTGCATTCATGAAGGTCATGGGGGCCGAAATTTCCCTTTAAAGTATCTTTTGCTGATACCGTCGCTCTTTTATCCCGCCGAGAAACAGATTCATGTCAAATCATCTTGCTGCTGCCCGATGTTGGATTGCCACCGGGGCCACACTCGCTGGGCTTGCTGTGGTAACCGGTGCGTTCGCGGCTCATGGTATGGATCAATATGTCGTGGACAAATTTGCCGACGTTCCTGACAAAATTATGGCCGGTCAAGAGTTCGCCGCTTCCTGGAAGTATCTGCAAGACTTCAAGACGGCTGCCGAGTACCAAATGTATCACGCCTTGGGTTTATTGGTGGTTGGGTTGTTGGCCTTGCGTGAACGAAGACGATCATTGCAAGTGGCGGGCTGGAGTTTTCTGGTTGGGATTACGCTGTTTTCTGGTAGCCTGTATCTCCTCGTACTCACCGGGATCACTAAGCTGGGAGCCATCACGCCGATAGGCGGCGTCGCCTTCATTGTCGGGTGGGTCGCCTTGTTACGTGCCGCGCTGGCCATTAAATCTGATTCTTGAATTGAAAGTAGACGATGCAACTGTTTGACGCGCACCTGGATATGGCCTGGAATGCCCTTGAATGGAATCGGGAACTCAAACTTCCGATCGAGAAAATTCGAGAGTTTGAACACGCCTTGACCGACCGGCAAACCGGCGATCCGGTGGTCTCTTGGCCCGAATTACGGAAGGGGCAAATCGGCACCATCATCGCAACATTGCTTCCTCGTCGTTCCGCTCGAGACGCACCTAACTCCTTCTTTCAATCACGCGAAGCGGCTTATGCTGCCAGTCGTGCTCAGTTGGTTTATTACCGAAAACTAGTTGAGCAAGGCTATCTGCGTGAAATCTCCGATGCTCAGACACTTGTAGAGCATACCGCCGAGTGGCAGTCTCCTACTGATGAAACACAACTTGGGTTCATCTTGTCGATGGAAGGGAGTTGGTCGGTTCTTGACCCTTCCATGATTGAGGAGTGGTATAACCGTGGATTGCGAATTCTTGGGCCGGCCCATTACGGACCCGATGAATACGGTCATGGAACCGGCAGTGAAGGTGGTCTTAAAGAGCAGGGGCCAGAACTGTTACGACAAATGGAGCGAGTCGGCATGCTGCTCGATGTTACTCATCTCTCTGATCAATGCTTCTGGGAAGCACTCGACATTTATTCGGGACCAGTTCTCGCCAGTCATCACAACTGTCGCACTTTTGTTCCCGCCGACCGTCAACTTGAAGACAAGCAAATTCAGGTTCTCATTGATCGCGGAGCGGTCATCGGTGCGGCCTTCGATAACTGGATGATCAACCCAGGTTGGGTTCGCCACGAAAGTGATCCCCAAACTGTCGTCATCGCCGATATACTCAAACATATCGATCATATTTGTCAGATCGCCGGGAATGCCAAGCATTGCGGAATTGGCTCGGACCTGGACGGCGGTTTCGGGAAAGAACAATGTCCGGGAGATCTCGACAGCATTGCCGACTTGAGACGATTGATCGACTTGCTGCAACAACAAGGCTATTCCGACGATGACATTGAAGGAATCATGTATCGCAACTGGACGGACTTTTTCCAACGGGCCTGGAAGAGCATCGGGAACTAGACTCGTACGGGCCAGTGAAGACCATGAGTTTTCGCCAACAAACCTCATCAGTTTGTCGATGAGACATCGTTGAGGTCTTTGACCTTTGCATCGGTCAACCGGATTGTGGAATTCAATTCTTCAACAGAAACGTCCTGCGTCTGATCAATGACTCGACAGAAGTCGGGATTGATTGGTCCCGCCCAGTTAATTAACGATTGTAAGTCGAGAGTACGTTCCGTTGGATCTTGCGAAAGAGTTTCGGACAACACTTTGTAGAGATCATCGCTGAGACCGTTGATGATGTTGTCGGCTTGGGGAAGTTGCCATTGTATTTGTTCCCGCAGCAAAGAGACGATATCCTTCGATGTGAACAGAGCCTCTCCGGTCAATAGTTCCCAGAGAATCGCTCCCAAAGCATATAAATCGGCACGCTCATCGGCTTCACTGCCTCCCAGCAATTCACTGGGCATATACCGTGGTGTTCCCAACATCTGGCCGTGAGCCGTCATCTTGAGACACTCGACTGATCTCGCCAGTCCAAAGTCGGTCAATTTCAAGGTTCCCTCGGCCGTCAACATGACATTGGCAGGCTTGAGATCCCGATGGATCACTCCTTGGCTGTGTGCATGATATAAAGCGGCCGCCAATTGGCCCACGATTTTACGAACATCCTCCAGGCAGAATGGCGCGTGTTGCTCGATCGCGTCTCCCAGTGTGCAGCCGCGACAATATTCCATCGAAAGGAAAAATGTGTTGTAGGCCGAGAACTCACGGTAGACTTCGATAATATTTTCGTGCTTCAGCCGACGAACGACTTCCGCTTCTCGTCGGAATCGAAGGCTTGCCTGCCGGTCGTAAACGAGGTCATGCCGTAACATTTTGACGGCGACTTTTCGAGTCGACTGTTGGTCTTCGGCAAGATAGACGATCCCCATGCTACCTCGTCCCAGGCGATGGCGAAAATCGTATCCTCCCAGGGATTTTCCAAACATGATATCCGTCGAAATCGTTCCCACGCGTTGCGCGACCAATTCCGACAGCAGCATATTCAACGTCGGAAAACGAGTCGTCAGTGTTCGGTAAGGCTCATAACGGATTTCGGCGACCTTCATGGGAGTCATGGCGATGATATTGGCTGAGCGAACTTCGCCGGTTAAAAGACCAATTTCTCCCAACAAAGAGTAGACGTCCACCCGTGCGAGTTCCTGCTCGGTCTCGTCTGTCTCGACAGGTTTGATGGTGACCTGTGCGATCCCTTCCATGATGACCATCAATGACTCAGAGGCCGATCCCTGACGCATGAGATAGTCGCCGGGTGCGAAGGTTTTCTCCAGAGCGGTCGCCGCGAGTTCATCTTTCAGTTCGACCGGCAGTTCACTGAATGGATAAACGCCTGCGAGAAAATCAGAAATCGACATCTTCAACAAACCGGCGTCAGATTTCACGGCGTCGGATTCTTCAGATTCCACAAACAATTTGCGAATAGATGTTTCGAGAGCGTATTCCTGTTCGAGACTTTCTAGCTCGTCTCGTACTCCTGAAACATGCTCAGGGTATTGTTGTTCGTATTCGTCCACAGTGGGACGGTCTCCCCAACGGTGTCGTGTGCGGAATTCTTCGATGAGAATTTGTCCGATTAAATCTGCGGAACCGAGTTTCTGTTGTAACTCTTGACCGAGATATTTCAGAGTACCCGAAGCGGGTGGTTCCGTTTGTCTGGGGTCGTGTTGACGCCAACTGTATTCGAGTCCAATCATGATCAATTCGGCCAGAAGTTCAGCCGATGTCTGCTCGTTAGCTTGCGGTTCTGTCTCCCATTGATCAAGCAAACTGTGGATCTCTAGCGGTGCTCCTTTTTTCCAGGAGCATTCGTACTCATCCAGAAACTCCTCAAGTAAATGAGGATGGCCCGACGACATGCGGAATCACCTTAAAGAACAAACAAATGAAGTGTTTCAGTGTATCCCACTGTGTTCACTACACTCAAGGTTCTCTTTTATAACCAACCCAAAAATAGGTGATCAGCGTTAAATTCCAGCCGATTTTCGAAGAGTTTTCCGGTCAGCGAAATAATTTATGCAGATAAATTTTAATATCACGAGGAACTTCGCTGCGTCTCTGCCCTTGATCCTCTCTACGAGAACTGGTTTGAGATTGGACCAGCGATGTTTGCGAATTGTCTGCCAGTTGTTGATCGAGCGCGGAGAGTTCTTTAAGGATCTCATCCTTCAAAGATGCGAATTCTGCGGGAGGCATTAAGTCAATGGCTGCCGTCATCTCGTCTTTCGGTGTATCCCCTGGTTTTAGCCACTCTGTCATAGATGTGCCGGTGGGATAGTCTGGAGATTGACTGATTGAGTCAAACAATCCGTAATCGTAAGCCCAGAATAATGCGACTATGGTGAAATAGCCTCTGGGAAGAAAGAGCATTTTGAACATCGATTCGTTCTCGCGGAATGCTGGACGTAGAGTGAATTCGATTTTTGGCTGTTCACGGACATCAAAACTGAAGAATTTTGCAAAGACGCCCGATTTTATCGCGAATCATTATTTTCCGGAAAGAGGCCAGACAGGGTCAAAATCCTCTTCGGTGGAATCATTAATCAATTCATTGACGGCACGTGACATCAATAGCAAAGAAGGGCCATCACTCGGATGGTGTACGAGAAGATTCCCCAGCATCGAGGCAGCCTGTCGGAATTCTCGGCTTTCAAATGCCACCAAAGCCTGTTCGTATCTCTCACTCAATTCCGTCCAATCATTGGTTTCCAGAGACACAATTTCATGGAGCACGACGGATTCTTCAATATTGTTGACTTTGACGGTGCAAAGACGCCTGGATGAGAATTCGTTGGGATCCAACTGGTCAAAGGTTGCACCGGTCACCAACAGGCTCGATTGCAAATAGCGAGAGGCACCCTGCACGCGACTGGCGAGATTGACGGTGTTGCCGAGAGGACCGTATTTTCTGCGACGAGCTGTTCCGGTATTGCCGACATGGGCTTTGCCACTGTTGACTCCAATGCCGACCTGTGTGGGCATGCCGAGTTCGGGATGCCACTTGCGACTAATTGCCGGTAATCGCTCCACCATCGCCAGTGCCGCACGGCAGGCGAGTTTTGTATGATCGGGTTGCTCGGTGGGAGCGCCCCACATCGCCACCAATTCGTCTCCAATGTAGTCGACAAGGACTCCTTGATGATCGAGTACACATTCAGAGAGGACTTCCATGACATCTCGAATCCAGCGGACAACTTTTTCCGGTTCAAGTTTTTCAGAGATTCGCGAAAAGCTGCGGATGTCACAGAACAACACACTGACATCGGCCTCTCGTCCCTCATCGAGCATCTCGGGACGGAGTGCCACCTGACGGGCGATCTCGCGTGGAAAGAACTGACTGAATTCGCGTTCTCGCAAACGTTTCTTTTCCAGACAAGCATTGACGCGTGCTTTTAACAGTGTCAAGTTGATGGGACGAGACAGAAAATCTTCCGCGCCAAGCTCAATGCACTGGATGATTTCATCGCTCGAATCGAGTCCCGAGAGAACCAGGACCGGCAAATGTCTGAGCAACCCCTGATTGTTGAGTTCGTGGAGCACTTCGATGCCATTCATGCGGGGCATCAGGATGTCCAGCAGGACCAGATCGAAATCAGTGGCTTGGATTTTTTCGAGCGCTTCATGACCATCAGACGCAAACTCGGAGAGATGGCCCATATGCTCCATGAATCGAGCGAGCATTTTTCGGTTCAATTCGTTGTCGTCCACGACGAGAACTCGCGCTGGCTCGACCGGCTTTTCGCGAATGCGAACCGGCTCAGTCAATTTTAGTTCGCTTTGAGTATTAGAAACGTCGTCCCGCAGTGAATCTCGGCTTCTAATATCTCCCAGTTCTCCTTCCATACCCGAAAGCTCATTCAACAGATTGACGGCTTGATTGGCATAGTCACGAATATTGGTGACATCACTCAGAAATGTTTGCTGAAACTCTTTTTGGCCTCTCGATTCTTGAGGCAACTCTTCCATCAACATAAACTGGCACGGGCCGTGTATGAGGTTTAAGCGATTGCGCAAATCATGCCGAAGAGATTTTAGAGAATCTTCTGACTCATCCTCTGCCTCATCGTGAATATATCGTTCGGGTGATTCGAGAACTTCCCGAATAAATCGATACAACTCTCGCGAGGAATCGTAAACAGTCTCCAGATCGCGACGAACCTGTTCAGGGACCTGAAAACTGGGGTCATCCGTCTGCTCCAGAAGCAAACCACAGGTCTGTGTGACTGCCTCGATGACGACCAAAATATCGTCGCGCGAGACTTTCACGAATCGATTCCATCGATCAGCATTCATGGTGCGGATGTTCCTTTCAAATTCCGCTCGATGGTCTCAAGTAGCTCATTGAAATCGGTGTAGGGTTTACTTTGAATGTCATCGCAGCCGGCTTCCTTGAAGCGGTTTCGCTGTTCAGGAAGATCGTGAGCTGAAGTGGCAATGATTGGCACTGATGATGTTTGTTGGTCAGATTTTAATTCTCGAATCGCTTCGATTCCTGCCGTTGCCGATACTTTTCCGCCCGGTTCTTCGGGCATCTGTATGTCCATTAAAATGAGATCGGGCATTTCTCGACGAGCCGCTTCGACAGCATCTTTTTGGTTGGTCGCCACACTGAACTGGTAGCCTTTCATTGTTAACAACCGCTGCAACAACTTTACATTGGTTTCGTCGTCTTCGACGATCAAAATATTTGCCATAACACTGTTCCCGCTCTGTTTGTGGGCAATTTTAGACGCCCCATGCGATTTTGAAACTATGGAGTCTGGTCGGAGTCTTGTTTTGCAGAGCTCGTCGAATCATCACCGTGGTTTCCTCGCTGACGCCGCTCCAGTTCTTGTCGGATTTCTTCCAACAGTTCTGGTTGTGAATAGGTTCCCTTCTGTAACACGCGAATCACACTTCCTCGGAGTTGTTGAATCTCATTGGGTGTGAGTTCTTTTGCGGTCACCACAATGACTGGAACGGAGAGCAGTTCGGCTGACTTTTGCCGTTCCGCCAGGAACTCGAACCCATCCATGACCGGCATCATCAGATCGAGTAAGATTAATTGTGGTATATTGTCCGCTAAATGCTCAAGTGCCTGGCGACCATCTTCGGCTTCTTCCACGGTCCAACCACACGACTCTAACTGCCTTTTTAAGAGCACTCGATTTTGCTCATCATCTTCAATGACGAGAACTGTGGGAGAATCCACCTGCTGGGAAAATTGGCGAATGACACGTTCCAGATGAGTCCAGTCGACCGGTTTGACAAGATACTCATCGGCTCCTAACGCCATCCCTTTTTCTCGATCGTCCAAAGTTGTGGTCATGATGACAGGAACGTCGGCGGTTTCTACATCTGTTTTGAGCGCTGCCAACACTGCCCATCCATCGAGTTCTGGCAGTTTGACATCGAGGGTGATCAGGTCGGGCTCCTCTTTTTTTACCAATCCCAACGCTTGAATTCCATCCACGGCAATGATCACTTCAAAACCGTGATCGGTCAGGTAGCGTTTCATCATCTCCTGCATTTTGGGATCGTCATCAATCACCATGACTTTGGATAGCTTATGAGGTTGTTTGGAAGTGGCGGAAGAAATTCTCCGAACGGCGTCTGCCGATGGGGTTCTCTCGGAGGAGTTCCCTTCACTCACCAGTTTTCCATCGACCATGTGAGTCTCATAAGTCAGAGGCAGTTCTATCGTGAATGTGGTGCCGACACCATATTCACTTTCAAAATCAATGGTTCCGTCCATGAGTTCGACGAGGCTTTTCGTGATGACCAATCCCAAGCCGGTTCCCGATTTGTTTCCTTCTTGCGAAGACAATTTTTGAAATTTCACGAAGAGTTTGCCTTGTACCTCCGACTTCATTCCTCGCCCTGTGTCAGACACGATGACCTTCAAATGATCTTCGTGCCGTTCGACATTCACTTGTACCTGATTCGGTCGTTTGCCTTCGGGGTCTCTGAATTTGCAGGAGTTCCCTGCTAGATTCTTGACGACTTGTTTGAATCGACGAGGATCCGTTTGGATCATTCCAGTCGGTTCTGTCCAATGAAAATCGAGTTCAGAATCATGCTTCTCTGCCATGAGTCGAAGTGAATCCCAGACCTCTCGTAAAAGGGTCTCAAGGTCAACTTCGCAAACTTCTATCGGCATCCCATTCATCACGATTTTTTGATAATCGAGGATATCTTCAATCAGTGCTCCCAACTCTTCCGTCGCTCGACGAACGGTTTGCACATCATGCTGTTGTTGTTCGTCCAGTTCGGTCATTTCCAGGAACTGAACCGATCCGTGCAGCCAGTTGAGAGGGTTTCTGAGTTCGTGACTGACACTGGCAAGGAATTCATCTTTACTGCGAGAGAGCTGCTCGGCTTCGTCGCGTCCTCGTTTCAGCTCTTTATTGGCAACTCCCAGCTCGTTATTGGCGGCTTGTAATTGGAGAGTTCTTTTATTGACTCGCTCTTCCAGTTCTGCATTGAGTTTGCGCAGTTCAACTTGGGCATTCAGAATGTCGACCAACATACGCTGGAATGACCGGGAGAGAACTCCCAGTTCATCCTGCCGATCTGTGGGCAGCCTTGACGAAACCGCATTAGCCTGTTTTTCCCACGTCTCGACGTCGGCCTCCTGGTCGAACGTTAAATTAGAAATTGATTCGGCTGAAACCGACATACGCTCCAGAATTTTGCCAATCCGTCGTCCCATAAAGAAAACAATGCCGAATGTCAGAAATGTCATTCCGATAAACATCATTTTTTCTTGATTCAGCTCCGCATCGAGAGCGGCTCTCACTTCTTCCTCAAAGACACCCCGAAGTAAGAGAAAACCACTGAGGTCTGAGGTTGGGCTTACGGTGAGTGGGATTTGAACACCCGAATAACGATTCGTCGTACATCGGAACGGATCTGGAACTTGACGTGCCAATCGTTTCAGTTTGCTCAACGCAACCGCTTTCGCATCCTCGCTCATGTCCGTGTGATTCACAAACTCCTCTTTGACGGCATCAATCAATCGCTTTTGAAGCTTGGGGATTTCTTCTGGATCGGACGACATGATTCGAATGGTCGCCACAGTGGGAGAAAGTCCTCCACCACGAATTAGTGGTTCTTCCGACGCATCCCACTCTTGTCGAGATAATTTTGCCGTTTCACGTCTGACGGCAATCGAAGCAACTTCCAGTTCCGCCGGTTCGAGACCGACATCCTTCGATTCCCAGTAGTAGTAACTCTGTCCCGGTTTTAGCGAGAGACCTTCTGACGCCACTTCTGGGAGCTTCAACGTATCTATGGAGACTTCTCCTAACCCCACAGCATTCCAATCTGGTGACTCCAGAAATTTCGAAGTGTCGGCCAGTAATGGACCTTCATTAAAAGGCTCAGGCATTTCGGATAACATCTTCACGAACTCACCCGCTTCGTTGGCGACCTGTTGCGAACTGAAGGGGTTTAGGATCACGCGACCATCCTGATCTGCCAGAATTGCCATGTGACGGGGTGAGGCAATCAGCCGAGCCAGTTTTTCATCGAAGCCCAACGCCATTACCAAGACACGACCGGTGTCTCCATCCTCGTTTGGTGAAATAATTTGTGAACCAATCCAGAAGACGTGATTCTCAACCTCGTAAGGCAATTCGCTGTCTGGCTTCTTCGCAGGATCGATCTTCAGTCGGGCTTTTCGAAACGCGGTCAGGACATGTTCCGAATTCGGGTGAGCTTTGACCTCGGCCTGAAGCGAATCGATGAACTTTTGATAACTGAGATTGTTTTTGTAAGCTTGAGCAGTCCCTTGCTTAAGGGTTGTTTTTAATTCCAGGGGAGTCGTCTGGTCATCAGACAAATTTGTCTCCAGGACTTCGATCAAGACGTACTTCGATTCCAGTTTGGAACTCATTGATTTGAAGGTGTCGTCATCACCTTCTTCGAGTTTGCGAGCCAAAAGGTTAAAATCATTCAGGAAATCTTTCGACTGACCTTCCAACTCCACTCCTCGCACGGCATTCTCATCGGACAAATCGGTCATTTCATGATTGAACATGATGTCCTGAGACGCGGGAACAAAGACCTGTAACCAGACCACTACAGTCACCAGCAACGGCAGCCCCAGATAGAGTGCCAGTTTCAGGCTGATCCCCCAATAGGTTTTTCGGGTTGGCATGATTCAAATGTTCCGTGACGAAGTCTTTTTGAGAAGGTGTGAATACTTCTTCATCCGAGAGACAGGCTGTTTTTTATTCTATCCTGCGGAAACCCCTTATTTCCAGCAGTGTTTACGGACCGACCTCGAGAACCGGGAATTGAATGAACCTCGGTCCGACTTTTGGGATCAGTGAGTCTGTGGGAAAACCGGCGTGGATCACTTTCGACTCCACGAATACTCGCTTCAGCTTGGTTGCAAACCGTTCACCAAACCCCTAAAACAATGTCTCAAAACCATTATTACAACACTTTCAACGGGTAACACTATGGCCCTCGTCAACGACCATTTCCTCAAACTTAAAGCCGGATATCTGTTTCCCGAAATTGCTCGTCGCGTGAATGCGTTCACCGATGCCAATCCCGACGCCAAAGTCATCAAGCTAGGCATCGGAGATGTGACGGAACCCTTGCCAGAGGCGTGTCGTGAAGCGATGCAAGCGGCGATTACTGAAATGGGAGATCCCGAGACGTTTCGAGGATATGGCCCCGAACAGGGATATGACTTCCTGCGGAATGCGATCGTCGAACATGACTACAAAAGTCGTGGATGTGAGATTTCTGCCGACGAAGTCTTCGTTTCAGATGGTTCCAAATGTGATACGGGCAATATTCTCGACATCTTCGGGCAGGACAACAAAGTCGCCATCACAGACCCCGTTTACCCCGTTTATGTCGATACGAATGTCATGGCCGGCCGTACGGGAGAGCCCGACGATCAAGGGCGATTCGAAGGATTGACCTACATTCCCGTGACCGAAGAAAATAACTTCATTCCAGCGATTCCTGAACAGCGAGTTGATTTGATCTATCTCTGCTATCCGAATAACCCGAGTGGAACCGTTTTGGGAAGAGAGGAACTGAAAAAGTGGGTCGATTACGCTCGTGAGAACAACTCGATCATTTTCTATGATGCCGCCTATGAAGCCTTCATCACCGAAGAAGACGTTCCCCATTCGATCTATGAAATCGACGGAGCCACAGAAGTGGCGATTGAGTTCCGCAGCTTCAGTAAAAACGCGGGCTTCACCGGAACACGTTGTGCGTTCACTGTCGTGCCCAAAGCTCTCAAAGGTGTCACATCGGACGGCACGGAACAGGCCATTCATCCTCTGTGGAATCGTCGGCACTGCACCAAGTTCAACGGCGTCTCGTACATTATACAACGTGGTGCCGAAGCCGTTTATTCTGAGGCCGGCAAAAAACAGATTCAGGAACTGATTTCGTTCTATCTGGAAAATGCCTCGTTGCTGCGTGCGGGGCTGGAATCGGTTGGAATCACCGTGTATGGCGGCGTGAATGCTCCGTATGTTTGGATCAAAACCCCCGCAGGTCTCTCCAGTTGGGAGTTCTTCGACAAACTTCTGTCGGAAACTCATCTCGTAGGGACGCCCGGTAGCGGGTTTGGAGCGAGTGGAGAGGGCTACTTCCGATTGAGTGCCTTCAACAGCCGTGAAAATATCAACGAATCCGTTGATCGCTTGAAAAAGTCGCTAGGATGAAAGATCGCTTGTTTCGCGACAGATCAACTTTAAGGCTGCGTTTTGAGAGATCACTATGACTGAATTCGCCCCATTGCATGTGTCAGGCGATGGCCAAAAACCGCGCTGGCGTTCGACAACAATTCTCACGGTTCGTCATAAGGGGATTGTGGCCATTGCGGGAGATGGTCAGGTCACATACGGCGACACCGTGATGAAATCCGATACGCGCAAGTTACGCCGTATGCTCGATGACCAGGTGTTGGTGGGATTTGCCGGTTCAACAGCAGACGCATTTGCCTTGCTCGAACGCTTTGAGGCTAAAGCCAAAGACTATCCCGGCAATATCGTCCGCGCTGCGACGGAATTGGCTAGGGAATGGCGAACAGATCGTGTTCTTCGCAAACTCGAAGCGATGATGATCGTGGTCAACGAAGAGTATAGCTTGTTGATTACTGGACAGGGAGATGTCGTGCAGCCAGCGGATGCAGTGATCGGCATTGGATCGGGTGGACAATACGCGGTGGCTGCCGCGAGAGCCATGCTAGCTCATTCAGACCTTTCAGCGACAGAAATTGCGAAGGAAGCTCTAAAAATTGCTTCCGAGATCGACATTTATACCAACGACAATATTGTCGTCGAGGAACTTCCATGCAAGATCTGACCCCGCGAGAAATTGTCGCCGAACTCGACAAACACATCGTCGGCCAGGCAGATGCCAAGCGAGCTGTGGCTATCGCGCTGAGAAACCGCTGGCGCTGGAAACAGCTTCCCGAAGATCTGCGACGCGAAATTATCCCCAAGAACATAATGATGATTGGACCGACCGGGGTCGGGAAAACAGAGATCACTCGGCGATTGGCGCGATTAACGGGTGCTCCGTTTGTTAAAGTCGAAGCCACTAAATACACCGAGGTTGGCTACTACGGTCGTGATGTCGAAAGCATGATACGTGATTTAGTCGAGGCTGCCATTTCTCTCGTGCAAGTTTCGAAGCGTGAAGAGGTTCTGGAGCGAGCCAAAGAAAAAGTCGAAGAACGGTTGTTGAAACTTCTGCTGCCGGAACCAGAACTCGAAATCGACCCAGACCGACGTGAAGAACAACGGGAACGCTACGAACGAAATCGCGAGAAATTCAAGCAGAAGTTACTCGGAGGTGAGCTTGAAGAGAGCCTTGTTACGATTACCGTCGAACAACGGAATTCTCCCGTTCAGGTGTTTTCCAATATGGGCGCCGATCAGATGGACATGGATCTGCAAGGCATGTTGGACAAGATGATGCCCAAACCGGCCAGCTCTCGCGAAATCCCGGTTTCTGACGCCCGGCGAGTTCTGCTTGATCAAGAGGTTGAGCAAATGCTCGACCGTGATGCCATCAATGAAGAGGCCATCCGTTTGGCGGAAGAGACGGGGATGGTCTTTCTGGATGAAATCGACAAAGTCTGTGGTTCTGAAGGAGAAGGCTCTCGTGGCGGGGATGTCTCGCGACAGGGAGTGCAACGCGACTTACTGCCAATTGTCGAAGGAACGAACGTCCAGACAAAATATGGAACAATCAATACCGAGAAGATTCTCTTTGTGGCGGCAGGAGCATTTCATCGGTCGAAGCCTTCCGATCTGATGCCCGAACTTCAAGGTCGGTTTCCGATTCGCGTTGAACTGCACGACCTTACTCGTGATGACTTCATTCGCATTCTGACAGAACCGGCCAGTTCGCTTACTCGTCAATATCAGGAACTGCTGAGAATGGACGGTGTGGAACTGACCTTCACGTCGGAAGGTATCGACCGACTCGCCGACTTTGCTTTTCAGGTCAATCAGACCACGCAAAACATTGGCGCACGCCGTCTGCATACCATTCTCGAACGCTTGCTCGAAGAGATCAGCTTTCAGGCTCCTTCCGCAGAACTGAAAAAAGTTACCATTGATGTCGAGTATGTGGAATTGCAACTCAAGGCCATTTCGCAGGACGAAGACCTCAACAAGTTTATTCTTTAGCAGTCTGTTAAGTCAGCATTAAATTGGAAAGTGGAGGGTCGCAGTGGCTAAAAATGTTCTCGGCACTGATCTGGAAGATTGTAGTTGTGACCCGATGACAGGATTTTTCCGAGATGGAAAATGTAATACCTGTGGAGACGATGCCGGCATGCACACCGTCTGTGTGGTCATGACGGACGAGTTTCTGGCGTTTTCAAAATCTCGTGGCAACGATCTTTCGACTCCCATTCCGATGTATGATTTCCCGGGTTTGAAAGCAGGAGACCATTGGTGTCTTTGTCTTCCGCGTTGGTTGGAAGCGTTGGAGCACGAGATGGCTCCTCAGTTGGTTCTCAAAGCAACCCATATGTCGGCGATCGAACACATTGAGATGGATATCATGAAAGCGTACGCCATCGATGCGGATGCGGTTGAGTAGGTCATTCCGACTCGAGTTGAATACTCTCGATTAAAGCATCAATTTCGGCTTGATCGAATTCTTCTTCAGGACCAGTCATGCTGAACATGATCATGCCATTCTCAACTGGGATAATTGATTGAACGGAGTACCATTCTTGTCCAACATCGGTTTGGTCGACATCCTCTCCCTCTTGGAGTTCACCGTGAGCGAATGTGAAGACCAACTCTTTTCCATCCACCTCATAGGTTTTGTCTTCTGACTTCATGTTCTTAAGGCTCTGGTTGACAGGATTCTGTTGGCTCATTTGCTGTTGAGCCTGTTGGTCTTCCATCCCTTCCATCTGAAAAGCCATTCTCATTAAGGCGATGCCAGATTTCTCCCCGTCCTTGGCTTCAAAGATCGCCATATCCATTTCTGCGACAACGAGATTCATCCTCATCGATTGTGAGGGAGCAAATCGTTCGGGGATTGCTACTGGAAGAATCGCCTCTTGTGCTGCGAGAACATCAGCAGGAGTGCTCGACTGATCGATTTTGAACTGTTGGGAGAAGTAATAGGCACCCCCACAACACGCCAGCATTAATACCCCCAGAACTGCCGAGACAATTAGCAGGACTTTAGCAGTGGTACTCATTCCCTCTGATTGATGTCGGCGATCAAATTCAGGTTCATCTTTGGGAGCGTATGACATCTCAAGCTTTCAATCAGATCAATCGAGTCGAATCGGTTTGATCTGTTGTACACAGGAGGTCCACTGAATCGCAATCATTTTTATTCGATTCACCCAGCGCGTAGTGCAGAATATTCTCGTTCGAGATCTCGCCAGGCCGACCGAAGCTGTTTTTTCTGCTTTTTGGTCATGCCTTTCAGGAGATCCTGGTCGAACTCTTCACCTTCTTCCACAAGCAACTCCATCAGATCGAGTCGTTCTTTCAGAATGTCGGCATCGACCGAAGTCACGGTAATGTCTTCCGCTCTCAGGCGAATGCGTGGTTTTTCTGCTTTTGCAGAAGTCTTTTTCTCTTCTTCAGGAAGAGCAGCTTCGGGTGTTATTGATTTCTCAGAAACCGTTTTTTCTGGTTTGGGATTAGTCGGTTTCTTGCGACCACGACGGCGAGTTTTTACGGGGCTTTCTGGCGTCTCATCTTGATCAGATTTTGCCGAAGTTGTCTGGGAAGCTTTTGTATTCTTGACTTTGTTCCCTGGTTTACGTTGAAACAATGACTTCAAAACTTTCAATGTAACTGACGGTTTTCTTTCAGCAGGATCAGCCGAGATATAGAGCACTTGTCGTCCAAACCAAAGCAAACTCTGACAAACCATCATCATGCCACCCAGAGTGAGTCCCAGCAGTGCAAGACCCGGAATTTGTAGTTCGGCCACATAAGGCAATGCAGAACCGGCAACAAGGCAAACCATTCCCAACCAAAGGTGAATGCGGGAAATGCGTGAGGTTCTCATCTCGCCATTGACGATCCAGAGAATCAAAGATGTCGCACCCGCCAGCGGAATGAGCCAGTTCCAAGCGGGAACCGCCCAAGGCATGTCTAGCCCGGCGTGAGTGATTGAGGCGTTGACAATCTCATCAGCCCGTACAACGACAGACAGTGAGAGTAAGTAGAAGAATAGTCCGATGGGAGTCCACACCCGAAAGCTTCCACGAAAGTCATTCGGTCCTCGTGAACGTGCCCAGCCGATTAGCCAGGAAATTTGTCCCGCTATCAATAGCAGTGCGGCCAATATTGCTGGATAGATTCGTCCGCCCGATTCGGCAAACAAGATCTCCATGAAAGGATTAAGTTCTTCCTGACCAACGATCCATGTTCCATAGAGAATGCCACCTAGAGCGGTGGCCATGATGGTCGCAATCAGCCATAGACGCCAAAGTTTGTAATGCAATATGCGTTTTATGGGGTAACGATGATTGCGCGAAGATTCCGCGATCTCGCGTGTCATGGCGAGTGTAACTTGATCAACACCGTCTTCGTTCTGCTCTGAGAGCAAACGGCGACGCCGACGGTCATCTTGAGATGCCGAACCGGTAAAACCAGAATTCATTGCGAACATCCTTCCATGGACACACGCAGCTCGACTCAGAACTCCCTCAGAGTTGGATCCTCCTTGACCCAGTCATCGGGAAAGTCGAGTTGTTGCTTAAGGCAGATAGGTATGAGTCTCATCGACGGAATGAGTACTGTATCTTGCTTAGAGTCTCGGCGATCAGATTTCTGTCACTAAGATACCTCGTGAAAACCACCGCAATTGATTCAGGCCGCAGAGTTTTCCAAAATTCACTATCTCCTCATTTTAGGAATACTCATGGAAGTTCTTTTTCCATCGAAACCTGCGAGAATCTCCGCACTTTCATAGGTTTTTTCATGCACATTGATGTCTGAATGATCATTCCGGGCTGCGATTCCGCTAGAATGACCAACTGCCTCCTTCACGCAATTCAGATTTATGACCGACTATATTCGCAAACGCCGAACGCTGCACTTACCGATCACCTTGAGTGTCGCCTTATTGACACTCAATGTGACGTTGATGGTTTGCTGGATTGTGATTTTGGCAAGGCAGTATTACTGGAGCGCATTGGCTGTTGGAACGGTCGCTTTCTCGTTGATGATTGTCGGGATTGCAATTTACCTGGTGCTGACCATTAAAGAGGTGCGACTCAATCAGCGACAGGCAAATTTCGTTGATAGTGTCACGCACGAATTGAAGTCTCCCATCGCCTCGTTAAAGCTGTATTTGGAAACTCTCTCGATGCGAGAGATGGAAGAAGATAAACGGCATCATTTTTATGGAGTTATGGAAGATGAACTCGACCGGCTGGACCGTTTGATCAACCAATTGCTCGAAGTGGGGCGTTTGGATGCGATCGGGCATGAAACAGAAGAAGAACGCATCCTGTTGGATGATCTCTTGAAAGAGTGTGCCAATTCAGCGGCGACCCATCAAAAAGTGAATGCCGATGACGTATTTACCTATGAGATGGCCTCCTTACGAATTCAATCTCGTCGTTTGTTTTTGGAAATGATCTTCCGAAATCTGATGGATAATGCCATCAAGTATGGTGGCGATCCACCCGCCGTGCATGTTTCTCTTTTTCATAACAATAAAAATCAGATCGTCGTACGAATTCAAGATCATGGCGACGGAATTTCGACCGAGCAGCAAGGTAAAGTCTTCCAGATTTTCTACCGGGGAGGAAACGAACTCGAACGCCGTACGAAAGGCACAGGTCTCGGACTGTATATCGTGCGGACACTCGTGTATCTCTTAAAAGGAAAAATTACGATTGAATCGGGCGAGGGCCAGCAGGGAACTGTCTTTGAAGTTCAGTTGCCGGGGAGATTGTTGAAGTGACCGAATCAGCCTATCGAGTACTCGTTGTTGAGGATGAAACTGCACTTGCGGAGGGGTTGAAGTTCAACTTCGAACAAGAAGGTTATCATGTTTTGTTGGCAGGGGACGGCCCGACCGCGATCGACCTTGCACAAAGCAACCCACCTCCTGATGTTGTCGTGCTCGATATTATGCTCCCTTCAATGAGTGGCTACGAAGTTTGCGAGAAAATCCGCCAGACCAACCAACAGATACCAATTCTCATTCTCAGTGCTCGGACACTCAGCGAAGACAAAGCTCAAGCATTTGATGCTGGCTCCGATCAATACATGACGAAACCTTTTGCGTTGCCAGAACTTCTTTCGCGAGTCCGAAATCTTATCGAACGGAGACAATCAGTTCCCCCTCCACGCAAGAAAGAGCACATCGATACTTATGAGTTCGATGATACGCGTATTGACTTTCGAAAATTCGAATTGGAATCTCGGGGCGAAAAACATTCGCTCACAACCATGGAAATGCAGTTATTACGATACTTCGTTCAGAATCCCGATGTCGTCCTCTCACGCAACGAGATTCTGAAAGATGTCTGGGACGAACCAGGAGAAGTCACCACTCGTTCCATCGATAATTTTGTGCTGCGTTTACGGCGGATGATCGAACCGAAGCCCAATCAGCCGAAATACCTGCTCTCTGTCCGCGGAACGGGATATCGTTTCACACCTCATGGTGATGTAAGTGGTTAATTAGTAAGGAGATAGGGCTGTGACAATACTTTGACAAAAGTATGACGAACTGCTGACCCACTTCTGGGCGATATCGATATATAGTGTCAAGCATGGAAGGGACGGATGGATCCGACCCAGCACTGATGATTACGACTTCCGGCCAGAACATGTTGCCGGACCACGAAAGCTTAAATACTATGTCGACCACAACTTCTCCGTTAGCCGAGTCTCATCTTCCGGCTGATGCGGTGACTCCCGAAATGCTGGCTGAGCGAGCGAAAAAGCAGCAAGAAACAGCCGCCATTTTCGATGCTTATTCCCCTGCACAACTGCAATGGAAAAACGTTGATCCCGTGGTGGCGATATTTCTGGTGATTGTTCACGCAGGTGCATTTGCGGCTCCCTTCTTTTTCTCTTGGACGGGACTTGTCACATTTTTAGTCCTTCACTGGGCGACTTGTAGTATTGGGATTTGTCTTGGCTACCATCGTTATCTTTCACACCGCTCCATGAAGTTGAAAAAACCTGCGGAGTTCACCGCGATGCTGTTAGGAACCATCAGTGGCGAAGGCACCCCGTGGACATGGTCGGCCACTCACCGTTTACATCACAACCGTTCCGATCAACATGGCGACCCGCATTCTCCATTGGAAGGCCCATTCTGGTCGCACATTATGTGGCTCTTTATTCGTCACGATAAAGAACAACTTGGCCGACTTTATCAGCGTTACATTCCCGAATTGATGGATCGCAAAATGATGAGTTTCTTCGAGCGAACTCAGGGGCTATGGCTCACGGGAAGCGGCTTGGCGATTGTCGGGATTGGATATCTGACAGGTGGACCATACGGCGCATTGTCGATGTTGCTGTGGGGATTTTGTCTGCGATTGGTTGTCGCTTATCACTCGACTTGGTTTGTGAATTCAGCGACTCACTTGTGGGGCTATCGCAATTACCACACTCGCGACGAATCACGCAACTTGTGGTGGGTAGCCGTTCTTGCTTACGGTGAGGGTTGGCACAACAATCATCACGCTCACCCCACTGCGGCTCGTGCCGGTCACAAATGGTGGGAATTTGACGCGACCTGGATGGCGATTCGCTTTTTGGAGATGATCGGTCAAGCTTATGATGTGGACCGTCGAATTCCCTGCAAAGAACAGGATGATCCCATGCAAGCCAATGATGTCGATCCTGATGAGTTGGCTTTAGAGGCCGTTGCGTGATGTTGCGGCATGTTGAATTCCTATTTTCTCAAGCACCGGTGAAAACCGGTGCTTTTTTTGTATTCCGGGAATCCATTGATATACTGATTCTTTTGCCATCACTTTTGGATTGGTCGATAGCATGGACGAACGGGAACGCAGAGCGAAGCCCAAATCAGATCTGAGACGATTACTGACCGGGCATCTTCCGTTTGAGCGAGAAACGTCCGTCTTCATCCTCGTGAGCATGCTGGATGTTTTCATGACATACATTTTGCTGCGCTCCGGTCATTTCCGCGAATCGAATCCGATTGCCGATTTCTTCATTCGTCATTGGGGTGGCAAAGGAATGATCTACTTTAAACTGTCGATGACAGCATTTGTCTGTGTGCTGACACAAATCATTGCTCTCAAAAAACCATCCAGTGCCGAATTTGTTCTGAGAATCGGCACTCTCATCGTCGGCTGTGTCGTGATCTACAGCTTGGTGCTGTTGATCCGCTCAGTCGTTATGCTCTGATAGGCCCGTCAAGAGGCCATGATATGCACCGTTCATTCCCGAACACTCAACACCCGTTTCAAGATGTCAAGATTTGGGGACACACTTGAAAAGGATCTTCCATACCCTTGGCTGATACTGTTCCATACCCTTGACCCGGCATCTTCCATACTCTTGAGCAAGTTGTTGGCATCGTTCGGGTTATGGCGATCTTCACATTGCAGGCGAGAGTTGCTTTTTCTGTGGACGCATCTTCCACGCCACGCGAAATCGCC
>JAQWSQ010000013.1 GCA_029243145.1 Planctomycetaceae bacterium | reverse complement strand
TGCGCAAGAAGGCGCTGGATGCTCTCAGTCTGGAATCCAAAACTACCGAAGCACAACCAATTCCAATTCTGACACCCGATTCGGGGACATTGATGAATGTCGCCGTCACTCGTGGGCAAACCGTCACGGTTGGCTCTCCGCTGGTGGAACTGGCCGATCTGGAAACAATGTGGATCCGCGTTCCCCTCTATGCAGGTTTGTTGGAAGAAATTCGCCTCGACGACTCGGTGGGGATCTTAAACTTACAAAGTAATTCCAAAGAGAGTCCGCAAGTCGCCAAGCCGGTGGAAGCACCACCGACCGGCGACATGTTGTCAGCGACTGTCGATTTGTATTATCAAATCGACAATCAATCGCATAGTGTTCGACCCGGTCAACGTGTGACGGTGCAATTGCCACTGATCGGGGATGATGAGAATCTTGTCGTCCCGCTGGCTGCCGTTGTCCATGACTCGCACGGAACCGCGTGGGTCTATGGGCAAGATTCTGAGAACGTCTATCGACGACATCGCATCTTCATGAAGTATAGCGTGGTCGATGCGGAAACGGGAGAATCGCTGGCGGTTCTTTCCAGTGGTCCTGAAACAGGGACAACTATTGTGGTGGAGGGAGTGGCCGAATTGTTCGGTACAGAATTTGGCACGGGCAAATAATCTCGACCACTTGAAGATCAAACCGATATGAACTGGATTGTGACCACCGCTTTACGCTTTCGCGCTTTGATGCTGGCGCTGGCGATCACTTTGATTGTTGTCGGCGTTCGTTCCGCCGATCAGATTCCGCTGGATGTCTTCCCCGAATTTGCGCCGCCCGTTGTGGAAATTCAAACCGAAGCACCCGGCATCTCGACCGAAGAAGTCGAAGCGTTGATTACGGTCCCCATCGAGAATTCACTCAGCGGTATTCCGTATGTTGAAGCGATTCGATCAAAGTCTGTGTTAGGGCTTTCTTCGGTTAAGATGATCTTCAAACGCGGCACCGATTTAATCACTGCTCGTCAGTTGGTCAACGAACGTCTCGCCCAGGCGGTTCCCAACTTACCGCAGGTCTCCAGTTCTCCCGTCATCTTGCCTCCACTCTCTTCTCTCAGTCGTGCGATGAAGATTGGCTTACAGTCCGAAAAACTGTCGCAGATGGATTTGACCGTTCTCTCGAAGTGGACGATTCGCCCTCGGTTGATGTCCATACCGGGTATCGCCAATGTCGCCATCTGGGGAGATTATGACCGGCAGTTTCAGGTTTTGATTGATCCCGACCGCCTACAAAAAAACGGCGTCACGATGGCCGATGTGGAACTGGCTGTCAGAAACGCAACAACGGTTGGATCGGGGGGATTTGTCGATACTCCCAACCAGCGTTTTCCCGTCCGACACGATTCTTATATCAAATCTGCCGACGACTTGGCGCAGGTCTCCGTCGCGTTCCGTAATGGATCCGCTTTGCGATTGGGTGATGTGGCCGATGTCAAAATCGGTTCTCCCCCTCCTATCGGCGATGCCATCATCAACGATGTCCCCGGCATCATGTTGATTGTCGAAAAACAACCCTGGGCCAACACCCTCGAAGTGACTCATCAGGTCGAACAAGCGATGGCAGAGCTCGCCCCGGGAATGCCCGATGTGCATGTCGATACGACAATCTTTCGCCCGGCGACATTCATCGAACGGGCGCTCGAAAACCTCAGTCGTTCGTTGTTGATCGGCTGCGTTCTGGTCGTGGTGGTTTTGATCTTCTTTCTTTATGACTGGCGAGCAGCGGTTATCAGTTCGCTGGCCATCCCTCTTTCTCTCATCACGGCGGCCCTTGTTTTGTATTACCGGGGGCAAACCATTAACACGATGGTCTTGGCTGGTTTGATCATTGCGTTGGGTGAAGTGGTCGACGATGCGATCATCGATGTCGAAAATATTTTGAGACGGCTCAAACTCAATTCCAAACTCGAAAAGCCGGCGACTCCCTTTAAGGTTGTTCTGGATGCCTCGTTAGAAGTCCGCAGTGCGGTCGTCTATGCCAGCGTGATTGTTGTGCTGACCTTGGTACCGGTCTTCTTTTTGGAAGGATTGGCGGGAAGCTTCTTCCGACCCTTGGCGGCGTCATATGTGTTGGCGATTCTCGCATCTCTTGCCGTCGCGTTGACGATTACCCCCGCACTATCACTCATTCTGCTTCCGGGAGCCGCACATCGGGAGAAAGATGCTCCACTCACGGCCGGCTTGAAAGCCATCTATCGCTGGATTCTTCCCTTGATGATGTCGGGAAGTCGAACGGTTATTGGGACGGCTGTGATTCTGGTTGCTGGTGCGGTTTGTGCGTATCCCTATCTGGGAGAAGAACTGTTACCCAAATTCAAAGAGACCGATTTTCTGATGCACTGGGTCGAAAAGCCGGGTATAGGCATCGATGCCATGAATCGGATCACCATCCGAGCCAGTAAAGAACTGCGGTCCATTGATGGCGTGCGAAACTTTGGCGCACACATCGGTCGTGCGAAGGTGGCCGATGAAGTGGTCGGCCCGAACTTTACCGAATTGTGGATCAGCATCGATGAAGACGCCCCCTACGATGAAACGGTCGCCAAGGTTCAGGAAGTGGTCGACGGCTACCCCGGTCTGTACCGCGATTTGCTGACTTATCTGACTGAGCGCATCAAAGAAGTCCTCAGCGGTGCCAGCGGTGCGATTGTGGTTCGAATCTATGGTCCGAATCTCGAAGAACTAAGGAGCACCGCCGAAGAGGTCGCCGCGGCGATGAAAGACATCGAAGGAGTCTCCAGCCTGAAAGTCGAACAACAGGTTCTGGTTCCTCAAATTCTCGTGAAATTTTTGCCGGAGAAAATGGCCGAATTCGGACTGACACCCGCAGAGATCATCAACGCTTCGTCCACATTGATCAAAGGTAAAAAAGTCGGTGAAGTTTACGAGGACCAAATGATCTTTGATGTGGTTTTGTGGGGCGAAGAATCACTCCGCAAAGACATCGACTCACTAAGTCACTTGATGATTGAAACGACGAGCGGTGCCAGAATCCCCATGACCGAAGTCGCCGACATCGACATAGTGCCGACACCGAATGCGATTCAACGCGAGAAAACATCCCGACGTATCGATGTCATCTGTAATACAGAGGGAAGAGACCTCGGTTCGGTCGCTCGCGAAATCGAGGAAAAAGTCCTCGCCAGCGTCGACTTCAAGCAAGGCTATCACCCCGAGTTCCTGGGAGAGTACGCCGAAGCGAAAGCCTCTAAAGAGAAGTTGATGTTACTATCGCTCTTCTCGTTGTCGGGCGTCTTTTTGTTATTGCTGGCGGACTTCCAGTCGATGCGATTGGCTTTGATTGTTTTCCTTTCGTTGCCGTTCGCGTTGATCGGTGGAATCGCGGGAGCCTTCCTCGGTGGCGGCATCATCTCGCTCGGTTCGCTCATTGGTTTTGTGACGGTTCTCGGTGTGGCGGCCCGTAACGGCATCATGCTGATCGGTCACTATCAATATCTGCAAGACGAAGAGGGCATGTCATTTGGACGCGAACTGATCCTCAAAGGTGCTGAGGAACGATTGGCTCCTATTCTAATGACGGCTCTCACCACGGGGCTGGCTTTGGTCCCTCTGGTGATCAGCGGCAACTTACCGGGCCACGAAATCGAATACCCGATGGCTTTTGTGATTCTCGGCGGCCTGACCACTTCCACGGTAATGAACCTGCTGGTTCTCCCGGTGCTGTACTCCAAATGGGGCCGTGTGCCTTCATCGATATGATGCAGTGCGTAAGATTGCGAAGATTCGCACAAGATTACCCCACAAGGATTCGAACCTTGGCTGACAGAATCAGAATCTGTAGTGCTACCGTTACACTATGGGGCAGTGTGTGATTTTGACACCGAAAGAAGGTGTTATGTTCACCGTATTTCGCTATTCTAGAGTCTTTCCGTAATAAGGCCAAGTCGAGTGATCCCCAAATTTCTCTCTTTGATGGTTTCCATCGTCCTGTTCAGCTTCTCCAGCATCAACGCTCAAGAGGAATCTGAGGTCGTCGATTGGCGAGTGAAGTTGCAGAAACTCCAAATACAACGCCAGCAAGCAGTCGAAAGACTGTCGAAGATGATTACAGAGAATCCTGATCGTATTGAGTATTACTCCAGCCGTGGGGATCTGAATCTCTTCCTCGGAAGACCCAAATTAGCGGTTGCCGACTATGACAAGATGGTGGAATTGTCACCCTCCAGCGATGCCAGCCATTGGCGACGTGGGATTGCTTTGTTTTACGCGGGAGAGTACCAGAAAGCGGCGGCTCAGTTTGATCGATATCACTCTTTCGATGATGTGGATCGTGAGAATGGCATCTGGCGATATCTGTCGCATTACAAAGCTTACGGGAAAGAGAAAGCTCGCCAAGAACTCTTGAAATACGAAAAGGATGACCGCGAGCCTTTCCCGTCGGTCTATAAACTCTTTGCGGGAGAGACCACACCCGAGAAAATCCTGAATCAAATCAACGCTGCGGATCTTTCGAATGCACAACGAGAGTCGAGAATGTTCTATGCCACGTTGTACATTGGTTTAAATCACGTGGTTGAGGAGAATACAGATAAAGCAAAAGTCTCACTGTCCAAAATGCTCCCCAACACTTGGGGGCCAACTGCCGGTTACGGCCCGAACTACATGTGGGAGGTCGGACGCTTGCAGTTCGAGTTATTACAGAATCAGGAGAAAGCCAATTGATCAGGGATCGGAATTAATAGTTCAAAGTCAATCAGTGAGTAGGCAATCTTGCCATCTTTTTTGAGTAAATCCCCATTCTCTCGGGTTCTCACAATATAGTGGCGGGGTTTGTTGTCGAGGACGTAGAAGCCTTTTTTCTCAAGCAGTTCCTGAACTTCCTCCGTCATGTTGAAAAGCTGATCCCCGGTCAACTTGCCGGCGAGAAATGCCAGCTCTGCATCCTCTCCCTTTTCCCAACTGAACAGCACGATGTACTGTCGTAATATGTCGAGTTTTAATCGTTGCGGTTCAGGGACAGATAACTGGTCTCGTGTGAGAAGTCTGTCATAATGATTGAAGCGATGTCGTGTGCGTCCAAGTTGCCAGAGTTTGTAGTGGTTCGGAGGAGAATAGATCGCCAGTGGGCGACCTGTCATAATACGAGGTGTCCCATTTTTAGAAGGCATCCGAATCGCTTTCAACTGACCGAATTCATAAAACGGGCTGTTGAATCGAGAATTATCAACAAGGTTTGAGGGGATGCTGCCGGGATAAGTCACCGTTATGTGCAAGGGCACATCCTGCGCGAATCGAGAAAACTTGACCACAATATCCAGTGCGCTTCCATCTTCGGCGGCTGTCGCGACTCGATAGACGGCTCCGGTCCCTCGAGTCAGTCTCGTCCCATGATTCACATACTGCTTGTCTTGATACCATTTTTCAGGGGCCAAGTGTTCCCGCCAAGCCCAGCCATAACGCGTCATCCACATGACACCACCATCATCGAAGGTTTGTTCGATGTACGGGACATCGTAAACCAGCCGTGTGACTTCTGGCGGGGCATCTTCAAATTGGGAAAATTCTAAGGACATCTCGGGATTCTTTCCGATACCGCTGAACTCCAGCGATGAGTTGGGTACTATGGGATTCATCATACTCCATCCCTCATCACAGAGGGACGGCTCAGACTTCATGGAGAGGATTATGGCAGAAAAAACAAAACCCCTGATTGGCGTGATCATGGGCAGCAAATCCGACTGGGAGACCATGCAGGAGGCTGAGACTATCCTCAATGATTTCGGTGTTCCCCATGAATGCGAAGTCGTCTCAGCTCACCGGACTCCTGATCGTATGTTTGAGTATGCAAAGTCAGCAGCAGATCGTGGGATCGAAGTGATTATTGCCGGGGCAGGAGGAGCCGCTCATCTGCCCGGCATGGTGGCCTCGCAAACGGTTTTGCCAGTCCTCGGTGTGCCTGTCAAAAGTCGAGCCTTGAATGGTCTTGATTCGCTCCTATCCATTGTTCAGATGCCGGGTGGAGTCCCCGTCGGAACTCTCGCGATCGGGGCGTCGGGGGCCAAGAATGCGGCGTTGCTAGCCATTCGGATACTCGCGAATCCCCGGCCGGAGTTGCGAGAGAAACTGGTTGAGTACCAATCCAATCAAACTGACAAAGTCATAGCAGAGGGTTTGGGATGAGCAATGTGATTCTTCCCGGTTCAACACTCGGCATGTTGGGGTCCGGTCAATTAGGTCGCATGTTTGCCATTGCAGCTCGTCGCATGGGATATCGTGTGCATGTCTTCTCACCGGACAAAGACTCTCCCACGGGTCAAATCGCCGACCAGGAGTTCGTAGCGGACTACGAAGACCTTGATGCTGTCAGAGAGTTTGCGAACACGGTTTCCGTCGTCAGTTTTGAATTTGAGAATGTCCCGGCGATCACATCACAGGCTGCGGGAGAGATTGTTCCCGTCCGGCCGGGTGGTCATGTCTTGCATATTACCCAAAATCGAAACCGGGAAAAGTCAACTTTGAATGAAGCCGGAATCCCGGTGACTCCGTTTGCCCCCGTTCATACCGAAGCCGATTTGCTTCAAGCGGTGGAGTCTTTGAAGACGCCGGGAGTCCTGAAAACTGCCGGTGGAGGATATGACGGCAAGGGGCAACGTGTCGTCGACTCTCCCGCAGACGCTTTGGCGATGTGGGATGAACTGGGTCGTCAAGAGGCCACTTATGAAGCATTTATCGAATTCCAGGGTGAGTGCTCGTTGGTGGCTGCAAGAGGAGTGGGAGGAGAATTCAAAGCGTATCCACTCTTCGAAAATGAACATACGAATCATATTCTCGACGTAACGATGTGTCCGGCAAGAGTCCCGCAGCAAGTTCGAGACGATGCCGAGCAGATCGCTCGGGCGATCTTCGAGATACTTGATGTCGTTGGTGTCTTGTGTGTGGAATTCTTCTGCACGAAAGACGACCAACTGCTCGTCAACGAGCTTGCTCCTCGCCCACATAATTCAGGACACTTAACCGTTGACGCTCATCTGACTTGTCAGTTTGAACAACAGGTCCGTGCGATTTGTGGATTGCCACTCGGCTCTGTTCGACAACATCGGCCAGCCGCGATGGTCAATCTGCTGGGTAATCTTTGGGAAGGTGGCGAGCCCGATTGGAAATCTCTTTGCGAACATCAAACTTCCAAACTTCATTTGTACGGAAAGCATGAAGCTCGCATTGGTCGCAAGATGGGCCATGTGACCACGTTGGAAGACGATATTGAAACCGCTCGGAATAATGTTTTGATCGCAAGAGACTCACTATGACGAAACTGATTACTCCCTTCATTGGTTGCGTTGTTACGTTGTTGTTGTTGTTGTCGATGACTCAAGCATCTGCACAAACGCCGGTGGAAGTGGTCGTGAAGTCTGGCGAGTATCAGCTTCTCCGGGATGGCGTGCCTTATCAAATCAACGGTGTTGGTGGTGATCAGTACCTTTCTGAATTAAAAGCTGCTGGAGGAAATTCCATTCGCACGTGGAGTGTCGAAAATCTTGGCGACATTCTTGATCAGGCACACCAGCATGATTTGACCGTGTGTGCGGGTTTCTGGCTGGGACACGAACGGCACGGGTTCGATTATCAAAACGATTCGGCCGTCCGAAATCAGTTGGAGTCATGTCTCGCAGCGGTTGAAAAATATAAGAATCATCCTGCTCTCCTGTTGTGGGCTGTCGGAAATGAAATGGAAGGGGACGGCAAGAATCCCGCAATCTGGTATGCCATCAACCATATTGCGAGAGAATGCAAAAGACTCGATCCCCATCATCCCACCATGACCGTGATTGCAGAACTGGGCGAGAACGAAGTTAAATTGGAAAACTTGGCTCGGTATTGTCCCGATGTGGACATCGTGGGGGTGAATTCCTATGCCGGTATTACATCTTTGGCAGAGCGTTATCTGAAGACAGGCGTTACAAAACCTTTCATTGTCACAGAACATGGTCCGCACGGTCCTTGGGAAGTCGAGAAGACAAAGTGGGGAGCACCGCTTGAGCCATCAAGCACAATCAAAGCTCAACAATATCGAGACGGATACCGAGCTGCGGTGGCTCAGCAACCGGGGCAATGTTTTGGTTCTTATACCTTTCTTTGGGGACACAAACAAGAAACGACGTGGACCTGGTTCGGCATGTTGTTGCCCGATGGCAGGCAATTAGGGACGGTTGATGTGATGTCTGAGTTCTGGACCGGAAACGCTCCCTCAAACCTCGCGCCAGTCATTAAGTCACTCAGTCTTTCAGGTGCAGACAAGGTCAAACCGGGGGAAACCCTGACGGCCAAAGTTGTGGCCAACGACCCGGATGGTGATGAAATTAAGATCGAATGGGTGTTGCGGTCGGATGCGATAGTGATTGGAGTTGGAGGCGATGCTCAGTCTGCAGAACTGACTTTTTCTGAGTTGGTGAAAAGTAACGGTTCCACAGCCTCCGTCACAGCGCCAAAAGGGGGAGGCGGCTATCGTTTGTATGCGTATGTTAATGATGGCAACAAAAAAACCGCCGTCGCCAACGTTCCGTTTTACGTAGATGCGCCATTGGTGGCCGTCCCGTCTCCCCAAGCAACATTGCCACTGATCGTGTACGGCGAAGGAGAGTCAGAATCTTCTTATATCCCTGCTGGCTTCATGGGTAAGACCGACGCGATTGAACTCACATTCGATTCAAAACTCTCGCCGCACGGCGGGAAGAAATGTCTCAAGGTCTCCTATCAGGCCACTGATGAGTGGGGTGGCGTGCTGTGGCAATCACCTCCTCAGGATTGGGATGGTCACAAACCAGGAGGCTATAACCTGGGCAGTGCCGTGGCGGTTGAATTCTGGGCTCGTGGAGAGCAGGGGGGTGAGGTCGTCAATTTTCTCATTGGTGGTGACGGAGGAAAGAATTTGTATCAGGACACGGCCATTGCCAACCTGAAAGATGTTCGACTCGCTCACGAATGGCAAAAATATCGTATCCCGCTTAAGGGATTGGATTTGAGTCGCATCAAGACCGGTTTCGGTTGGTCACTCGCCGGACAACAAAAACCGGTGACATTCTACCTCGACGACATTCGTTATGTGGGCGAGGAATGATCCCCTCATTCCCGAACACTCAACCCCCCCATTCAAGATGTCAAGATTTGGAGATTCGGGGACACACCTTGACCGAATCTTGACCGAATCTTCCCGAATCTTGAGCAAGTTGTTGTCGTTCATGGGTTTGCGTTGATTGCTTCGTTTTGGTGAGATGCCACTTTTTGTCGGGACGCATTTTCCACGTCACGCGAAATCGCCGCCGATTTCACGTTGCAGAGGTTGTCATTGTTAAACAATCTATGGCGCTCGAACCCATCCATTGTGCTTGCACAATGGCTATGGCCCGGCACAAGAGGCATAGCCGAGGAGCGCAAGCTCCGCGGGCTCGTTCAGATTACCTTCGACACGAAGTGAAATATGAACCGGCCCCAACTGCTTGCGCAGTGGGGCTATGGGCTATGTTTTAGGGACGCGTTTTCCTCATAGCCCTGCGGCGCAAGCCGCGGGGGTCTGCGTGCTGTCATGACGTTCAAATTGTCAAAGATCGAGTCGCCGTCAGGCGAACTACGAACGCTAACTCTGGTAGAGACAATTGTGCAAGATGAGTTTCGGAATCATATTTATGACGCCAAGCCGCCAAATCGCAAAAGAACCGCAAAGAGTGAAAAAAGGCCGTAGCTGCGTTTGGAAGAACGTTGAGAAATGATTTGAACCGCAGATATCTTGAGAGTTGTGTGGCTGGGGCTCTCATAAGAATGGGAAATTAATGAACTCTCATTTCACACGCAGTTTTCGTATTTCGACACGCAAGCACAGCCCCAGATGAATAATTATGAATCACGCAGAGACGCGGCGGCGTAGAGGATAATATAGAGGCTGGAACGAATGGCAGCAGTGTAGGTTGGGTTAGTCCGAGCGAAGCGAGCCGTAACCCGACAGCTCAACTCAATGTTCATCGGCTTGAGTCATCAATAGAACGATTCCTACCGAAACGGAAAATCGAGAGCTGGCAAATAGGAAGTTGTGTCGGTCAGTCTGTACCTGACACAAGAAAGGACTCACCACGAATGACGCGAATCAAACGAATGAATATATATATGGGGTGGCGGCGGGCGCTCCGTGAATCGGAAGCCCTCGGTCAATTGATCGTGGAGGATTTTACCGCGGATGACGCAGAGATCACGGATCAAAACTTTGTCATAACCGTTTGGGTGGTACGTCCTGACAAGGGAGCAACTGAGGCCACCGAGCGATCAGCGAGGAAGAAGGCCGAGGGCTAGCCCTGCCACCCTGCGTTTATTCAAATCATTTTAGCAACCAAGGTCTTGAGCTTACGTTATCGGAGCTGACAAGACACTTGGGCAGTGCCTCTATCAATTCCTTAACTTCTGAATCTGTAAACTTAGTACCTTTTAGATCTAATCCACCCAGATTTTTAAGCAATTTAAGAGAGTTAATTCCGTCACCAGAGATATGTGCATCCCTCAATATAAGAAAATGTTTTTGCCCGAGAAATGACAATACCTTCAAGTCATCGCCTGACACTTGCGGTAGCCCAACAGTGGCGGAGAACAAATGGAACCGTTATCATCCATTTGGAGCAAGCCTGTGTCAAACAATTCTGCCAAGCCTCTTCACTGATCAGTTTAATTCGTCTGGTGTGAGGCCCAGCGTTGGACGGAATCGACGAACTGTTCGCCGCGGTCGCGGAAGTCTTGGAACCAGTCGTAACTGGCGCAGCCGGGGCTGAGAAGAACGATGTCTCCCGGATATGATTGAGTGATGGCCCAATGGAAGGCGTCTTCGAACGATTCATGAACGGCACAGTTGACGGTTTTTGGAGCGGCGGCTTCGTTCATTTGTTCGCAAATGCGATTGCCGGTTTGTCCCATGAGTGACACGGCTTTTGTCTTTTCCGCAATCCTCGCCGACATCGGGGTGAGATCGACTTGTTTATCGTAACCACCCGCGAGCAGAACAATCGGTTCGTGGAACGCATCTAACGCGGCGATAGTCGATTCGGGAGTTGTCGAGATGGAGTCATTGAAGAACCGACGACCGGCGAACTCTCCCACGTATTCCAGCCGATGAGGCAATGGTCGGAATGTGCTGAGAGATTGATTGATCGTCTCGCCGGGGACTCCAGCAGAAAGAGCCGTCGCGCAGGCCGCCAGAATGTTGCGGAGATTGTGTTTTCCGGGAAGGTGGTTCAGTTCGGTGACATCCCAACGCGTTTCGTTGTTTTTCGTTCTGTAAATAATTTGTTTGCCGCAACCCGATTGATAGACGCCACGTCCGCCGGTGTCTTCCAATGCAAACCAGATCGGGTCTGAGTGGACGGGCCAATGCGAAACATGAGGATCTTCGAGGGGAAGAACGGCATGACCGGTCGAACATTGCCAACGGAGGATGGTCTGTTTCGCGCGGCGATAGTCTTCTATCGAGCCGTGCCAGTCGAGATGATTGGGTGTGAAGTTGGTGATGACGGCAAAATTTGGGCTGCAAAACATTTGATCGAGTGCCGCCAATTGGAAGCTCGAAAGTTCGAGAACGACCCAATCGGACGCTTCAATCTCATCCAGAGAATTCAGCAAGCTGCCGCCGATGTTGCCTCCCAGATGCGCCTTGATGCCGGCTTCTTTCAAGAAGTGATGAATCAAAGCCGTGGTGGTTGATTTACCATTGCTGCCGGTCACCCCGATGACGTTGGCGGGATTGAATTGCAGGAAGAGTCCGATTTCTGAAGAAAGAGGGACGTTGGCGTCTTTCGCCAGTTGTAACCATTTGCTATCTCGGGTAACCGCAGGATTAACGATCAGCAGGTCGGTGTCTGAGAAGTCCTGTTCGTGATGTCCTCCGAGATGAACGGCTGCCAATTCCAGATCGGAAATCAGTTCGAGAGAGTCGGCAAGATCGTCGGCTGGTTTCAAGTCGGTGACGGTGACCCGAGCGCCCTGATTGACCAGAAAACGAATGACGCCGGTGCCTCCACCGAATCGGCCGAGCCCCATTACTGTCACACGGATATCATTGAGTTGTTGGCGGGTGAACATGGTATTTCATTCCTCAGATATTCCATTGATATCAGGAATACGTCCCCTAGTACAAGTCGGGAGATAGGGAATGTCGAAGACGGGGATTGCTTGTGGAGAATCAGCCCCTTACTCTGGCAAGATGAACTGGACAATTGGGGAATACGAACGTTCCATTCCCCCCAATGCATGACGGGACTTGATAAATGAACACGTTGCTTGCGGAAGTCGATCCGGCGGACTGGATGGGATTGCACCCGATTGACTGGATCGTGCTGGTCGGTTATTTCATCGTGATTATGGGGATCGGAATCTATTCTTATCTCAAAGTCTCGGACATGTCTGATTACTTCATGGGGGGACGACGCTTCGGCAAAGTCTTCATGATGTTCTTTGCATTTGGTTCGGGAACCAGCAGCGAACAGGCCGTCAGTGTGGCGGCGGGTTCGTTTCGTTTTGGACTGGCCGGTATTTGGTATCAATTTTTGTGGCTGATTGCGACACCCTTTTATTGGATCATTGCTCCGGTTTTTCGTCGCATGCGGGCGTTGACGACGAGTGACTTCTTCGAAGCACGCTACAACAGTTCGACGGCCACTTTGTATTCCGCTTTGGGGATTTTGATCTCTGTCGTCTTTATTGCCGGTGGATTGTTTGGTGCGGGAGCGATGATTGAAGGACTGGCGGGAGGCATCAATCCGGCGACGGGTGATCCGTTCTTTCCGAAAGAATACGCCATTGGTGCGATGACGATCATGTTTGTCATGTACGGCTTTGCGGGCGGTCTTGGTGCAGCCATTATCACGGACTTCCTGCAAGGAATCTTGACGATTGTCTTTTCGTTTTTGTTGCTGCCGTTCGCTTTAGTGGTTGCGGCGAATGTCGCCGGGACTGAGGGAGGTTTCGAAGCCCTCCACAAAGGTGTCCCCAATTTTAGCGGGGAAGAGATGCTGAGTTTGACCATCGATGAAGAGTTTGCCCAGAAGACCGGGAATGAACCGATCACACCGTTCTTCGTCATGATGCTCTCCATCTCGGGATTGATTGGAATCGTTGTTCAGCCACACATTATGGGTGTCTGTGGAGCGGGTAAGACAGAAATGGAAGGACGTGTCGGCTTCACGTTTGGAAACTTCATCAAGAGGTTTTGCACGATTGCCTGGTCTTTCACGGGGTTGGCCTGCATTGTGATCTATTTGACGCCAGAGAACGGCTACATCACCGATGTCGAATTAGCCGCCATCAACGAAAGCCCCGATGCGTTCAGAGATTTCGCCGATCAAGTCTTCGGACGTGCGGCGCATGATATACTTCCCACGATCTCACATGGCTTGGTGGGACTTTTGATGGCCGCACTTCTGGCGGCCGTCATGAGCACCTGTGATGCTCAAATGGTGGTGGGGGCAGGTTTATTTACCGAGAATATCTATCGTCGATTCATGGTCAAAAAGGCGAGTAAGACGCATTACCTGTGGGTGGGGCGATTGGCCAGTTTGGGGATTGTTGCATTGGCGTTGGCGATGTTGACCCAGTTTGACAACGTCATTCAAGTGCTGACTCGATACATTCAGGCGTTACCAGCTTTCATCGGTCTTTCGTTCTGGATTGGACTGCTCTGGCGACGATTTAGCCCGGCAGCCGTTTGGGTCTCGACTGTCATCACGGCGGGCGTTTGGTATCTGACGCAAACGCACAAACCGTTGGATTGGATGGCCAGCATGGGAGGCTCTGAGTTCCTGCAACAAAATATTGATTACTTCCCCAGCATGGTTCGTCACTGGTTAGCCGAGATCATTCCTTCCGTGATGAATATTAAAGTGACGGAAGCGGGAGAGTTCCTTTCTGCCGACACTCGTGTTCCTTATCAGATGGCAATGTACCTTTCTTTAGGCGCCATTTCAGGAATCGTGACCAGCTTCCTGTCGAAACCGACACCCAAAGAAAAACTAGATCACTTTTACAAATTGATCCGTACGCCAATAACACCCGGCGAACATGTTGATATTCCCTGCACGTTGCCCGAGAACCCGGCTCCGATGGAAACGAGAAAGTTGATCAATCACCCGGATTGGGAAATTCCCTACCCGAGTCGTATTGGCATGATCGGTTTTCTGGGATCCTGGGTGATGGTCGCCTTCTGCATCGGACTACTGTACTTCTTGCGGTCACTGGGAACCTGAGTGATGAGTTTACGACGCCTTGCAGTCTTCTCCTTCAAGAGCAGGTTTTGAATCCGTAATCGAAGGGCATTGCGGAGCCATTTCGGCATTGAGGGCGATGTATTCCGTCCATTGTTCTGGCACATTGATGTCCATGAAGATGGCACCAACCGGACATTCGTAGGAACAGGCTTCGCAGTCGATACAGGGATCTGGATCGATGAATAACATTTTTTCGCCTTCATGAAAACAATCACACGGACAGACCGTCACACATTGCGTATACTTACAGTTAAAACAGGCTTCTGTGACTACAAATGCCATTGAAGATTCTCCTTGAAATCTACTGAATATGGGCTGGTTCAGCCTTGTCAGTCCCTTACTGACAAAAGACCGGACATCAATATTCGAAAATTTCAGAAAGAGTTGGAAAATGATGGCAATAGATGATGATTGCCATGACTGATCAATTTCGAATCACTCTCAAAGCTGCACGGGAGGGAGAAGAGTCTGCTTCCGCAGTTCTGTTTGGGAGGTATCTCGAAAAGCTTATCCGACTGGCAAGATCACGAATCAGCCCGCAGCTCTCTCGTCGCATCGATCCCGAGGATATTGTTCACTCTGTGTATCGCAGCTTGTTTGTGCGTCTTAGAGCGGGAGAGTATTCGCTTGAGGAAAGTGTTGATCTTTGGCGTTTGCTGGTTCAAATGGTTCAGAACAAAGCTACGAGAGCAGGCCGATATCACTCGGCTGACAAAAGGTCGATTCATCGCGAAGTTTCGACTCAAAACTCATTCTGCTTCACAAGTTCGGAACCACCTCCCGATCATGTGGTCATCTTTAATGAGGAACTTGCGCGACTCTTGGGGCTGGTCCACGGAAAAAATCGTCAAATCGTAGAATTGAGGTTGCAAGGATACACGCAGCAAGAGATTGCCGAGAATCTTGCGTGTGACGAAAGAACAGTACGACGTTGTCTCGTTCAAATTCGTAAAACTCTGGAGGGAAGATTTTCGACTGAGATTGAAAGTGGGGATGCTTCCGAAAAACGTGCCGATCAAGTCAACATTGAAAGAGTCAGCGATACACGGTATCTGATTCAGAAATTTGTTGGGCAAGGAGGGTTTGGGCGTGTGTACCGCGCGGTTGATCGTGTAGCCGGAGAAACGGTTGCCTTAAAGTTCCTGAAGAAAAAGTATCTTCTCGATGAGGAAATGGTCACTCATTTTCTGGAAGAAGCGGTGACGACTTCACGAATCCCGGAGTCAAGAGTCGTCCCAATTTATGCGGTCGGTGAGACATCGACGGGTCATCGATTTCTTGTCATGAAACTGGTTGAGGGGGCTGCTCTTTCTGTCTGGACTCGTGATGTTAAATCTCATTGGATTGATGTGAGACGCATTGTTGAGGAATTGATTGATACTCTGCATCTGGTGCATGTTGCCGGCGTCGTGCATTGTGATGTCAAACCAGACAATATTATGATTGATGAGTCAGGTGAAATCTGGTTAACGGACTTTGGGTTGGCCAAGTTGCAATCCGACCAAACAGTAAGTCTTGCCGGTACGATTTCCTATCTGGCACCAGAACAAATTGATCCAGCGTTTGGTCCAGTTAGTCCACGGACAGACCACTACGGGGTCGGTCTTGTTCTTTTCGAGTTGCTGACAAAAGAAAAGTTCATTCAGAGTGATACGTTAGAGCTTCAGTTAAGAGAAATTGTGAGCGAAAGATCGACATCTGAAATTAGAGACAGAATGCTGGATGGAGTACCCCACGATTTAATGGAACTTTGTGTCTCTCTTTTACATCGCGATCCCGAGAAACGTCCACTGCAAATTCGACTGACTCAGGATTAAGCCATGAGAAGCTCAACGGTGAATGTTGCCCCTTCTCCTTGAACGCTTTTGACGCGAATTGAGCCCCCGAAGATTTGCGAGAGATGTTTGAGAATGGAAAGGCCGAGACACGTTCCTCCCAACTCGCGTGAGCGGGCTTTATCGACCCAACAGAAAAAACGTGACGAAAAATCGCCGAAACAGTTTTGAACGCCAGATATTGTCAAACCCGCAGGGAGTGTAAACTGTTCAAGAGAAATTTCATGGATTCACACTTGGAATCCATCAGAGGGAATTCTTATTTTTCCGTCTCAGACTTGCCGACACAACCGCAGACGACCAGCATCTTATCAGACATTCAAAATTTGAAGGAACCAGTCATGGCCGATTCCCGTATCTCGCAATTAGCAAAAGTGCTGGTTGAACACAGTTGTCAGGTGAAATCAGGACAAAAAGTGCTGATTGAGGCATTTGATTTACCCAGCACCGAACTGATCTCACGTTTGGTTGATTCTGTCTCTGAACGGGGGGCCATTCCGGTTGTGAGTCTGAAATCGAATGAGGTTCTCAGGTCGCAATACCTGAACGCAACCGAGGAAGCGATGACTTTACAAGGTGAGTTGGAGAGTCACACGATGTCACAAATGGATGCCTATATCGGTGTCCGGGGGACAGCAAACAGTAACGAATTCGCTGATGTACCCGCTGAGAAAATGCAACTCTCTCAAAAACATTGGTGGAAACCGGTCCATATTGGCATTCGCGTCCCACAGACTCGCTGGGTCGTGTTGCGTTATCCCACTCCCTCTATGGCGCAAGCGGCCAATATGAGTACCTCCGCCTTTGAGGACTATTTCTTTGATGTCTGCACGGCAGATTATGTACAGATGTCAGAAAACCAGAAACCACTTGCTGACTTAATGGATAAGACAAAGGATGTCAGAATCACGGCACCGGGGACTGATTTGTCCTTCTCGATTGAAGGGTTGCCGGTCATTCCGTGTGCTGGAGAATGCAACATTCCTGATGGTGAAGTCTTCACCGCTCCCGTCAAGGAGAGTGTGAACGGAACCATTCAGTACAATACGGGTTCACGCTATCAGGGCACTGTCTTTGAGAACATCAAATTTGAATTCAAAGATGGCAAAATTGTGCATGCCGAATCTGGTAGTGAAACGGACACATTGAACGGGATTCTCGATTCTGATGAAGGGGCTCGATACATCGGCGAATGGTCATTGGGATGCAATAATGCCGTCAAGCGGCCTATGCTGGATACTCTCTTCGACGAAAAAATCGGTGGTTCGTTCCATCTGACTCCTGGGAATGCCTATGACGAAGCCGATAATGGCAATCGTTCTCAGGTTCACTGGGATCTGGTTCTGATTCAAACTCCCGAATATGGTGGCGGAGAAATCTTTTTCGATGGCGAATTAATTCGCAAAGATGGACGATTTCTGCCGGGAAATCTTCAACCGTTGAACGAAGGATTGTAAGATCAAATAAGAGAATCACAAATCAGCGAAGAGAGGTGCGTGATGTCTTATCTCGTGAATGGCAATATTGTCGAGCGTGATGCCGAACCTCGATTTCGAGTCGTCGTTCGACGGCTTGAAGATGGGCGAGTTGAGCCGGGAGATATCGAGTGGGTCGATGACCCACCCATGGTTATTTACGCTCTGACCGGATACCTCCAGCAGGCGATGGACGCTTGGAATCGCGAGCAGACATTATCGGACTGATTCAGCCAGCGTTTGAGTTTTGTGTTTACGGTGAGCTGATCGAAACGCAAGCGAATTCCGCGAGTGCGGCCGCCATCACATTTTGCGGACACGACCAGACCAAGAAAAACTGAGCTTCACGAACGGCTCGCGAGGCGGGGTGTCCTGCCAAGAAGCCGGCACCTTTAGAGGCCGTTAACCAGGATTGTGCAGCGCGGAGGACGAGGGAATTCGATTGTTTTCTCAATGCCTCTCGTTCTTCCGCCGACGGTGGAGAGTTGGGGGAAGTCGTCATTTCCCGAACGGATTCTTTCAGTCGCTCCAAAGTCGCTCGTAGCTCTGTAGCGGAGTCCCTAAGATCGGGCCTTTTCTCGGCTTCTGTTTCGAGTCCACAAATTGATTTCTGGGCAGCCCCTAATGCCAATGCCGAGGTGGTGATTCCTCCTGCGCTACCAGCGGCAAGAACATTCTCACAGGGTCCGATCAACCACAGCTCTTGAGGAGCTAAGACATTCTTTAAAGAGACAGAAGTCGTGCATGATTCATTGAGCGCCAACAGCTTCGGCGCGGGATTGATCACCACGCCGGTGCGATTGGTGGGTAAGGCCAACAGAACTTGTTGTCCGTCGGGTTGAATACCTCCCGTGACAATCACCTCTGCTGCTTCTGCACCCGTCGACCAAGGGATTTCGCCATCCAGAATCCAACCTTCAGAAGTCGGAGTGGCTTTCAAAATGGGATCTTTAACGTGTTGTCTGGAAGTCGTGAGATGGGAGATGCCGACCGTGGCAAAGGATTCGTTGCTGGCGAGTTCCCGTGATAGTCTTGTTTTCAGTTCGTGATTGTCTGAAATGAGGATTCGGGAAACGGCCGCATTTCGTTGCGTGAGGACAAATGCCGTTGTCAGACAGGCTGCGGCAAGTTCCAAATAGCCGAACTGCTTCGTCATCTCTGACTGGGGAGTCCCACCAAATTGCTCTGGCACAAACCAATTTGGGACTCCACTTTCACACATCGCCTGCCATGACTTTGTGGGCCAACCTCCCGTATTTTCAATCGAGGTAGAAAGCTCAGAGAGTCGGGCAAGGTGTGCCTGAAACTCCGGGCTCGCCAGAATCGGATCGGATGGATTGCTCATCGTTGCTTGCTTAGTGTGTTGCGGTTTAGGTGACGATGGATGATTTACCATCCGCAAGATCCTGCATCATTCCAAAGACGCGTTGAGGCATGTCATCATCGTCGGGGGCAATTCCTTCTTGGAGAAGCGCCTGATCCAAGAGCGTGGCGGCGCAATTCGCGACAAAGTCATGATTCTGTTCATTTCCCACCAGATTGGACAGTCGGTTGACTAACGGTGCGTGAGGATTAAGTTCGAGGATTCGTTCAGCCTTGGGGAAATCATCATGCTGCATGCTGAGCACTTTTTGCAGTTGGGTACTCATTTTGCCGTTCTTGTTGACGAGGCAACAGGGGCTATCCGTGAGTCGGTCGGATTTTCTCACCTCGGCAACTCGATCTCCCAACTGTTTTTGGAAAAACTCAATCAACGTCTCGAAGCCAGCGGGAAGATCTTGAGACGAAGATTCATCGTTGGATTCTTCGTTATCATCTTTGATCGTGGGAAGTTTGATTTCCGCGGAATCGACAGACACAATTTCTTTGCCGTCAAATTTCTCTAGCTGGCTCAAGATAATTTCGTTGACAGGATCGACGAGCAGTAGCACTTCGAGGCCGCGCTTGCGGAATGCTTCTAAATGAGGGTTTCGTCCGATTTTTTCTTTGGATTGCCCGCTGAGGAAATAGATCTGTTCCTGATCATCGGGCATTCGTTCGCAATACTCGGAAAGCGTGGTCAGACCCGATTCATGCTGGGACTTGTCTGACGGGAACAATAACAACTTGCTGAGTCGATCTCTGTTTCCAAAATCAGTATTCACGCCTTCACGCAGAATGTTTCCGAACTCTTTGTAAAACGCATGATATTGTTCGGTTTGATCCGCTTGCAGATCGGTCAGATGATCGAGGACTTTCTTGGTGATCACCTTCTTGATTTTCATAAAGACGGTACTGTCTTGCAGCGCTTCTCGTGAAACGTTGAGAGGAAGGTCGGCTGAATCGACGAGTCCGTACAGAAAACGCAGGTATTCCGGGAGTAATTTGTCACAATCATTTTGAACTAAGATACGTTTTGCGCACAAAGACAACCCATGATCAATTTTTCCAAAACCGAGATTTTCAAAGTTTGATTCGGGACAAAAGAGAATGGATTTGAATTCAAACGGAGTTTCGCTCGCTAAATGAAGATGCCAGTTTGGTTTTTCGCCACCCATCCCGTGAGTGAGATACTGATAAAACTCTTGGTACTGTTCATCTTTCAGTTGTGACTTCGGTTCGATCCAGATGGGGGGTTGTGTATTGACCTGCTCGCCATCGAGTTTGATCGGATGTGCGACAAATGTGGAGTAAGTCTGCAAAATGTGTTGTAAACGTTCAGGGCGGGCAAACTCCAAAGCTTCTTCTTTGAGATGAAGCTTGATTTGTGTTCCCCGTTCGAGACCTTCGGCAGCTTCAATCGTGAATTGACCGGTGCCGTCTGATTCCCATCTCCATCCCTGATCTTCAGAGAAGCTACGTGTGAAAACCTCGACTTTTTCAGACAGCATGAAGGCTGAATAGAATCCCACTCCAAACTGACCAATCAAGGAAACGTCTGGCTGCTTTTCTTGACTTAGCTTCGAGAGGAACTCTCGGGAACCACTATGGGCAATTGTCCCGAGGTTTTGGACAAGCTCGTCTCGAGTCATGCCGACACCCGTATCTGCAATGGTGAGAGTCTTGGCATCGGAATCGGGAAGAATCGAGATTTCCAGTGTTTCGTTCTGACCGCTGGCTTCACCAGATGCGAGTTGAAAACGCATTTTGTCTAACGCATCGGAAGCATTTGAGACAAGTTCCCGAATTGTGATTTCACGGTTCTGGTAGAGAGAGTGTGAAAGCAGAGCCAGAAGTTCTTTGATTTCTGCCTGAAATGTGAATTGCTCAGTCTCTTGTGTCTCACTCATAATTCTATTGTCCTAATGTATCGAGAAAGCCTGTCATTTCAGAAACAGCATGCTGATCACCGTCTTGCTGTGCGGCAATAATTCCTGCTTTGACGATTTCAATCGCTTGGGATGATTCACCATCTTCGGCCAATACTTGGCCTAATTGGAAATGTGCTGCGTGATAGTTGGGAAAACGTTCCAGTACATGTCGAAGTTTTTCAATGGCTGCTGTCCTCTCTCCGCAAGAGAGATATTCCTTTCCAAGTGCATAATGAAGGAACGGATCATCAGGATCCGTCTCTAGCATTGTGAGAAGTATTTCTTTGCGCGCCATGTTAAATCCTTAACCTGGTAACGAATGATGATGGAAAATATTCTCTGCAAATGATCTGGAGAACCTATTTTCTCAAACACGACGAAACCTGCAAGCGAATGGGCAAAAATAACCTGTTGAAAAGTCGTTGTACTATAACAACTTGAGATCTATTTGGTGAGGATCTTAACGGTAGTGAGGATCCGATTAGGAAGGTCGTCATGGTTTGCCTGTTATGACAGGCTGGAAGGATAGGTAATCTGTTTCGCGGATGGATTTGGCTCTCAAGAGATCCCTGCAAACGAACCGATTCTCGTTGCAAGGACTGCATTTACAGACTGGCATGAATGCCGAGAGTACGCACGACAGAGACATTCGCGAAAGCAGCACCCAATAATGACGAAGCGAATCAAACTCATTGGCATTCAGACACTTGTTATCATGACAATTGTCACTGGCCTCTATGCAGCAAGCGCACGACGTGAAACCCCACTCGTGAAGGCTGTCAGGAATTCCAAAACAGCGGTGGTTAATATCCACAGTGAAAAAACAACCTACTCGTCCGAGACCGTTTTTCAGTCGACCAAAGGTCGCAAGGTTAACGGAATGGGGACAGGGGTTGTTATTGATGAACGTGGCTATATTGTTACCAATCATCACGTTGTTGATGGTGTCGATTTGCTTCGAGTAACGCTCGTCGATGGTGCTACTTATGAGGCGAGCGTTGTCTCATATGATCGAAAGCATGATTTGGCGATCATCAAAATCAAACCCTCTAAGCCGCTGACGGTGATGAACATTGGGACGTCTTCAGATTTAATGCTTGGTGAAACTGTTTTTGCTGTCGGCAACGCATTCGGTTACGAACATACCGTGACATCTGGGATTGTCAGTTCTCTTTCTCGTGACGTTGAAGTCAACGAGAGTCAATCGTATTACAACTTGATTCAGACTGATGCGAGCATTAACCCCGGTAACAGCGGTGGTCCGTTGTTAAATCTTGATGGTGAAGTTGTTGGCATCAATGTGGCCATTCGAGCCGGTGCCCAACGAATCGGATTTGCAATCCCCATTGATCAGGCACGAGAAGTGATTGCCGATTTGATCAGTGTGAATGAAATCAATCAAACAAGTCACGGCTTTGTGTCACGCGACTTGAAAACTCCCGATGAGAAAAAGTTGATCGTTCAGGGTGCCGAGACTGGCAGTCCTGCTGAGAAGGCAGGTTTCAAAGAAGGCGACGTAATTCTTCAGATCGGTGATCTGGAAATCACTGACCGAGTTGATCTCGAACGTGCATTGATCGGAAAAAAGCCGGGCGAGAAAATTGAAGTGAAATATCAACGTGATGAGGAAGAGTTAACCGCACAAATTGAAGTTGGGAAATATGATCCCACACAGGTCGTACGTGTGAAAAGTGATTCTGTCGTCAAATCGACGAAAGAGTTAGACGATCTATCGACACGTATTTGGGACGAGATCGGTGTCCGATTTCAATCGTTACCAGATAGCCAGACTGTCACGCAAGGGACGATTTACGAAAGTGGATTACGTGTTACTACGATTCGAGCTGGCGGCCCGGCCGCAAAAGGTGGTATTCAGCCGGGAGACGTTGTGGTCGGATTGCATCGATGGGCAACTGTTTCGGTGGATAACATCGAATACGTTCTCGATCAGAAAACGACTCTGACGGACAACGCTTTGAAATTCTTTATCTTGCGTGGTCGCCAACCTCTCCATGGCAAGCTCGAATTCTAATTCTTGTTTTTTGCATTTGTTGCTCTATCAAGGCTCCCAACTTCTGAGTGGGGCTGTATCATCGATGGGAACATACTTTTCCGAAGAATTCCCGTCTCATGTCTCACGAGTTCGATCTGATACGTTATATTACTGAGCTTACTCAAGATCAAAGTTCTTCGATCGAACTTGGTATTGGGGATGACTGTGCTGTCTGGAATGTTGATCAATCGAAGATCCTATTAGCTACCGACATGTTGATTGAGGAAGTTCATTTCGACCTGAAGAATGTTTCTTATGAACAGGTTGGTCGAAAGGCTCTTGCCGTTAATCTGTCCGACGTAGCCGCCATGGGTGGAAAGCCAACCGCTGCATTGGTTTCCTTGGGTATTCCCGTTTCTGCGTCTGTTCAAAGCATACAAGACCTGATGTACGGTCTGATTATGCTTAGTGTGCAATATGACACAGTCGTTGTTGGAGGCGATACGACTTCTCATGACGGGCCATTGATCATCAACGTCGCCATTACGGGAGTAGTCCCTGAACACCCTGTTGTTCGTTCTGGAGCCAAAGAGGGCGATTCTGTCTTTGTGACAGGAGCACTCGGTGGATCTCTTTCAGGTCATCATTGGTCTTTTCAGCCTAGGTTAAAAGAATCAAACTATCTGACTTCTCATTATGACATCCATTCGATGATCGATCTCTCGGATGGTTTAGCCTCTGATATTCGTCATATTTCTCAAGCGAGTGTAATTGGCTGCATCCTTAATGAAGACGAGATTCCCATTTCTGATCGAGTTGATAAACGTCTCTCGCAAACTGAACGCCTTCATCATGCATTGTCGGATGGAGAAGATTTCGAGTTGCTATTCACGGTCTGTTCGGAAGTGGGAGATCAGTTGAAGCAACAAGACGAAATCGAAGTGCATGAGATAGGGGTCATGCAAGGTGACTCTGATCAAGTTTTGATGAAGAATAGTCATGGTGAGCTTGTCCAGTTACCCGATGCGGGTTGGAAGCACCATTTCTCATAGATCAGTTTGAAGAATATATTACGGTGTTTTGGTTGAGTCGGTCATCGCGTTATGTGACTTGAGAGCTAGCCGGACGACTGGATTCATCTCTCGGAAGATTTCATCGACCCCGTCTTTGAAGACGTCACCAATCAGAATGTCGACCATGTGTGATTTATATTGGGGGTGCATTTTCAAAAAAGAACCAAAGCTGAATCCAGGCGTGTAAAACGCGTAAACAAGGCGTCGAAAGTTCTCAACGCCTTTGTTGTAGGTTTCCCGCCAACTGGAGAGTTGTGTGCCTGACAGATCGTCTTTCTGGAATCCTTCTATAATTGCATCTGCTGCGAATTCACCCGACTTGAGCGCTAAGAAAACTCCGGTGGAATAGCAGGGATCGATGAAGCCACTGGCATCTCCTACGAGAACCCATCCGGGGCCAGCCGGTTGCGTGGCTTTGTAGGAATAATCTTTCGTGACATAAAAGTTTTCGCACTGTTGGGCGTTTTCGAGCCTACGTTTGAGGGCCGGACAGCGTTCGAGTTCTTCAGCCCAGACCTCTTCCGGCTTCCCGCGTGACTTATCAAACAGGTATTGCATGTCGCCAGTACATCCTACACTGACGATATCGTCGCTAAGTGGGATATACCAAAACCATGATTTCTTACCTTCCGTTTGCAGAATAATCGTGGCTCCTTCATCGCGTCCTTCGTCACGAAGAGCGCCTTTGAAGTAGGACCAGATTGTTCCTTTTTTGAGGCACGGGTCGGTATCTTTAAGGCCTAATCGATTCACGAGAAATGACGACTGTCCTGTGGAGTCCACGACAACCTGAGATCTGATTTTGCGAACGGGATTCTGTTCTTCGGTTGAGAGTTTAACTTTCACTCCCGTTGCGCGATCTCCTTCAAATAGTACATCCATGACCGAGGCGTCTGTTCGAAAGACAGTGCCGTTCTCGACCGCCTTGTCAGTCAGCATTTGATCAAAGATTCCTCGTTCAACTTGCCAAGTGACCGAGCATTCATGCGGGTTGTAGTCTTCGAAATAGAAAGGCGCCGACTCTTTGTGTCCGTCTGAAACGAACTGTACGGAATGCTTACGGGGGAAATTGCTGGCCTTCAGTTTTTCGAGTAAACCCAAGCGTTTCAAGGTCCAGTATGTTTCGGGAATAAGTGACTCGCCGACATGGAAGCGTGGAAACTCTGAACGATCCAATAGTAACACTGAGAGTCCCGCTTCTGCGATGAGGGCGGCAGAGACCGCTCCACCGGGGCCAGCTCCCATGACGATGACATCGTACTCTTGCTGTAATGTTGGTTGCGGTCCGTATTCTTTGGGAGTCGTCGTAATCATGAGTTATCCATCCATCGGATCAGCGTTGATGTTGTTTGCCAAAATCACGAATTCTTTAATTGTCAGTTATTTGTATGGCGTGATATTAAATTTTAGGAGAGAGGTCTCGAAATTTCCAATAAATCAACGGCTGGCTGATGATTGCAGAAGATTGTCGCCATTCGCCCGTAGGTTTCCTCCTGCTCGTTCATTTTAAGATAGTTGGCAAGTCCCGGTCCGGCTTCAAACTTGATAATTGCCCCTAAATCGATGTGTCTCAGTACGTTGTGGTTGATAAGGACTCGCCCGAGCGGAATATTTTCGGCGATAATCTCGTCCTTGACCTGGGGAGTGACATATTCAAAATTGAATTTCACAATCCCAAACTGCACAACTTCATTGGTTCCCTCTTTCACGAGAACGATCTTTCGACAGTAAAGACCTTCAGAGTCTTTCCGATCCAAAACCCGCACTTCAACGGGTGAGTGATGATACTTCTCCATTGTCACGGTCATGTGGTGTTCGTGGACCAGCATGGATTTGTAAGGCTCGGGGGTGAGGGATGACGGACAATGTTCGGCTTTGGAAAATAATGGATCCTCATCGGGAAACAGATCGGTCAATGCTTTGAGTTCAACCAGTGGGTTCACTTGAAATTCATCCTGAGTGTGAGAGTCAGTAGAGGCATCAGAGAGTTCATGAGATCAGGTATAGCGGACCGCTCGATGCTTCTCTTCAAAGTATTCGGGGAGCAGGCTATCAGCCTGCAATAAACCCTTGCGAGTGAGTTTGATTTGATCCCCTTCGACAGTCAGATATCCGGCAGCCTGTTGATTGGCGAGAGGCGTGGAAAACTCTTCGAGTACATCGACATTGAACTTCGCTCTGAAGTCATCCGCATCAATCTGACCTTCTTTGAGTTGCAAGACGAATTCACGAATGAGAACCTGATGATCTGTCGGAACCAATGCTCGATTGATGGGCAGCTGACCATTTTGGACCGTTTGCATGTACTGCTCGATTTGGTCGAAATTCTGGTATTGAACACCTTGGAATTGCCCGAAGGAAGAGACTCCCGTCGCCAGAAGATCCGAGCCGCGGAAGAGATTGTCGCGATAGACAAACTTATCCTTTTCCAGATCTTTGACCAATTCATTACCGCTGGAAGCTTTGAAACCTGCTTCAGAAAGCGTATCCATCGCCTCGGAGACCCAGCGTCGTTTGGTGGGCCAATTCGCAATGGGCGACGTGATTCCCAGCTCTTTGATCTCTTTTGAGATGATCGTGTTGTGGGGGAGTTCCATTTGATAGATGGTGATATTATCGGGATCGAGATCGCGGGCTTTTTCCACGCAGATGTCCCAGTTCTTATCGGTCTCGCCGATCATTCCGGCAATCAGGTCAATGTTGACCTGCGGAAAGCCGACTTCCTGAAGCCATCCGTACGCCTTGAGCACTTCGGGGGAGAGGTGTGCTCGGCCGTTTGCTTCTAGGATTGCATCGTCAAAGTTTTCAATGCCGAGTGAAATTCGGGTCACGCCGATTTCTTTCAGCGTTTTGACTTTTTCCAGACTCAACGTCCCTGGTTCACATTCGAAGGTGACTTCCTCTGCTTCATCCCAAGTGACATATTCGCTCATCCGCTCGCGGAGGGAGAGCAACTGCTTGGAGCTTAGGTATGACGGGGTGCCTCCGCCAAAATAGACAAATTTCAGTTTACGGCCTGCAATCCCAGCCTGCTCAGACAGTATTTTGTTTTCGGCGATAACAGCCTGCACATACTCTTCGATGGTCTTCGCATTCTGCTGAATATAGACGCGAAAGTAACAGAACTTGCAGCGTTTCCGACAGAACGGAATGTGAATATAAAGCCCCAGTGGTCGCTTATGTTGGGGAGGATTCGACAGCGCATCGAGTGCGGCAGGGACTTGCTCTTTGGACCAGAGAGAGAAAGGCGGATAGTTCGAGATGAAATAGCTTCCGACTTCCGTAGTTGTTGAAGTATCGGTCGCCATGAATAACTCACTTTCTGAGATTAAAAAAAGACTACTCGAGTTTCTTGCCGAAACAAAATATCTTGCCGCGGTTACCTTCAGTACCGACGACCAAAACATTTTCACCAATGGCCGGTCCGGCAGTGATGTCGCGTCCGGCGTTGTGTTTGAAGACTTCTTTGCCAGAAACAATACTCACACCATACAGATTTCCGTCTGAGGATCCAAAGAAGACTCTGTCTCCGACGATGGCCGGTGAGCTGTCGATTCCGGCACGAGTCGGAAATTTCCAGATCTCTTTGCCGGTGTTTCGGTCGAGGCAATGCAATTCTTTATCGCGACCTCCCACGATGAGATATTTTTCAGTAATGGCAGCAGAACTGTGATAGGGGAATTCTTTCTTTCCGTCTCGAAATTTCCACTCGTATTCCGTCTTTTTCCAGTCCAAAGCAACCACTTCACTCCCATAAGTTCCCACATACAGAATGTTGTCCCACAGGGCAGGCGAGGCAATGAGGAAAGAATTTAAGGGAATGTCGGCAATCTGTTTCCCTTCATCAATCGAGATCACTCGTAAATGTTCGTCACAACCTGAGATAAACGTATGGCCGTCGGCAATCGCGGGAGCGCAATTGACGCGGTCCTGGGTTTGAAACTTCCAGTTGAACTTTCCATCACTGAGGTTGAGGCAATAAAGATGACTATCGTGTGATCCGAAAATGACTTTGTCACCCGAAAGATTTGCGCCACCGGCAATCTCGGCTTCAGACGCAAACGACCATGCCTTTTTCCCGGTGTTTCGATCGACTGCGTGAAAAACGCCGTCTTCATCACCGACCAAAGCGAATTGATCGGTGATCAGAGGAGCTGCCTTAAATCCTGGAGCGAATGATTTCGGGTCCTCACTTTCGATGGAACGATATTTCCAGATCAGGGATCCCGTATCGCGATTCAAACAGAGCAGCAGGCCGTCAATCGTGGGGACATATACCTGATTGCCTACAATACACGAGGTTCCCGAGACACCAAACTCTGTGTCGTATGTCCAGAGGAGTTCCAGTTTGTCGGGCAGTTTGGAGCCTGCGACTCCTCGTTGTTGTTCTCCGTTACGAAAAGAGGCCCAACTCGTTTTGGAGGGTTTACTGATCGTCGGCGATTTCTCGTCGGCATTGGAGACAATCTCACCGATTGATAAGAACGCGGCGGTTATCATGCAGATGCTTATGTATCGAGAGCGCATCGATATAGCTCCTCAAAATCGGGTGCAGTGATCTCGCGCGGATTGAATTGAGCCGTCCATTGTTGCGAGGCTTCTGATGCCAGTTTCGGAATCAATTCGCGATCCACATGACAGGCTTTCAAGGATGTCGGGCTTCCGCTCGAATCAATCAATGAGACGATATAATCGGCGAGTATTTCTGAGGCTTCGGGGTCTTTCTGATCACAAAGACCGGCGATTTCAGCCAGTTCTCCATACCATTGACGGGCGACTTTGGCATTAAATCGGATCACATGCGGAAGCATGACACCGACGGCGATGCCGTGCGTGGTTCCGAAATGTGCTGACAGCGGATTCGCACATGAATGGGCGGCACCCAGCATGGAATTTTCAATGGCAGCTCCGGCGTAGTAGGCGCCGAGTTGCATTTGGCCGCGGGCCTCAACGTCATCTGCTTGTTTGAAGATATCTGTGAACCCCTGATGGAGTAGACGCCAGGCTTCTGCGGCAAACAAATTCGAGATAGGAGTTCTGCGATTGGTGACATAGCTTTCAACGGCATGAGTGATGGCATCGATGCCAGTATTGGCCGTTACTGAAACTGGCATGCTAACCGTAAGTTCAGGATCGAGAATGGCCACTTTGCAGGCGGCTTTTTTGTCGCCGCAAGCCATCTTCATGTGTGTGTCGGGATTCGCGATCAAAGCGAAGGATTGTGCTTCGCTACCGGTTCCAGAAGTGGTTGGAATTGCAATGAGCGGAAGCATTGGCTGCTTGGCCTTACCAACGCCCCAATAATCCTCCATACGTCCACCATTGGTGAACAGGAAGTTGATACCCTTCGCGCAATCAAGGCTGCTGCCACCTCCGAAGCCGATGATTTGTTCGGCGTTGACCTCTTTGGCAACCGCAAGCCCCTTTGCGACATCCTCTGTGGTGGGGTTGGGGCGAACCTCGTCAAAGATGGTGACATGTAAGCCTTCTTCTTCAATGAGTGCCGTGGCTCGATCAACTTGTCCCGTTTTTCGGAGTCCCGCATCGGTGACCAGCAGGACACGCTTTCCTCCAACCTCTTTCGATACCTTGCCGATCAATCCCATCGTTCCCGGTCCGAAGATCAGGCGGGTGCGGGGTTGATAGTCGATCATTGGTATAATTGAAGATGTTGTATCGGCAGACGCACTCATTCAGACATCCGTTTCAAATTGCATATAACTGATTTGGTAGGACTGCTGTCCTCATTGTGGGCTATCACCCGGGCGGGATCACGGTTGAGGTGGGCTTCTATTATGGTGATTTGCGCAGAAACCCGAAATTTCGGGCTTTTCCCGACACGAGGTACAAAAAGGTCTCTGCTGATAAGGACTTAATTGTACTCCTGAAGGCAGGTGGGATCAAATCTTGTCTGGTTTCATTTCAACAGTTTGTCAGACAGGTGGTCCTCCAACGGTAGTTGTAAGTGTAACTCAATAAATGCTTTAACAGAAATGAAAGCGTGACAGAGTGTTTGAAAACGTAAGTCTTGGAATTTCAGGTCATAACCCGACGGTGAAAAAATATCTTGCTATCCGAGTCGAGGATTCCTAATCTTGAGAAATTCAAATATGTCAATCGGCATATGTTTTTCTAGAGAGTTCATCGTTGCTATCTCGATTTCTCAAGCGGTTGTATCTCGTTCGCTCAACAAATGATCCGTTTTGAGATCAATCATAAAAAGAGGTTCACAGCAGAAATCCAGGAGACGCCAGCCTTCATGCTAATGGAATAGGAGATTCGCTATGTCGAAGCCGCGCTTAGCTGATGATATTATGGTGAAGAAACTACACACGCTGCAGCCGGAGCAAAATGTTTTACAGGGTATCCGACAGTTATTGAAGTGTCGAATCTCTGGAGCACCGGTGATTGATCAACACGGTGTCTATCAAGGTGTATTCTCCGAGAAGTGTTGCATGAATCTTCTTTCCAAGGCGGCCCGCCTGGCGACCGAACGAGGCAAATCTGAGCGAATTCGTCGCGTGCGGGCGATGGACATCATGCAGACCAGGTTGGTCACACTGACACCCGAGATTGATGTGTTCGATGCGATTGGCTATCTCTTGAAAAATCGTATTTCGGGAGCACCGGTTCTTGATGCTGAGGGTGACTATATTGGTGTCTTCTCTGAAAAGGGAAGTATGGATGTGGTGATCGAGTCGGCCTATTCGGAATTGCCGACAACTCGAGTCAGTTCGTTTATGGATGCTGATCGGGGGCGTGTGATTCACGAACACACCGATCTGTTGACGATTGCTCGCATTTTTCTGGAGACTCCGTACCGTCGGTTGATCGTGTTACGAGACGAAAAACTGGTCGGCCAAATCAGTCGTCGTGATGTCTTGAACACTCAAATTCGACTTACTGAAGAGGTCTGGAACGAGAACACAGTATTCGACCGTCCAGCTCATGCTGTCGAGACCGTCAATCTTACGGAAGCCTCTTTGAATAAACGGCCTCCGCGCATTTTCGAATTTATGGATACGGCTGCAAAAACCGTGAGCGAACAGGATGATCTATTATCTCTGGCCCAACTCTTTCGCTCCACACCCTATCGACGGTTACCAGTCATCAATGGAGAACACCTGACAGGTCAGGTGAGTCGTCGGGATCTTTTGAAGGCCGCCCATCATCAGATGGCTGTTTCTTCGCCCGCGGATTCCAATTTGTTGTATCTCAGTTCATTGATGGGGCGACACGAATCACCGATTGCGGCTCGAAATAATTAACAATATGCCGGTGACATGACTCCTGTTTCCCGCGGGAAACACTCAGTAGTTCCTTAACACACCTTGCGACATGCCAACAAGAGGCATATCCTCTGTATTACCAGACGGATAGGCTTCATAAATGGCAATGCAAGGATTGAAGGAAGGGAATGGCACATCAGGCACTTGAGGACTGGGTACAGGAAGTGGCCCAGATCACGACTCCCGACAGTATTCATTGGTGTGATGGCTCTGAAAGTGAAATCAATACTCTCTATGAGTTGATGGTTTCCGATGGCACTCTCACTATGTTGGATGGGAACAAACATCCTAATAGTTATTTGGCACGGAGTGATATCAACGATGTCGCCCGCGTAGAGGGACGGACTTTTATTTGTTCCGGCAAAAAAGAGGATGCCGGCCCAACTAATAACTGGATGGCACCTGCAGAAATGCATGCGGTGATTGATCCGCTGTTTGAAGAGTGCATGCAGGGACGTGTGATGTACGTCATTCCCTATTTGATGGGGCCAGCCGGGTCGGCGATGTCGAAAGTGGGAATCGAGATTACCGATAGTCCTTATGTTGTTGCCAACATGCGTATCATGACTCGTATGGGACAAATTGCGCTCGATGAACTTGGTGAGGATGGGGAGTTTGTTAAAGGACTTCACTCAACCGGTCAACTCGACCCCGAGCAACGATACATTTCTCATTTTCCCGATGAAAATCTCATTATGAGTTTCTCGTCCAACTATGGTGGGAATGCGCTCTTGGGAAAGAAGTGTTTTGCACTTCGTCTAGCAAGTGTGCTGGGGAAACGAGAAGGGTGGATGGCCGAGCATATGTTGATTCTCGGGATCACATCTCCCGAAGGGAAGAAGAGTCATATTTGCGCCGCGTTTCCTTCCGCATGTGGTAAGACGAATCTGGCGATGCTTGTTCCTCCTCAAGAGTTTCTCGATGCGGGATGGAAAGTCGAAACGGTCGGTGATGACATTGCCTGGTTGAAGTTTGGACCGGATGGTCGACTCTATGCCATCAATCCTGAATTTGGGTTCTTCGGTGTCGCACCCGGGACAAGTATGGAGACCAACCCAAACGCGCTACTTTCTTGCCGTTCAAATACGTTGTTCACAAACGTGGCGTTGTGTCCCGATAACACGATTTGGTGGGAAGGGTTGACTGAAGAGCCTCCCGCTTCCGCCATTGATTGGAAGGGCAATCCGTGGACACCCGAGTCGGGAGATAAAGCCGCACACCCCAATAGTCGGTTTACGGCACCTGCTGCTCAGTGTCCTAGTATATCGGATGACTTTGAGAACTCTGCCGGTGTTCCCATCGATGCGATTGTCTTTGGTGGTCGTCGATCGACAACCACGCCTCTCGTCTATGAGTCATTCAATTGGCAGCATGGAACCTATTTAGGGGCAACAATGACCAGTGAGAAAACTGCCGCTGCCGCAGGGAAGGTGGGCGAACTGAGACACGATCCGATGGCGATGCTTCCCTTCTGCGGTTATCACATGGCCGATTACTGGCAGCATTGGCTCGATATGGGCAAACGCGGGGGCGAGAAGATGCCTCGCGTCTTTCACGTCAATTGGTTTCGTAAAGACAGCGAAGGCAAATTTGTCTGGCCCGGCTTTGGCGATAACATGCATGTGCTCAAGTGGATTGTCGAACGGTGTGAGGGGAAGGGTGAAGCCCACGAAACTCCCATTGGATACCTGCCAGATCCTGCGACAATGCAGATTGATAATTTGGGCCTCGATCCGAACGATGTTGAACTCTTGTTTTCTGTCGATGCCGAGGAATGGCAGGAAGAAGTGGAAGCACAGACCGATTATTTCAAGATGTTTGGAGAGAAGCTTCCCGAAGGAATTCGGGCAGAACTCGAAGCCCTCAAATCGCGTCTATAAGCGTATGATAATCAAGAAAGACGCTGTGATGAAAATCGCTAACTTTCCATGTCTCGTGGTGTGCGTAATTCTTTCGTTGTATCTGAGTCTGCTCCACGCAGAAGATTCAAAAGTCGCGACACCAGACGTGAATGGCGCACGAGGGTTTGGATATTTGAAAACGATTTGCGAGATCGGTCCACGCATCAGTGGTAGTGCGGGAATGATCAAGCAGCAGCAACTTATCGTAGATCATTTCAGAAAATTAGGTGCGCAGGTTGCCGAGCAAAGTTTTGATGCTCCACACCCGTTAAGTGGTGAACCGGTGCGGATGAAAAATATGGTCATCAGTTGGCATCCTGAGCAGAAAGACCGAATCCTGCTTTGTTGTCACTACGACACACGACCATTCCCCGATCAAGACCGCCGAAATCCTCGTGGGCGATTTATCGGCGCCAATGATGGGGCGAGCGGAGTCGCGTTGTTTATGGAGATGGCCCATCATATCAAGGCTTTAGATGTGGCCTACGGCGTTGATATGGTTTTGTTTGATGGAGAAGAACTTGTCTTCAATCGTGGAGATAAATATTTTCTGGGATCGGAATACTTTGCCACCGAATATCGAGACAATCCTCCCGCTCACAAATACAAATGCGGCGTATTGGTCGATATGATTGCCGGGAAGCCGCTGCGTCTCTATTACGAACGCAATAGTCTCAAATACGCTCCCAAGGTGACGCAAAGTGTATGGCAGGCCGCCGCCGATAAACGGAACCGAGCGTTCGTTCCCCGTGCAAGACATGAAGTGCTCGACGATCATATCCCACTTAACGAGATTGCCAAGATACCAACGACCGACCTGATCGACTTCGATTACCGCTATTGGCACACCACGGCAGATGCTCCACAAAATTGTTCGGCGAAAAGTCTGGAGAGTGTCGCCGATGTGTTGTTGTACTGGATACAGGTACTGCCGGGATTGAGAGAGTGATCAGCTTTCGCTGAAGATGCGTATTGTTTCTGAAACCATCGCCTCGATGCTGAAATGCTCATGAACACCGCGATGTCCGGCATGTGAATATTCTTCTCGCTGGCCCTCATCCTCTGCTAATTTTAACCAGGCATTGGCCAACTCTTGCGGGTTGTCTGGAGTTACCAGCAAGCCTCCGTTTGTCCGTTCGATCATTTCCGGGAATGCGCCGTGGTTGGGTTGAATGACGGGGATACCGTTCGCCCACGCTTCCAAGACTGGTAGGCCTTTCGGTTCGTGATACGTTGTTGGCATCGAAAAGAGATCAAACTGTTTGTAGATTTCCACTTTTGCGGCTTGTGACGTAGGGCTGCCGATGTATTGAACTGCGTCTCCGAGTTCACGTATGTTTTCAAGCTGCTGTTCATAGAATGCTTGGTCTTTGGAACCAAGATACCCACCGATCAGAAGACGAGAGTCGGAGTGTTCTGCATGGAAGAGGCGAAACGCTTCCAAGCTGTGGTGAAAGCCTTTTTCGGGACATATTCGTGCAAAGTATCCGATGGTCAATGGGCTGTTCTTCTTAGCCCCAGGTTTCCCATCAAGTCCTGACAACTCAATTCCAAGTGGGAGTCTGTGAAATTTCTCGACTGGCAAACTCAAAAAATTCGACATGAAATCACGATAGTAATCGCTATGAGTGATGTAGCCATCGAAGTGTTCATCCATATCTGAAATCAGGGAGACCGCTTGAGATTGGTACGGTTCGGGAAGGTCTTTCAGGAATATGTCGTCACCTTGCAAGACACAATAGATTTTGCCGTTAAATCGTTTACGCAATGTTTTAACGACACCTGTTTGCAGAATGTTACTGAAGCAGATGATGTCCGGTTTGAGGTCATCACAAAGATAATTGATCAGCTCATCAACTTCCCGGTTTTGTGGCCCGTCTGTTCCTTGAAGCGATGCGAGTGTGAGTTCACCGAGATCCTTGGCATCATTACTGATGCTCATTTTGGACGCCATTTTTAGGATGCGGGGGTGATCGAGCCAGCGAGTCAATGCTCGCGGTAGGCGATGCCACAATCGGGACTTTGACTCCATATAGATATTGATGCCACCGAGAAATACTCGTTTCGAACTAAGATTCTCTTCGTCAACTCGGATGGGAGTGTAGGTAGGAAGTAGTGTGACATCGTGTCCGGCTGCGTGCAGACCTTTCGCCCAAGTATTGTCGTGCATACATGAGCCACAGAACATGCCGGCTCCTCCTGCGGTGACAATGGCGATTTTCATTCGAAGGCATTCAGGGAGAAAATCAGGGAATTGGCAGAATCTACTTCACAAAATAGAGACCAGTGAAAATCTTTGGATCGATGCAAACCGTATCAGACTCTTGTTTGAGTAGCCAGCTTTTCACGGTCCGCAGCGGTACTTGGTGAACCGTAATGTCTTCGGAATCATCTCCGCCGCCCTCAGAAACTTTTTTCAGACCTGTGGCGTGAAAGAAGGTGAGGACTTCTGTGCCGAATCCAGCCGAAATTGGACCTCCACACAGCGACTTCATCCCTCGGGATTGATAACCGGTTTCCTCCAGCAATTCGCGTCTGGCGGCAGTTTCCAAGGTTTCTCCAGCAAATTCGCGAGTGTCACCGGCGAGTCCCGCAGGGAGTTCGATCACACGTTTCTTCATGGGAGGGCGGTACTGTTCGGTCAATAACACTTTTTTATAGCGTGTGACGGCAATAATGGCCACGATTCCGCTAACTTGGTTTCGTTGGGCGTATTCCCAGCCGTTTTCTTGGACAAGAGTCAGAAAACGCCCTTTACCAATAATCTTTTTCTTTGAGGTTTTCGCGGAAGTCTGTTTTTTGGTCGGCATCGGGAAGTCTCACATTTTCAGAGATTGCTCGCGTTTACACTCATCTGATTTTATGATGAGAGAATGAAGTTCCCAACCCCACACACGGCATTCTTTTTCAAGGAGAAGATTTGTGATTCGACGATATGTTGTTTTAGCTTTGATTCCAGTCGCTTTGCTGGCTTTTACGATTCAGCCCGCCCATGCTCAAAAAAAATTAAAAGCGCTGATGATTACGCAATCGGCAGGCTTTCGGCACGGTAGTGTGAATCGGCAAGACCAAGAACTGGCTCCTGCAGAAGTTGCCATGGTTCAACTCGGTCAACAGATGGGCAATCTGACCGTCCATTGTTCTCAGGACTGCGCTGCCGATTTCACCAAAGAGAATTTGCAAAAGTATGATCTCGTCTTCTTCTACACAACCGGTAAACTTCCCATCAAAGAAGAAGATCTCGATTACTTCTTCAACGATTGGTTGAAACAGAAGGGACACGGGTTCGTCGGATTTCATTCAGCAACAGATACCTTCAAAGATTACAAACCGTATTGGGATATGGTCGGCGGTTCTTTCAATGGGCACCCTTGGGGATCGGGAACGACCGTGACGATCAGTGTCCACGACACTTCGTTTCCTGCGATGAAACCTTGGGGGAATGAATTCGAAATCAAGGATGAAATTTACCAGTACAAGAACTG